>JABGTJ010000080.1 GCA_018691345.1 Methanobacteriota archaeon
CTTCAGAGCCTTTTGCAGGCATGAACGTCTCTTGGTCCCAACCAAGATGGCCTTGGAGCGCACCTAGACGATGAATGTCTTTTACCCGTTCAATGAACGTTGAATATGTCTGCATACCCACTCCATCCCTCCATCCATGATGAATACTCGTATGGTATTTTTCGAGTCAATGAGTCGAGTTTGTAATGCAAATACTGCCACACATTGAAGTCGTTAAGCCTCGACGGTAAACTATGGTGCGGCCTTTTTCTCGTAAGGCAAAAAAATCTGCGCCAATTCCTGTCGACGATGAAGAACTCGAGGACGTCATCGATGAGGTGGAAGAACCCATTGAAGTAAATCTTGACACAGAAGTTCCACAAACTGAAGAACAACCGGAAAAGTTGATTGCTTTTGATGAACTTTCTATAGAAGAAGTGGCTGAAAACCTAAAAATCAGCGCTCAAACGGTAATTAAGACGTGCATGGATATTCGTAGAGGAGAAAACGTCCTGATTGTTTGCGACCCTACAACCGGAGACATTGGTCAAGCATTGCATGAGGCTGCCAACGAACGGTCTGACCGAGTCTTGCTCATCGTCATGCCCAAAGCACGGCACCATGGTGAAGAACCACCTTCACCGGTGGCAAACTTAATGCGGCAACAACAGGTCGTTATTGCTCCGACTCGTTATTCGCTCACCCACACACGTGCTATTCGCCAATCGGTTCGTGGAGGTGCACGGGTGGCCACTATGCCTGGAATGACCAATGAGATGTTCAGTCGCGGGGGAATGTCTGCTGACTTTAACGAAATCAAGCAGAAAATCAGCGACCTCACCACTTATTTCCGCCGCAGAAGAATTGTTCATGTCAAGTCAGAACAAGGCACTGACGTTTCGTTCGAAGTGAATTGGCGTGAATGGAAACTCGACGACAACGGAATATGTAATCGTCCTAAGATGCTCACGAACCTTCCCGCCGGAAAGGCCTTCATCATGCCGCGTGAAGGTACGATGAATGGTAAAGTAGTCATTGATGGGTCTTGGGAATCAAATCTTGTTGATGAGCCAATCACACTGGTCATTGAACAAGGAATGGTTATGGACGTAAAAGGCGGTACAACTGCCGCTACGATTCGGCAAGAGTTCGGTGAAGCTGCTAAGCGATTGCGAACCAAGGATCGAGAAAATGTTTGGACCGTAGCCGAATTTGGATTTGGCATGAATCCACAAGCGCGCCTTTCAGGTAACGTTCTCGAAGACGAAAAGCGATTGGGTACCTGCTATTTCTCTGTTGGAGACAACACCGCCTTAGGTGGAACATCTGCAGTTGGAATACACATACCAGGTGTTCTCAAAAACGCCAGTGTGTGGCTGGATGAAACTCAAATTATCACCAACGGCGAATTTACGCTATGGGATTAATCAGCGAACGCCGCTCTGTGTACCACAGATTGGACAGAATCTCCAATATGGATCCAGCCCAATTCCGCATCCACGGCAGAGAACACCAGAACGGATGGTTGGCTGAATCGGTTGTTGCGGTTGATTCCAGCCAGGTTGCTGATTCTGCTGCTGGTTCCAACCTTGTTGCTGCTGATTCTGCTGCTGGTTCCAGCCTTGTTGTTGCTGTGCAGGCTGCTGATTCCAGCCCTGTTGGGGTTGTTGCTGCTGAGCAGGCTGCTGATTCCAGCCCTGTTGAGGTTGTTGTTGCTGAGCAGGTTGCTGCTGAACAGGTTGCTGCTGAACAGGTTGTTGCTGAACAGGTTGTTGCTGCTGAGCAAGTGGTTTTCGGACTGGAGCAACGGGCCGAGGAAGGGATTGTGTTTTCTCAGCAGCCGGAGAAGATATGAACTCAGAAAGAGAAACTGTTCCGTCTCCATCCGTATCAGCCTGTTCATGCAATTCCTTTGCTTCTTCAAGTGAAGTACCGGTAGCGACTGCCAGTTCTTCGACTGAAAGCTCCTTGCTTCCATCGGTATCGGCTGCAAGGAAATGCTCTGCAGCACTGACAAATTCTTGTTCTTCAACAGGCTCAGGTTCAGGCACTGGAGTTGTTTCAGGTACGAACTCTGGTACTGCTTCTAGAATTGGCACTTCCACCGGTTCTGGCACAGGTGCTGGTTCAGAGTAAACTGGTTGTTCTTCTTTACCTAATCCAAGGTCAAAGGCTCCTGAAAATGCATTTTCTTCTGCACGTGCCACCATTCGCTCATTGTTGGTGTCTAGAACTGGCTCAACAACAGCCACGGGTTCGACGGACGGTAATTCTACGGTACCTGAAACTTCAGACGGGGATGGGAGGTCTGGTAGCGCTACTTCTTTCTCCACTTCAGGGGCTGAGGGCAGAGGTATTTCCTCTACAGATAAAGGAGCAGTAACCGTTGATATTGGAACCGAACGAGGCACTGACGCAATAGGGGCTGCTGCCGCTTTACCACTGGCCAATGAAGGTACAGGCAAGGCATGCCCTGCAACATCCAATGATGCCTCAAGTTCGTCAGCCACTGCTAGGAGTGTAGCGGTGTGGGATGCAGGGTCTGCAAACAATTGTTTGAGGGTGTTGAGGTAACGGGTCACTTCCCCTTCAGAACCTGTTGTCGAAGCAATTGCAAGTAATTTGAGAATACGCATTGGGTCAGCCAACGTCGCTAATTTACTCTGATCTTCTTCTGATAACGAAGGTGACTGGCCGCTGGAATCTCCAGATGAGTCGGGTAGACCAAGGTATTGAGAAAGAGGGTCTGGCAGGCTCATGAGGCCGAGATGTCCTGCAACCAAGTAGTAAATTTCTCCACCTTCACATTGAATCCGCTCGCTTGCAGCTTCGAAGTCAAAATCACCCGGCAGAAGAACGACATCAGACAAAATAGAGAAAAACTGCTCCATTGCCTTTTCTTGCTCCATGCCCATCAAGGTGTGAACCATATCTGAAGACTCGATGACGCCAAAATATGCTGCTGCATCATCGACTTCAATACCAGTCGGTAGAGATGCTCCTTCAAGTTCCTTATCGGCCATATCCTATCCCCCTTCAACTCGCCCAATTGAAACCTGTTCTTGAGTATGATGTTTCAAAATGATGTCTTTGCGTACGTCGTGGTTTCATTTCAACGACTCCGTCCTATGTTGAATATCGCTCGTGATTGAGGAGCAGACCATCCCGTCTCTTGCAATTGCATGAGAATAGTGCGCTCATTTTCACCATCCGCCAACGAGGATTCCACCCAATCAGCAGCTGATTCCCGGTCATCTGCTTGCCATTCTTCGAAGATAGACAAATCAATGTTCAGTTTAGCCTTACGGACCTTTGCTGAGGTTTCTGCTTCTGGCTTTGGCTCTGGTTCCTCAGCAAACGATGAAATCTTCTTGGCTGCAGTTTTTGGAGTACGCTCACCGCGAGGAGGGCCGCTAGAAATGCTCTTTGGGGGGCCTCCAGGTCCTCGACCAGGTGGAACGCTAGAAGGACCAGAAGAGTCACTCTTCGGAGGACCACTCGGCTTGCTGCTTGCTGGGCTGCCAGTGGGTCCACTTCGTACAGTCGCTGGTGCTGCACGCTGCTGAGGTTTCTGAGCACTTCGACTGTTAAGGAAAGGAAGAGGTTCATCCTCTTCGTCATCATCGTCCCAATCGTCTTCGTCATCATCCAAATCGTAGTTGCCACCGCGTCTACGAATGATAAGAATACCAACAAGAAGTACGACAAACATGCCTACACCGATAGCGACAAGCGTGGTCGAACTGATCATTGAAGAGGCCCCATCGCCGGAACTGGTATCCTTCTTTGGACAGCCGTCCGTAAAACCATCGGGGCCGGCAGGGTCGTTGGGACAATTATCAATCAAATCGGAAACACCATCGTCATCCGAATCGAGCTGACTCAAGACACAACCGTTCTCATCAATGCTGTCTTTCTGAGAATAAGGTGTGTCTGGACATAAGTCTGGAGAGGTACCGTTCGGGTTATCACCAAGTCCATCGTAATCTGCATCTTCCCATTGCGTCGGGTTTCCTGCAAGTCCTGCTGGTTCAAACTCATCTCGATAGCCATCACCATCATCAAAACAACCGAGGTAATCGATGAATGAGGTTCCAAACTCAAGTGGGCACTCATCTGCTTCGAGTCCTGCAGGGTTGTCTCCGTAGCCGTCTCCATCCTGGTCAAACCACTGAGTGGCTTCGGATGGGAATGCATCACCAGATTGGTTTTCTCGTAGTCCTGAAGTCTCGTTCAGTGTGTAGATGTAGGTTCCAAAATAACCATCACCATCAGGGTCAGCAGATTCGTCGATGCATCCATCGCTGAGAACTGGTGTTCCTTGAGGCGTATCGGGGCATTGGTCGTCAGCGTCTTTGACCCCATCGGAATCCGAATCTCTTTCTGACGCAGAACAGCCGTTCTCATCGACGCTGTCTCGTTCACTTTCAATTGTGTTCGGGCAAAGGTCGGCAGGTCCTGCAACGTTGTCCATATCGTCATCAGAAAGCAGTTGTGCATCACTGCATCCATCCGCATCGACCGCATCGCCGAACAAGGTTGCAGGGCAGATATCGAGGTGATTGAACACCGTATCTTCATCATCATCCAGTTGATTATCAGCACAACCAACAGAATTGACGACCAAGCCAGCATCCGTACCTGGGCAAATATCTTCTAAATTCGGAATAAAGTCTCCATCATCATCGGTGCCATCAATGAATCGGCAACCGATTCCTGTACCATCAACAAACGGACTTGTTCCTTCAAGAATACCTACAATTGTGGGGCATTCATCGGCTTGGTAACCGTTTGGATTATCTCCGAAACCATCGCCATCAAAATCAAGCCATTGGGTTGGTTCTGTAGGGAATTCATCTTGAGAGTCCATCCAACCGTCTCCATCTAAATCTGGACAGCCCGGATAGGGACTGGTCGAATTACCAAAGACGCCTGGGCAGCCATCAAGCACAAGTCCGTCACCGTCATTTTCTGTCGAATTATCAGTCACATTGTAGGAATTGGTCCATCGGTCAGGATGGCCGTCAGAATCATTGTCTTCAGCCGCAGCGATGTTGTCCGGGAATCGGTCCGGGTTGGTCGCTCCTTCAGAGCCGTTATCTCCGTAACCATCACCGTCACTGTCAGCCCATTGTGTTGGGTCAAGTGGCCATGCATCTGCGCCATATGAGGTATTCCATTCAAATCCACCAACGGTCGATGGGTCAGAGGAACCATCGGAATCAGAATCTGGGCAACCTTTCCGGTCGCGGAATGAAACTCCGTAATCCCATTTGCAGGCGTCTCCCTGCGTTGGGTCTGAGGAGTTATCGCCCCAACCGTCGCCGTCTGTATCCTTGTATTGCGATGGATTGAATGGGAATAAATCTCCATCGGGTTGACCTGAATCGTATTCAGTGATGCAGCAATCCGGCCCCGAGTTATCGCCGTATCCGTCACCGTCTGAATCCGAAGCAAGTTTCCAATTGAAGATGAATACATCGCCATCGAAATACATGAAATTATTGTTGGACCAACCGTCTTGGTCGTAATCATTGCAACCCAATCGGTCAATCCATGAATCACCAGAATCATCGTTGCAGGCATCATCAATATCCGCGTACCCGTCGTTATCAAAGTCGAGACATCCGTAGGTGAAGTACATCGAAGGAGCATCACTTGTTGGACAAGAGTCGGTCATAGGACCGTATGCATTATCTCCGAAGCCATCGCCATCAGCGTCTGCCCACTGATTACCCAAGTGTGGAAGTTCATCAACCAAATCGAAAATGAGGTCTCTGTCCGTATCAACATAGAGTCGAAGCGATTTAACCAGTTGAGCAGAGTCGTCTTTGAACGCCATGTGGAGGGTTTCGTTGGAATCGGTAAACAAACCTACACTGCCCGTTGTTGAGATGTCACCGAAGGAGAGAGAATTCCAGTGATACGACGATTCTGCTGTGTTCAAACTGTTCCATGTGAGAAGATTAGATTGACCGTTGCTGGTCATGAGAATATACGTGTTATTCTCAACAGTCAAGTCCCATGTTGCGTCAGCATTGGAATCAGGTTGATGCCCGAAAGACGACCAATGTCCGGTTGAGTTACGCGCATAGAGCACATCGGTGTTTGAATCGCCACGTACAGCCATAGCAGGCCATTCACCACCTACAAGATCAACGTTGAATGTACCAATAGCCCCTGTAGGTTGAGCGAGGTTTGAAACGGTGTTCCAAGAGGAATTATTTTCCCACGAAGAACCGTTCAATTGACGCTCGTGAACATTGAGTACTCCGGTAGAAGTGAGGCTCGAGACAATTAGTACATCGGTATCGGTCATCTCCATCGAGATGTTACTGGACAAGTCGGTCAACCCTGTGATGACATTTTCGCTAATATTTGAGCCGTTATAGATCCAAACGGAGAGGTTATGATTGGGCCCATCAGCGTGTATCAAAGCCACAGCGAGATCACCGTTCGACAAAATAAGTGGCGCAAAATCGCCCGATACAGCCGCTCCTTCATCTCCCAATGCGGTGTTAACCCAATTCCCATCGGCCTGGTGCAAGAAGATGAGTTGTTCATTCACTGCATCACGATAAACGGCGGCTGAAGTGTCATTCGTGTCGATGACCACTTGAATTGGGTCAGCAAGATCGACACCGGTAGAAATGGGGGTATGCAACCATCCAGAGTCGTCTTCTTGCGATACGTAAATTTCGAATCCACCAACGCTAGGAGCAGCCCTCATGATGTGTTGATGGCCATCCGAATCCAGTGCAGAACCGAGGAACTGTGCGGTTTGAATCGTCGTGAGAACACCTTGCTCAAGCGCAGTATAACTCGAAGTCGTGTGAACTTTCAGTGTATTACCGCCTTCTGTGACAACAATGAGAGGGCGTCCAGAGCTGGTTCCACCAAATGCAAAACTGGTTAAATTTGATGCGTGAGATGGCAGCGTTTTATCTGCCCAGACACCCGTTGCAGTTCCGTCATCAACATGTTCTAAGAAATGCAGAGACTGTGATGGCTCAAAGGAAAGAAGCATACTTGCTTCACCACGGCTGGAAGTGGAAAGGTCAAGGAAAGTGAGTTCCTCGTTGAACGTAAAGGTCGTCGATTCCCAGTCTCGTTCAGAATACATTTCGTGAACGACCTCGAACGATGAGCCTGAAGTCTGACGAACGCTCAAACTGATTTCGCTCAAACCATCACCATCAACATCTCCGTTCGTAGACATGGTCAAGCCCTTGTAAGCCTGAGGCGTGCCTGATGCCAGTAATTCATAGTTCGCAGTTAATCCAATGGAGGACCCCAAATGGAGTTCTACTTTACCGGCCCGTGTACCCCCAAGTTGCATGATTAATACGTCGTCATAGCCGTCTTCATTGACATCTCCCGCTGGCTTGAACATACGACCAAGCATCGCATTTGCGTCCTCGCCAGAACGTGACCAATTTGGCATCGAGGATGAAATTCCTGCGGATGAGCCGTGGTATAACCACACCTTGCCGGCTTGAAAAGCCGAGGTGCTGTTGAACAGTTCTGAAAACATCATATCGTCATAGCCGTCTCCATTGACATCCCCAATGTAATCGATGGTGTACCCAAACATCTTACCTTGCAGATTCGAAACGACGGCTTGGTCTGGGGTCGCACTTACTCCAAACTCCGAACCAAGGTAGAGTTCCACGCGTGGGAATCCAGTGAAGGAATCCAGGCTTGCAGCGTTTGAAACCAACAAATCATCGTAACCATCACCGTTGAGGTCTCCTGAACCAGAGAGTGATTGGCCAAGCCGAGTTTTTTCTTGCGTCTGCGAAATGTTGCGTAGATGATTCATTCCACTCAAATCACCCTCAAAAATTGAAATCTTACCCTTGTGGATAATTTCAGACGGTGTTGTTGCAATCACTGCTGAATAATTGCCTGAAACGACGGCTAAATCGGCGAATTCATCACCGTTCATTGCTGGTATCTCTTCGATTTTCCAACCAAAGGCGTCGCCTTCGTTACCCGTTTGATTCCACCATGATTGTGCATCAAGGCCGGAGGCATTTCCAAGATAAATTTCGACCATACCGTTGTCTCCTATTCCGTTGGCTTGCGATGTACTCCAGCCGGGTGAACCTATGGCCACATCAGCAAAGCCGTCACCGTTGAAGTCTGCTACAGAAATGTCGGAGCCGAGCCGTTGACCTGCTTGCGTACCAACCACTGATTGTGCTGTAGTCGAGAGACCGAGTGAAGACCCGAGTGAAACTGAAACTCTGCCAACATCTGCGTCGAAAGAAGAAAACCCTGGCTCAGAATAAATGAAATCGTCATAACCATCTGCGTTAATATCTGCAAAGGTTGATTCGCCTTCTTCAACTGAAATTGACGCGGTGATCGCAGCATTTGGTACGGGGTCAATACGGCCTTCGTCTTGCCCTGAGAGGCTTCGGAGTAGTTGTAAACTCGTCACACCAGCAGACACCGAAGTGGTTGCAATTTGCTCGACAGCATTGGTGTCCAGCCCCATTCCGATGTAATCGGCAAGATTCGAATCGCGGAGTAAGACCCGTCGGTCGTAGGTTGAACCATCGTACCGAATCAATCGAACTTCATCATCAGCAGTGTAAAGCAGATGTGCCATGCCATCTGCATCTATTTCCAACTCCAACGACTGACCAATTGGGCCTGAATCAAGCAGTTTATGGTACCAAATATTACCGCTGTAATTCATTTCCCACAACGAGCCATTCACATCTCTAAAAACAGCGTATTCAAGTTGTTTTTCGGGCAAAACTACCATTTCAAAATCCGTTGGATGAACGTCGTAAAGAACAGTGATTTTCTGCCAAGTCTGTTCTGAATAAACCGAGTTTGGGAATACGATATGAGCCGACTTGATGTTTGCACCGTCTGCATAGAGTACATATTGGCGACCGTTTTCATTGACTGCCAAGGCGCAGTCGACCAGTGAAGAGGTGTTCGAAGGGGATACGGAATCGACCAAATACATTGTCCAAGCAGATTCGAATGAGCCTTGTGAAGCCATTCCAGCATCAAGGGAGCCAACGTAAACATCCCCTTCATTCGTGGTCCAGCATACGTCAAAGCCTTCATCATGGCTTAGTTTCAGATCTGGAGTCCCCATCGTGTGGTTCGGAAGGGTTGCAAAGACTTCTGACATCCAATAATCCAATGCGGATTCTTCACGAACCGTAGCGCTTGGAAGCCCATCAAAAGACAGTTCAACCCCCGCAAAATCATGCCCATAAGCGTCGCCGAGTGTGACATAAGGGCTGTTTGAAGGAACCAGTAGTTCCTCCAGTGAATCCTCATTTTCGTTCAACGGTTGAACCATTGGTGAAAAGAGGTGAATCAAAAACAGCAAGGATAGCAGCAATGAAACCGTGGGAAAAGATCTGCTCGCTGACGCCGCCATACCATCATGACGCCCGCCTTCCTTGAAAACGCTTCTTGACAATTGTGTTGATGACCCCCGTAGGGGGTCAGTTATGTGGCTGCATTAAAACCCATGAAACTGCTACGGTTGTTTTGTCAATATGAAGCGATTGGGAGTGTCATGGCTGACCTATCGTTTCTCATCATCGCGAACGGCGAATGGCCTGCTCAAAGCATATGGGAGCCTTTGATATCTCGATCCACATCGATAATAGCGTGCGATGGAGCTGCCGCACAGTGTGTAGAAAATGGGGTGGAGATGGAGTTCATCATTGGGGACATGGACAGTATATCCGAACTCGATGAAACTCAGATCCGAGACAGAGGGAAAGTCACTTTCATTCGAAAAACAGAACAAGAGGAAAACGACCTAGCCAAGGCCATGAAATGGTCGATTGAACAAGGTGCAGAGAGCATCGAAGTGTTTGGAATTGAAGGCGGCGATTTTGACCACCAATTTGCAGCCATTCTGTCGTTGTGTGAAGTTCCGTTCAATACACGGATACACACCTCACAGTCCATTATCCAAAGAATTGAAAAGAACCTATTTATCAGCGACTCTATAGAATCAAATGTTTCCTTTTCCTTATTCGCAGTTGGGCCAGTAGAGGGCGTGACAATCACCGGTGCACACTGGCCGTTGACCAACCATATGCTGATGCCGGGAACTCGAGGGCTTCACAACAAATCGACAGGTGAGACTTTGGAAATCTCGTGCGTGTCCGGAGACTTACTGCTCTTTTTCGACCGTTGAAGACGGAAGATGCCTACGCAGCATCTCGGAATAACTTCCTTCCCCATTCCACTGTTGAGCAATGAGGTCAATGCGTGCCTTTTCGAGGGTCGTTTCCAATCCACCCCAGTCTTCGATTAACCCGAGTTTCAAGGCGGCCCGAGGAGTATAGCCAGGCAAAAAATTACGCCAGAGAAACGGAACTCTACCCGGAGTAACTCGGTTCACCATGCGGACAATGGAAGTGTTGCACGTGGTGAGAAGTGAATGATACCATTCTGGTTTTTCCGACAATTGATTTGCTTTTTGAGCCATTCGAATCAGCATGTGCTTGTCTTTCTCTGGTGGAGTGATTCCACGGAACATGTAGTCCTTATTTCCACGTGCATTCGTTCGCAGTCCGGTCATGTCACTTTCAAGAGCGACCAAGAGATATAATTCGTAATTTCTCCACAAACCATCCCATGGATGGTATCGATGTTTGACCCTTCTGCGCGCTTCAAATGAAAACGAAAGGCAGGTTCCGTCGTTAAATTCGAACGTCAAATATGTGTGCGCAAGGCCATGCAAGGAATGAAAGTGGTCTACAATAAACCAAATGTCCTTTATCTCTTCAGTGTCGACCGTAACTTCATCAATCCAAGATTCATCTCTGTCTTTTGTCGTTCGCCAGAAAAAATCACGTACATTGCGAAAAGTGATTTTGGTGTCATCGATGTCAGCCGTCGTAATCAGTTCACAGTCGGAGTTCCAAACAGCTTCAAGTTGAGGTTGTCGGGGTCGAACACGAATAAACCACACCATGAAGGATAAAAAAACTACAGCCAGCACTGTGCCTAGAGTCAACTGGATCCATGTATTCATAATCCTCACCACTTATGCCAGATTCGCAGTTGAGCGTCCCACCAGTCAGTGGAACCATCTGGGTGTTGGCGCCAAAGTACGCCTTCATCATCGGTGATTGTAGGAAGTCCACCCGTATCAGGTGAGCCGTCTGGAAGAATCATTGGAGTAGGGCCGAGGTCTCGGAATTGGCCGGATGAAGTTTCATCCTTAACTCGGACCAAGAGAACAAACACTACGATGCAAACGACCAATCCAAGAATTCCTATTGAAAACCATCCGACTGATTCTGTTTGTGTCTCATCTCCGAACGAGCGACTTGGAAGCGATGCGGCTTCTTCCTCAGAGAGGTCAAGTCCTGGAAGCCGGACAAGATTGACGCCTTGCACGGTTCGAATCCTCTCATTATTGATGACTTCAAGGGTGATGAGATGAACGCCTGCTGGAAGAACGGTACAATCGTAACTCGTGCTGCTGTTCCCCACAAGGGTTGTTCCTTGGACGGTCCATATTTTCTCAAACGTTGAGAAATCAACATCGACCATGTTCGGAACCATTGTAATCTGACAAGGCTCATTTGTCATGTTTTGGTTTCCGATAAGGTCCAAAGAAAACGCTGGAGCCGGTCGGTTGTGAATGGTGAGGTTCAACCCAAACTCTGCGGTTTGACCCAAATCGTTCCGATATGCTTCTTTGAGCACGTATTCACCAGCAGGCCAATGAGAACAATCCAGCACGGTTTGGTTGTCAAGAACCGTAAACGGAGCACCTGAGAAAGTTCGCACTCCAGATGCCCCATAACGAGGTCCAGTCTCATCAGCAAAAACGCGATGAATGGAACACTCATCACCCGTCTCAATCCTACTTGGAGCGTCGAGGTCTAACCTCAATTCCGGTGTTTTAAGGGCTGGTTTGAGGACATAGGTTGGAAGTTGTATGCTGGCGAATTTATCGCCGGCTTGATTGATGAAGTCAAGACGAAGGGCATGTTCACCGGATGACCAAGCGTCGTAGACAAGGCTAGCATTGGTTTGGCCGTTCAAAGCGAGGTATTGGTCCTCTCGTACTTCCTTGTCTTTGTGTGTTCCAAACAATCGGAGTTCAATTTCCGTGAATTCGGAAGAGGTGTTGAGAATGACGACGACTCGTATTGCATCGGGCTCACCGTCTTGGTTCATGTCCATCGTGTCGTTTCGCAAAGCGACTAAAGTCAAGCCTTCCTCTTCCAAAGCCTCGTCAAAGGGGGGGCTTTCGGCACGTGCATCTTCAACAAAACCGAGAGGAGCCGCCAAGCACCCAAGGAGAAGTATCACGAGGAAGGAAGGGAGTATTCTGTGTGAATCATTCAATACCCTCACCTCCTTGAATCGTTGCTGGCTGTGCCGCAGCGGCTTCCATTCCCGCGGGTAAAGGGAGCGGCGGTAAGTCTTCCAAAGGAATCATGGAAACGGGAGCTGAATCCATCGTTAGAGAGTCGAGATTAGCGGATTCCTTTGACTCAAACAAGTCGTCTTGAAGCGTTTCTTCGTCGCGGCCCATTCGCACAATGAGGGCGAGCGATGCCCCGAGAATGAAACCGAATCCAATGACGAGGTAGGTCAACCAAGATGCCGCGGGGTCTTCGCCGAGTATAGCGACAGCAGCTGAGAATTCACCGTATGAATCCGACCAACCGTCGCCGTTTGAATCGACGCAACCTTGGGCGTCACGCATCGAATCACCGGAGGTTTCTGGGCAATCATCGCGCAATGCGCCCAATGGAACATCACCGAACCCGTCGTTGTCCGAATCTCGCCATTGCAGCGATTCAGTAGGGAATGAATCAGCTGCTCCGTAAGGATGAGCTTGCCAACTTTCAGTAGGGTCTGACCAACCGTCACCATCGGTATCTCTGCAACCCAATCGATCGAGAATGGAGGTGCCTCGGACTTCGGGGCATGCGTCTCCTTGATTGCCACTAACATCGTCACCAAAACCATCGCCATCGGTGTCTCGCCATTGAGTTGGCTCGTGAATGAATGCATCACCGAGGTCTGACCATCCGTCACCATCGGTATCAGGGCAACCCCAGCGGTCACCGCCAGAGGATGGACCAACCGATGTACCTGCTTGGCTTGGGCAAACATCTGCAGTTGACCCGAGTGGGTTATCGCCTCGGCCATCACCGTCAACGTCGTGCCACTGTGTATGATCCATTGGCCAAGCATCGCCGTTTCCACCGGGGCTGGCCAACCAAGTATTGGTTGGGTCTGACCAGCCGTCTTCGTCGCTGTCAGGGCAACCCCAGCGGTCGAAGGTCGAAGTTCCAAGTGTGGTTCTGCAACCGTCGCCGCGGTAAGCGACGCGGAGCGTCTGACCATCGAAATATTCGAGATTGTCGCCGTAGCCGTCGTTGTCAGTGTCGAACCATTGGCTTTGGTCAAGCGGGAACGCATCAGCGAATCCGTCAGGATGTGCAATCCAATCATCTGTGGCGTCTGAAAAACCGTCTTTGTCGACATCTCTGCATCCAAGTCGGTCTGCATAAGAAATCCATCCGGATTCAACTTCTTCAGCCGAGGAGAACACACAGACATCGCCTTCGTATCCTTCAAGATTATCGCCATAGCCATCGCCGTCGGTATCTCTGTACTGAGATGGAATGAACGGGAAATCATCGACTTGACTTGCACCATATGTTTGGTTATCCCCCCAGCCATCTTCGTCAGAATCAGACCACTGCGTAGGATTATCAGGGAAATCATCAATCAATAAGGCTCCTTCAGATTGGTTGTCCCCCCAACCGTCAAAATCTCGGTCCTGCCATTGAGAAGGCTCTTCAGGGAAAGCATCCGAACCGTCAGCTTTCGTCCAATTCAAATCGCCATCGGAATAACCGTCGCCGTCCGAATCAGTGCACCCGAATCGGTCGCCGGTCGAGAAACCGGTGATGAATGGGCATGCGTCAGGTGTTGAAGCTGCTTCGAGCCAAGAACCAATTCCCCAAGCAATTCGAGATTGATTCCATGTTACATCCTCCCAATTATCCCCGAAACCATCGGCATCGGTATCGTTCCACTGCGTGGCATCGAGAGGGAAGGCGTCGCCGAAGCCGAGTGGATGTGCATACCATGCAGCCACACCATCAAGCGCTCCTGGATCTTCATCTGAGTAACCGTCTCCATCGCTGTCCAAGCATCCAAATCGGTCTTGTTGGGAATAACCTCTGCGGAAAGGACAGTGGTCACCTTGGAATCCGTCGAGATTGTCGCCAAATCCATCGTTATCGCTGTCAAGCCATTGAGTGGAATCGGTCACAAAGGCATCAGCGCCGTTTTGCGGACCCCAAGACGAATCAGGATCGGACCAACCGTCACCATCGAGGTCATTGCATCCTTTTCGGTCGTTGGTCGATGTACCTACAAGAGTATCACAATCGTCTTCATTATCAATAAAACCGTCTTCGTCTGTGTCACGATTGGATTTATCGATGGAGGGGGTAAGGGTGTAGTCAAATCCATCGTTGCACCATGAATCTTCGGATTTGATTTTCACGAAGACGTACCCTGCCGTGCTTATTGAAGTGGAAAGGACCTTTGATGCTGCATTGTCATCAGCAGCGGTGTCGGTGATGGTCGCACCTTGAGAATTCAAAATCGAGAACCGCCCTGTCCAGCCATCACCTGGGCACCACCATGCCGGACCGTTCATAGTCCCGGAAAATGCAATTTGGACAATGTCCCCTTTACGAGCCTCAATCTTCCAAAAATCGGCTTGATCGTTTCCTGCATCGCAGTCTGGATTGCAGACATAACCGTTCGACGTAACGCCATCGGTCAATGGATTGGCACTCTGAATATTATCGTCAGCAGAAACGGGAGGGAGCATCGAGAGCATCATCGCGGCCAGCGAGATGGCCATCATCCGCTTCGCGAGCATGATTGCCCAAGTGGCGGTGTGCCTATGAACACCGCGCTACAGTCAACACCCGAAGGGTGTTAGGTACGAGATGCCAAAATCAATTCATTCACCGCAAACATAGGCATCATCATCGAAGACCCTTCTGAATCCGTAGCGATGCTGTGCTTGGTTGACATATCACCACGAACGAACTTGATGTAGCGTTGCTCCTCGTTTTCTTCAAACGGGTGAAGGCCAACATTCTCTTGGTAAGCAATGCCGACCCATGAGCCATCCGGTGAGATGACGGTTTCAAAGAAATCGTGCAAAGCA
>JABGTJ010000082.1 GCA_018691345.1 Methanobacteriota archaeon
ATAGAACGTTTTCGGCGCTTCATCCTTTGTTTTCCAGCCTTTGCCTCTTACATGGACTTTTTGCGTCACCCAACAATAGCCAGCGTAAGCAAACAACAACACCGAAATTACGATTGGTAAGACGAGGCGGCTGATCACTCCCGTGGTTATCAAGTACTCACATCACTGATAGAGCGTTCCGGTGTTAACGACTGGTGTTGTATCGGTTTCAGAACAAAGGACAACCAAAAGATTGCTGACCATGGTCGCTTTCTTGTCTTCATCTAGATCAATAATGCCTTTAGCACTGAGTTGTTCAAGAGCTAATTCGACCATTCCAACAGCACCTTTGACAATTTCACTTCGGGCAGCAACCACAGCGCTTGCTTGTTGGCGGCGAAGCATTGCTTGTGCAATCTCCTGAGAATAAGCCAGGTGACTAATACGGGCTTCAAGAACTTCAATTCCGGCTCGCTTCAGCCGCGCTTCAACCGAAAGTTGCAACTCTTGAGCGATGACTTCTTGGTGGCTTGATAGAGCAACTCCTCCGACGTCTTTGTCTTCAATGATATCATAGGGATACTTTGTAGCCATTGCGCGCAAAGCAGCCTCACTTTGGATTTGGACGTAGCCGTGATAGTTGTCAACTTCGAAGAGGGCTTCAGCAGCATCTACGACCTTCCAAACCACAACTGCAGCAATCTCAATTGGATTTGCATTCACGTCATTGACCTTGAGTTTTGCAGATTCGAAGTTACGAATACGGAATGAGATTTTTTGCTTTTGATAGAGCGGATTAATGAGGAAATGGAAACCTTCTTTTTGAACCGTCCCTGAGTATTTTCCAAAGAATTGGAGGGCTTGCGCTTCATTTGGATTGATGATGAGGTAACTGTTCCACTGTAAGAACCAAAGTATGGAGAGTGCGATTTGGAGAATGACACCAAAGATAGCTGTGAACGTTGTGAGATACGTAACGGAGAGAATCAAGATGAGTGCAGGAACCGCTAAGATATGGATGGCTATTCCAATAAAGCCGTTGATGGTTGCTTTCTCTAAATCTTTGAACATAATTTCATCCGTCGGTTGGGCTATAGTCTGTGCGGGGGGCATGGCTTGCATGGTACTCACTGGTCAATGGTATCGGTGTGATATCATAAAGATATCCGTATGAACCCCCCTCTCCTCTTAAATAGAACCATTGCCTCGACTTTTCATGGCAAACAAGTCGTTGTTAATCGCTGGAGCAATCAGTATTTTGATTGCAGTAGCGTCTTTTGGTTTCGCAGGGATTGAGTCGGCAGATGGCATTGGCGATTTAGCTTCTATTGATTACATGGATTATGTAGAGGGCCCCGATACATCGTTTACTTACACTTTCACCGATGAAGATGGCTATGGCTCCTCTGGGTGGTATGTCATGATGAATGGCTCATATCAAGACAGCGATGAAAACGGTTTGACCGACGACTGTGAAGGGGCCTCTTTCACCGTTACCGTCGTTCGAGGTGGCGATGTCACCGAAGAATCGAGCACGTTGACATGCATATACTCGGATGACCCCGAGGAATTTTCCGACAGCATATACGACCCTAATTCCTATGACGATCAGATCGTCTTCGGTTATGTTTGCGCTACAGTCGACGAAGAAACGGGTTACGATTGTACGGTAGGCGAGAGGTACACCATTTCCAGCGACACAGAACTGTATATTTTCGACAGCGATTCTTACAACATTGCAATCGGTGATGGGGCGAGGGGACTGGCCGGCGGATTCGGCCTCGGTTTAATCGGTAGTTGCTGTTGTGGTCTTGGTGGAATACTGTTGTTAATCGGTTTGTTGACTGGCGGAAAACCAACGCCTATTCCAGGTTACATGCCGCACCAAGGTATGCAGCAGATGGGTCAAATGCCACAGCAAGGCATGATGCCAATTCAAGGACAAATGCCGCAACAAGTTCAACCACAACAGTATACGGTTGGAGATGATATCGATTCTTCAAGCGTTGCAGATACCCCAATCAGTGTTTGGGACTCAAACCAGTGATTATCGGTCACGCAAAGCTCGTAATTTATCTTGCAGAGCAGATTTACGCTCATTCACAGGGGCCGTTTTCACATTCGCATTCATGCGTCGTTCAAACATGTCCTTTTCCCAAACATGAATGCTACCGTCTTCACATCCAATTGCCGTCCGCGTTGCGTCGATGCTGATTGACTCACATCGGCTTGTGGTGGCGCTGGCAAGAATTTTTCCAGAAGCAACATCCTGGATGCTGAGGCTCCCCTTGGAACCAGACCATCGGCCAGACCACACTGTGGCACTTTTTCCAAAGTCAAACCCAACAGCGAGCGTTGAAACAAACTCGCCGTCAGCCGCCCACATGCTCTTGCCGTTCATCTGGGCAACGATGCTCCCGTCTTCGAGTGCAGCAACATAACCTCCATCCAAAGCCACAATATGTTCAATACCGCTTTTTTCATCGGCGACAGTGTCACCTTTTTGATTCGAAACTGAACCGTTAGCATGTCCAAAAACCATTTCCGATTCGGTTGCCGAACCACACGTGATTGGCGAATCGGCCTCGGTGGGAGTGTGAATGAATTCATGTTCACCTCGAATCTTAGCAAAACCACATTTTGGTCTCCCCAGTCCAAACCAAACATCGTCAGCATGTTTCAAAGTGACCCATGGGCGCTCGTCCATCCGATGAATCCAGCGGAGCGTGCCGTCGAATGAGAAATTCCAAACTCCCGATTCCAGAAAGTCGTTGTGTTCAATGTCGTAAACCGACGATACAGCATAGAGCGTATCTTTGAACACGGTAATGGAGTCGGCGCTGCCTTCGAGCGGATAACTCCATTGAACCGTTCCATCAGCCACATTGATACAGGCAACGTGGAGTCCCGCCGTTGCAAATACTGCATCGCCTTGGCGGCGAAGTACAGTTACTCGGTCTGGTAGTTTTGCAGTCCAAAGAAGGCGACCTTCCACATCCCAAGATTTGACACAACCGTCCCAGCCACCAGCAAAAAGTCCGCCCCCCTCTTCCAAGTAAAGAGCAGATACTGCTTCGCCCAGCGACCTTGTCATCCATACAGAAGAGAACAGGTCCATGTAGGTCTGCTGTACTAAGCCAACTTAAATTGGGTGGGGCGCATGCATCAAAATCTATGCGTTCAACGGAACTCTTCGCTCATCGGAACATACCGTTTGGGTACAGCAAAAGTCAACACGAAGGCTACAATTCCAAAGCAACATGCTGTGTAATAATGCCCCATGCCGAAGAACGAGATGCCAGCAGCAGTTCTGAGAACTGCGATGGAACCAGATTTCATGGCCCAAACCGTAAATCCCGTTCCGATGAGGGCCAATCCCATGAAAGCAAATCCGATGGTCACATAGATGCTTGATGCACCTGGGTCCATCAGTGGATGATCCATTTGACCATCTGTGAGATCAATGTATCGGATTTCACATTCTTCTGCACCGTTTGAACATGGTTCTTGAGCGAACTTTTCTTGAGATGGAACTGTAAAATCAATGGTCGTAAATCCAATCGGTTCAATCATTGCAGGTGGTGAAAATAGAACGCGATTGGAATATACATCCCGAAAACCGTCCCTTTCAACAAGAATATCGACCCTTGCAAGCCCTGGGTCAAGCCGTTCAAAATTGAAATATCCATTGGAGTCAGTCTGCATTTCGGACGAATTCCAGATGCCATTATCGTCCCAAGAGATGTACAGCGTAGCGTTTTCGAGAGTTTGCCCATCGTCATCGTAAACAACTCCGCGGAATGTTGCCGTTTCGTCTGGAGCGGTAAGTGAAAGACGATATACAAACTCATCCGGACGTACGAGGCCTGAGTTTGGTGAGGCATAATCGGCACCGTTTAGGAATCCAAGAAGACAGATGAACAGCAAGAATACGCCTATGGCTTGACCCATTGGGTGCATGTTTGGATCGGGCTTGGTGAGAATTGTGGTGGACGATGAAAACATCAAACGTTGCGTTGGTTCTTCTAAACCGGTCAACTCATCGATATAATCCGTGCTTGGCGCCTCGTCGACAGAAGCTGGCTGGTCTGCGTCGGCCATGGAGTTCGTAGGAAGCCGTCCTACTTCACTTCAATGCGGTGTTTGGAATGGGCGAGTAATCGAGCAAGAGCATGTTCATGTATCCAGACTTTCATTTCAACAATTCCATCATCGTGATTGATTCTTTTAGAGACAAGTCCCGAATCGTAGACGTCGGAAACAAGTCCTTCGACGGCTCGTCCGCCTTCTGCAGGAACCGGGAGCAAAAGTAAATCCGTTGGAGGGCCAAACAGATGCCAAAGGATGGAGTCTTTGAGTTCCTGCATTCCTTCACCTGAATGCGAAGAGATGAGTATCGGATTGGGTAGTCCAAGAGCAGCAACGGTGGCAACCGCCTCTTCTAATTGCGCTTCATCTGCTTGATCGACTTTTGTGAGAACCGTCAGGACATGATTGACTACGGAGGTGTCAGAGGACTTCCATGGAAACTCTTCGTCAATTTCCTCTCCATAAAATCGAGTGAACACTTCATTCCTTGACGTGAAAAGTTTCCGTTCCAACTCTTCTGGCTCGTCGCTCGCATCTGCTAAAATCAGCAGCAGGTCACTTTCCAATGCCTCAGCTAAGGTCGCCCGAAACGCATCGAGAGTGGCGCTTGGCAAATGGTCGATGAAACCGATGGTATCGGCGAGAAGAACCCGTGGACTTGCCTCCATGCGCCCAATCGTTGTTTCTAATGTCGAGAAGAGTTTGTCTTTAACCAACACATCTTTACCCGACAACGCAAGAAAGAGACTTGATTTTCCAGCATTCGTATAGCCGGCGAGTCCAACAGTCATAGCACCGCCACGAGAGCGTTGCTTTCTTCGTTCCGATTGTGCCACTGCATGCTTTTTTTGTCGCTTTCTTAGATGCACAAGTTCCCGATTAATGTTGGCTATTGTCGCTTGTAGTGCAGTGATTCCACCGCCACCATAACCTGCCCTTTCGCCCGTTGTTTGTTGATTGGCAAGTTCTCGAAGCACGGTACGGTCACTCTGCATTCTTGCAATTCGAACCTGCGTTCTTGCCTCAAGAGACGAAGCGTGAGAAGTAAACAAAGACAGGAGTAATCGAACTCTGTCCCAAACTTCGATTTGTACCACTTCACTGACGCTAACCAGTTGTCGCGGCGATGCGTTGGTATGCAGAAGAACGAGATCGACTCCTTGCCAAGGGTGTGAGCCAATTCGACTCGAAAGTTCATCCGCAACGTCTTGAAGTCTGCCTTTACCGAAGTATCCTCTGGGGTCGAGTTGTCCTGGCTGGTGCAAAGTTTCGACAATTGTAATGCCCATGGTTGCAACCAATGCTACAAATTCCGTTGTATTTTCATTGTCCCGGACCAGCAATATTGCTTTGCGCCCTTCATGGTTTGTGCGTGCTTCCCCGAGCACAACACCGCCAGTACCTGCGAAGATGGGGCCACTTTCGTCCGTCTTCGCCATGCCACTGCGACGGGTCATCCTCATAATAGCCCACCTCTACCATTGGGTATGGGCGAATCGCATGAAGCGACTATTCAATGGGTTGGAGCCGCACCTATTGCTCAACTCATTCTTGCAGCAGCACAACGCCCTCACTGCGAATCTTTTTCTCAGGATTCAGAGGGACAAATCCATGTGTCCGTCGTGATTCATCATTCTAATCTGCAGCAACTGCGAGACATCGCTGATGCATTGCTGATCGATTTTGCTGAAATCGAAGAGAACAATTAGAACTCTAAATCCAAAATGACTGGGGCATGGTCCGAGACATCAATCCCACCTTGCCGTTCAATGCTGACGTTTGTGACCATGGCGTTTGCCGCTTCATTCAGTAAAAAATAATCAATTCGCCACCCACGGTTTAAAGCACGAGCTTGCCCTCTGTTGGACCACCAAGAGTAGATTTTCTCACCCTCTCCAACGTGGTTTCGAAACGCATCGTTCCATCCTTCATCAAGCAGTTTGGTAAACCATTCACGTTCTTGAGGCAAGAAACCGCTCGATTTGGCATTGCCTTTTGGATTCCATATGTCGTCTTCAGTGTGTGCGATGTTAAGATCGCCACATACGATGACTGGCGTATCCATCTTGAGGTAAGGTGCAAGAAACGCTCTCCATTCATCCATCCAATTTTCTTTGAATTCTTGACGTTCTTGTTTATTTGAGCCGCTGGGCAAGTAGGTGTTTATGCAGGTAAACCCTTGATGCTCAGTGATGAGAATTCGACCTTCTGAGTCTCCGAAATCAACCGAACCTTCCATGCCAGTTTTCACCATAACAACCGGTACTCGAGACAGCGTAGCAACCCCGGAATATCCCTTTTTTTCGGCGCAGTGCATGTGCACTTCGTATCCTTCCGGCCACCCCCATCCTTTGGGTAATTGCTCAGGTAGAGCTCGAACTTCTTGAAGCATAACGACATCAGCATCAAAGGATTGAAAATATCCATCTATTCCTTTTCGAATTGCTGCTCGGATACCGTTGACGTTCCATGACACGAATCGCATGTATCGTCCAAGAGTTGGCAGCGGATAAGTGTTCAACGTATTGCTGATGAAATGGACCGCCCAGCGTTACGGCCCGTATCGACCGAAGCATCTGCAAGTAGATGCTCGCTTTCAATCCAGGAGCCAGCTAACAAGATTCCAACATTGGCAAATGCTCGTTGAGGAATTCGGTACTCATTTGAATCTAAAATGGTGATTTTTGCTTGTTCGGAGTGTTGGACGATGTGTTCTTTCCAACCAGATGCTCTTTGGTTCATGAAGTTCGTTAAGGCTGCCAACCGTTCGCCTTCAGACGAGAATCGCGTTTCACCGGGGTCGGTTTCAAGACCGCCCACAGCAACTGCTGACAGATGACATCCCTCGAGCCCTAGACGCGGTTGAATGGCCCTGTAATCCAATATTGCGAACTGGTTATCCACATCCACAATCGCTTGGCGACCTGAAAGTGATTTTGAATCGAGGCCTACTTCAATGAAACTGGCTGTTGTTCTTTGCAACGGCGAGAAAATCTCCTTTGCCTTCTCTTCGTCGACACTTCGAATTAATTTCCGGGCTGCAGCCGGCCCACAAGCAAGAACAATAACATCGGTTTCTATTTCCCTTCCATCAGCAAGATGAACTTTACCAGTTTCTATTTTGTTCACGTGAAGTCCACATTCAATAAATACACCTACTTCATCAAGCGCTGCAGCCATTCTTCCTACCATGCCCGACCACCCTTCATTGGAGACAAGAAGTTTGTTTTTCTGTAGGCCGGCATACCGTTCGGATATCTCACTTGTATTCCATGAAGCAAGAAACCGACATCCGCGAACGATTCGCTCGTTCGAGGACGCCTCACGGAGTATTTTTTTTGCGAGAATCGAGGCCTTCACATCATCAACAGGTCTGACCACGCCGTGTCCGAGAACTTCAACTCGGTGAAGTTGAATGGGTGATGAAGTCAATCTGACTCTGCTAAGTTTACGAACAAGGTCATGGAAAGGTCCCTTTTTCAAAAAAAGATGAGGGCCAAATCCGAATGGAAACCCATCAAAGTTTTGCGTTGTACCCCGGCCGCCGATTCTCTCAGAACGCTCCATGATCACAACATGATGGCCTGCAGTCGTTGCTTCCAAAGCGCATGCCAAGCCGGCAAGACCTGCACCTACGACAACGACTCGCGCCATGAGTGCCGCTAAAGGTCCTGCAACATCAAACCATTCTTCGAATCATTTGGGGCGGCATGTTCATGGTTGTTCGACCATACACGCATAACTACAGGTGAGTATATGGATGGTAAACCACTCGTAATCGATGTTGTCGACAATGGAGGGCAATGGACGCATAGGGAATGGAGGATGCTTCGCTATCTCAAAGTAGATACGCAGATCATCGATAATACAACTCCGGTTGAAGACCTTCGTGAACTCGATGGGATTATTCTTTCAGGGGGTGCAGCACGTGTTGGCCTCACTGGTGAGTTGGGAAATTGTGGGGCTTATCTCGATTTGAACATTCCAATTCTAGGTATTTGTGCAGGCCACCAATTCATGGCTCGGCATTACGGAGGAGACGCCCGTGAATCTCCAATTCCAGAATTTGGGGCTATGCAAATTGAACTCCAAAACGATGGCGGGAAAATATTTGCGAACACCGCTGCAACACAAACCGTTTGGGAATCTCATAACGATGAAGTTCATATCGTTCCTGAAGGTTTCTTTGTCACGGCG
>JABGTJ010000093.1 GCA_018691345.1 Methanobacteriota archaeon
GCTGGGGCGGCTACGGTCGATGAAGGCACAAAGGCCATCAAGAAGACAATTAAGACGAGGAAGTACGCTTTCCGCATACATTACCCAATCGTACTTTGGCTATCAATGCATTCTGTGCATGTTTATCCGACCCTGGGTCGTAGCATGCTATGGATACATCAAACGCACCAGCATCATGAAAGGTCCCGGCATCCGATTTCTTCACCAATGCATCGTAACGTGAACGGATTCCGCTGCTTGTCAGGCCAAACACTCCAGCAAGTAAGTCAGCAGCCCCAGATTGCAATCCGAAGTAGTTCAAACTCGCATATGCGGTAACGCAAACGACCATTCGAGCTTCGATGTTGATGGTGAGTGCCTGTCCAGTTCCTTCTTTGAGCAGAGCCAAGCGGGTTTCTGTTTCATACAACACCTTCTCGTAGTCTTCGGGTCCGAGGTGCTCTCCTAGCATTTCGAACACGTGTTCCATTGCCTGCGTAATTGAATCCTCGCGGCGGTCGTTTGCATCTTTTCGTGGAGGCATGGCAGCCCATTCCATGGTGAGGCGGGCCTTCCAGTGCTGCAAGATACGAATACGAGCATTGCTGATTTGCTTTGGAGTGATATCGGCCTTATCCATAGTAGAACGGCGGTCGAACTTCGGCATGATACCCAAATCCCCTGCCAGTTCCACGATTGCTGCAGCGATGATGACGGCGTTTTGTTCCTCAGACGAACCCTTGATGCCCTTGACCTTACGGCAGATGGATTGCTTGGGCATACCTAATCGCTTTGCGAGTGACTTGCTTTGCTTCTTTCGAATCAGCTCTTGTTCACTGGTAAGTGGCTTGCATGACATCTCGACGATGTATTCGAGGATGTGAAGGGCGTGACGGCCGTACAATTGTTCGATGTTACGCTTGACACGGTTGGCAAATGGGTGAGGGTTGCGAACAGTACTTCGGTCAATTTTCTCGAGCAAGCGGTATTTGCTCGGATTGTTAACGCCCTTGGAACCGTACCGCATTTTTGGACCGGTTCCCCCCATGTTTCGGTTTTGGTCAGCATCTTGCCGAACGGAGTGGTAGTGAGCCCCTTCGCCGAACAGTGCGCCTCCGTTGTCGTTCGCCAGAATCTTCTGATCTTTGTGGACAAGGCCACAGTCGTCGCACCATGTTTCGCCCTTTTCGGGCATAGCAGTGAGGTTTTTGCTTGCGCATTCGTCACAGTTCGTCAATTCCATCTTCTTTTGGTTCATGTCTTCAGTCATACTTATTATCTCCATTCTTGTTTAGCCGTTTGTGAGCCGCTCAACCACCGGCCGCCTTCTTTTGGGGGTGCCCCAAAAGAGTGACTCGGTGATATTTTACGGCCCAACAGGTAAAGCAGGTAGGCCGCATTATTTAAAGCTTTCGGCAATCATGAGTGTTTTTCTTGAAACAAGAACCTTTCATGTTACCACAAACAATGACTATTCTTTTCGACAGTATATAAAGAAAGAAAGACTACGGTAGAACTCCACAATCAAATGGCACCTACAGTATATCAATGAAACACACAACTCTTTGCTCTGACAGCGAGCCTTCAAGAACAGTCGACGACTGTAACTGTGATGGGGCGGCCGAGATGAAACACGATTCGACGGTATCAATTTCTCTCGAGGCAATTGATTCGGGAGACAACCTTCCCCCTTGGCTGATTAAGTCGCTATGCAATGGTGACGCAGACAACATCCTTGTCCTCCACCCGAATGAGGCCAGCCGCAACCAGACGTTACTTCGATTGTCGCAGACCGATGCGTCTGTTGATACAACCCACCACCTCACGCTCCAACGGCTTACCCAGTTGCTCGTCTTGGATTTAGGCCTCCCGCCATTGCTTGGTGATGAAGCCGGTACATTCGCAGTTGTACATGCGCACACCAAAATTGCAGCGGAAAACGGGGACTTGCCCTTACTTTTCTCCGCCATTGAAGGCAGAAAATGGTCTCCTTTCCAAACTGAGCGGGTGCTTACATTGCATCGAACACTCACCCAACTTAACCAGCCCTGGGCTTGGGATGAGGATCCAGGGGCTCGCGACTTTGATAAAATCCTCAACCATGTCGAGTTGACTCTATCGGGTACTCATCCGCATCATGCACTCCATGAGCTCACACAAGCACTCCACCAATCTGAAAACTCTCCGTTCACTCTGAATGACGTTGACGGCATTGTCCTACTCAATACGGCTCCAGATTTTACCGAGATAGAACGCTCATTCTATCAACAGCTGTCGAAGCATCGTCCGATTCACCAATTATGTTGTGCAGGTTCATTCCGTCTAGGCCATCACGGAGCGTATCTCTTTGAAGCAGAATGGGACTATGTAACGCAAAAAACTCTTCCAGAATGGCTTCCTGCGCACGAAGTTTTGAAGCCCACTGTAAACATACCATGGCGCTCTGGACGCGGAGATGAACGCCAAACCAGCTTACATCGCATTACTCTTGAACGTTGTAAACACAGCATGGATGCGGCCGTTGAGTTACTTCGCTCTTTTTCACTCCGTTCAACGGGAACGGTGCTGATCATCGATGGTGCTGCCGACTCAAATCTACCTCAATGGCATTCGCGTATCAAACCGTTGGGCTTTTCCTGCGGTGCTGAGAAGGTTGAGTTGGAACAAGTACCAGCCGTATCAGGTCTATTACGGGCGATGAAACTTGGAATTGGAATGGAAGCATGGTCTTTGCAGCACCTACGTGTATTGTATGAACACAACAGTTTGCCGTTAGTCAACGGAGCAGTTGAATCTCTAAAGCACCCAAGTGAACGAACTTGGACGCCTCGTCCCCATCCAGGTATCTTGGAGAACATTGCGCGTTCGTTCCATGTACGTGGGGGCCTTGGTAGTTTGTCACGATGGCTGGCTATTTTGGCTCAGGCAAAACCTCAGCTTGGAGAAAACCCGGAGCGGCAACGTCAAGCCCTCGAAGAGACTCAATGGTGGATGCATTGCGTGGCCCGTATTTGGGCGCCACTGCTTGATGATGAATCGCTCCGCTCGCTTGAAGGCGATGCGGTTGGGTGCTCTTCCCAGACAAGCCTCCCCCTCCCTCCTCGACTGAAGACCGGTGAAGAATGGTTGGATGTCGTCTATCAACGGCTAAATTGGAGTGATTTGACCAATAGAACGGCTACTTTTGATCGTTCCCTTGCTGGCCTTCAAATGGTTAAAGAAGCGTACGAAGCTACTCAAATACTGTTAGAAAAAGCGAATGTTCATTCACCTAAGAGCGGAGAACAATTCATCCAGCATTTCGAACAAATTTTATCGAAAACATCTCTCCCTCGCTCCCGTTCTCGAGGAAAAAACGTGCTCGTTCTTACCCCTGAAAAGGCACTCGGAGTTGAAGCAGACCTCATTCTCTTGGTGGGGCTGGATGTCAACTCATGGACAATGAAGGCGTCAAAGGTTCCTTGGCTCGATGCGCCAGCCCAATTGCGAATCGGGCTTTTTTCATCGGACCTAACCATCCGCCAAGGCAGGCATCATCTTCGCCACCTGCTCAATGCAGGGTCGGAGGTTGTTGTGTTTGATACAAGTGCCGAAGAAGGCGGCGGACCCAGTGCTCCATTGGCCGAATGGTTGGCTGAAACACGAGCCGATGGCACGCTCTCAACATTCTATCAAGCCCCCTCGTTCCTAACCATGGAGTCGCATCAAGAAGGGAATGCTCACCGAAGTTGGCACTGGACGGCCGATGAACACGGTGGGGAAACGGTTTGGCTTACTCCAAGGCCGTTCACCATGTCGATGCACGAAGGTAGAGCAGTTGGTGAGCGGGGGGGGCATCGTGGACGCGATGTTCGTCAACGCTCAGGGCTTGAACTTGGAGACGGGGGGACGCCCGAGGCGGCTGTACTTTCGAATACCAGCCTTGCTCTTGCACACGAGTTGGAACTTCAAAACGACCGATACCTTCGCCAACCGGTCATGAAAAACCTCGACAATGGCGACTACTTCAATTGGGAGAATCGACAACATCTTTTGAGTGTTGACGGGATTATTCTGCAACCAACAAAGTCTCAAGTGGGGGTTGGCTCCAGTCAGCAGGAACATTGGCCTCATTTGGGTTTGAAGGCGAACAGCAGGTCGAGAGGGCCTGCAATTGACCCCAGGCCATTACCAGGATACACATTTCCAAGCGAGGCTCTCAACTCGACCTTGGGGATAAAGTCGTCTTCCATAAAGCGAGAAAAGTGGTCTCAAAGCCGATTGCAGTCATGGCTACAATGCCCTCGGAAAGCATGGATGGATACGCAACTCAAAGCCAGAGCCGAGGAAACGTTGAGTGAAGATCTTGAATCGCGTACACGCGGGACGCTCATACACGATACTGAAGCAGCTTTGTTACGAAGCCATGGGGTCCCGACCGCTGAAGATGCAGTCTCCTCTCCTCTACCACTCCACCTTGGTCCAAACAACTCCGTCGATGCATTATGGGGCGCAGTCTTGACATATCTGTCCGACGAAGTTCCATGGTTGACTCGATATGACGCAGTAGCAGTTCATCGATGCCGAGAGATGATTGGCGTGACACCCACCGAATGGAGGTTGTACCTTGAGGGGGAGCATGAACTCGAACCCAGCGGGCGAATTGGGCGGATGATTAAATCAGATTTCGCACTTACCGGAGTCGGCCCACTTGCCTGTGAATGGGAGTTTTCTTCTGAAAAAGGCAATCATGTGAAAGTCGATGGCTTCGATGATTCATCTCAACCAGTCACGTTCAATTTGTCTGGAAGAGTTGATCGCGTCGACGCCATTGTATTGAATCCTGAAATGAAAAATCAAGCCATTAAAGACGGCGTACTTTCAGAAACCCCATCGACTGAGCTCTTTTCATTGGAACATCCATCCGCTGCGAATCGTTTTGTGATTATTCGTGATTTGAAGACGGTGAATGGCCCTAAGTCTACCGACAAGGGTGACAGACATCGTAAGGCTTTGTTTGATGAAGTACAGCTTGGACTGTATGCACGCGCATGGGAGCAAAGCCATCCAGGTGACCGAGTAGTCGGTGTTGGTGTCTCCGAGATTGGTGAATCGACGACCCATTATGTAGAAATCGACGCGTCGATTTTGAAATACATTGGCGCCGCTGAGATTGGCGAACGGACGATGTATACTCAAAATCACCATCGAATGCCGGGTACAGGTTCCGCGGAATCCAATGGTTTCCGTGCCTGGATTCAGGAGCGGATTCGTACAGCGAATCGAGCCATTGAAGCAGCAGCCAATGGCTCAGTCAATCCAACACCAGGGAAGCATTGCTCGTATTGTTCAGTTCGTCAAATCTGCCCTTCAGCAACTCTCGGAGGTGAAGTCAATTGATTATCCAATTTAATCGAAGTCAACAACTTGGCCTCGACTTGGACAAACACATTGCTTTGGATGCAGGGGCAGGCACCGGGAAAACGACGGTGATGGCCGAACGCTATGTGCAACATCTTCTCTCATCAGAACAGCGCGCTACGCATTTACTTCCTGCTGGCCCTCGTGAGTCCAATCAAGCGAGCGGATTCTTGCGAGCCCCTCCTCGACAACGAACGCCTCCTAAGGAATGGAAGGGATTACTGCCAAGCGAAGTTGTAGCCATCACGTTCACCAAGAAAGCCGCTGCTGAATTGAAAGCAAGAATACGACACCGAGTCGGTCAAAGTCGGGCGACTTCACTTGAAAAAGAGGACGACGAGGGCATTTTCGACCCTCGGATTCGCGAAGGAGACATCGAGACGTTGATGTCCGCTCTCGATGAAGCTCCCATCTCAACCATCGATGCCTTTCTTTCCCAACTTGTCTCCCCTCACCTTGATTTGGTTGCAGTTCATCCAAGCCGGGAACAGATTTCCGAAGAAAGAGCACCCCTCCTCATCCAAGAAGCACTGCATTCAGCATGGCGGATACGGACGATTGATGATGCGCATGAAGCTGGAGTCCGAGGCCATATTGGGGCGTTCCTAGCATCAAGAAACCGCCTCGCAGTTCTGCTTGGGGGCCAAGAGCGTTCAGCCGTCGTGCTGAGCGGAATGCTCGGAAAGTCACTGTTCGTTGAAGAGGCGTATCAAGCCATGCTTGCTCGGGCACAAACACTTGGGCACCATTGGAACGGTGATGGGCCAATGCCTTACGAGATCCTCATGGATATGTTCCTCGAACCCGTTCGAAATACAGTTGTCGATTTTGCTCAATCATTACAACACGCCCTTTCGCAATGGGTTGACGTTTACATGAACCATGCAGCGAGTTATATCCACGCATGTGAGGCGGAAATTGGAACGACGCTCACCCGATTCAACCATCTCACTGAATTGGCTCGTCAATCTGTCTCTGATGATCCAGGCGAATGCCTGCAATGGGTTTGGCAGGTAGCAATTGCTGCGGCAACCACCAACCAATTGGCGGAAGAAGTGCCCAATTTCTTCCCCAAAGGAGGCCTCCCGCAATCCAATCATTCCGAAGGATGGCACCCTGGGATATTATCGAAATCCGCTGCCAAAGGCGTCTCCAAGGCAGAAAAAGAAGCGGTTGTAGTGGATGCAATTGAAGCCGGCGATGAACTGAAAACTCTCTTGACAGGGCGCCTCGGCAAACTCGTTTGTCTTCTCGGCCGCAGTGCCTTCTTGCTTCACCCCTCCTCGGAATTGCCGTTCTTACCTGAAGATTCGAAGATACGTTGTCAGGAAGTCAACTTGTCGTTTAGTGACCTTGCACCTGACGGACGCCTTCGGATTTCACATGAACTCCAAACCAATGTCCTCAATGATTTGCTTGTCGTGCACAGAGGTTGTCAAGACATTTTGTCGCTACGCAAAGCCCACGAAGGAGTTCATGATTACGATGATATTCAACGCCTTGTGGCGGACCTCTTGCTCGCACGATGCCCGGACATGGTTCGGCATGTTTACCCTCCAGTAGTTGTTCAAGCACTTGATCGGTTAGGCGATGAACCTTGGTCTGATCAACACATTTCTCGTGCAATGCGCTTGGCGGGGGAGGATCAGTCGTGTTACGAAGACCTCCAACGTCGATTCTACACCTTGCAAACGATTCGCCGTCAATACCGGGCTTTCATTATCGATGAATACCAAGACACCAATCCAGCACACTTCCGTCTTTTGGCACGTCTATGGGGCCATCGTCGGCTCGAAGCAGATGAACCGCTTCGTCCGTTGGGACCTTGGGATCCAACCATCTGCATCGTCGGCGATATGAAACAAAGTATCTACCGGTTCCGACAAGCGGAAGTTACGGTCATGCGTCGAACGGTGGCAGCCATACAATTGGCAAATTCGATTGAAGAATCTGAACCAAGGCTGCTGCATTTACGCGTCGAAGGATGCGGAAGAGACCCGCGCCCAGTGGGCGCTGGCAAATCCTTTATCCAAAGCTCTCAAATCGAAGGCAAGGCAGTGGAATCCCAGTTGTGGCAACATGTAAAAGTTGGATTTGAAGACGGCAGTGGCTACTTAGAACTGGTTTCAGACGAGCGTCGGTCACGGCGATTGTTGGGGCATATTGACTTGACTTCCAACCACCGAACTCTCCACAACTTAATGCGAACGATGAACGGTATGTTTGACGATGTATTCGATGAACGCCACTATGTTCTACCGGGAGATTGGCATGCTGAATCACAATCACTTCGTCCTGCCCGAGGCCTCGATGAACATGCCGACGCCAAAGAACCAGTAGAAGGTGTACTTGAATGGCTTTTACCTTTGCAAATTGGAGTTGAACCTCCAAGTCTTGACCTCGAAAAACGAATAGATACATTTGCAGATCCTGAAGCCAAACGTGCTCATCTCGAAAACGAATTGATTGCTGCTCGACTGCAAGCCCTTGTCACTCAAAGCCCAACACAAGTTTGGGATGCATCGGTAAACGACTACCACGAAGTAGCATCGAATTCTACAACCGTGCGCCCTGAAGACATCCTCATTCTGGTTCATTCGAGAAAATACATTCCTGACTTGATACAGCGCCTCCAGTCTCGTGGCATACCGGTTATGGCAGACAGGCAAGGTGCGCTTTTGGAGCGGCCAGTCGTCGCACCTCTGCTCGCCTGTTTGGAATTGATTGCTTTCCCACATTCTCGACACGCTGCATTGGCTCTTGCGCGCTCTCCGGTGTTCGGATTTAGCGACGTACAATCTCATGCTTTGATGTCATCAACGGACGAGTCATCTTGGTGGCAGAAAATACATAAATTTGCTCCCAGTGAATCGGTCCAAAAATTGGTGGAACACATGGAGTCACTGGTGCATCAAGGCGCAGTACACGATGTCTTTGACGCCGTTCTTGACCATTCGGATTTGCTTTTAGCATATTCAGATGATACTTCGAGGCAGAACGCTGAGGCTTGGTGTGCGCTTTCAGCCTCCATTGGTAATGAATTAGGGCATGAAGCCTCGGCTATATTCAATCGCATGAAGTCACTTCAGTCGATTGGAGGCAAGGGCCCTTCTGCCATCATTACACCTTCTGGAGGGGCAGTGCAAGTGATGACCATTCACGGGGCAAAAGGTCTCCAAGCCCCAGTTGTTGTTGTGGCTGGTATGTTCCATGCAGGTAAGTCGGATGCTTCGTTAGCAGTACGGAACAATGTGTTGGTTACCCCGCAGGTGGTTGCTGGTCGAATCAATCCGTGGTCTTCACGTGACCGCCCAGATGACGGCCTTTGGGAATTTGCTAAGCGAATGGACCATGCTCAGCGGCAAGCTGAACGCAGGCGTGAATTCTACGTAGCGTTAACGCGTGTGAAGGACCGATTGATTGTCGTTGGTTCCCCAAGCGAGGCAGCAACAATCCATGAAGAAACTCATTATTTGGAGTTCAAGAGTAAGCCTTCGATGAAGACGATGGGAGCCATGTGGCTTGACGGGTTGCGAAGTTTATCTCATCAAAACAGTGTTCAAGATTCGCCGTGGCTTCAACCGAATGACTCTTTTGCAACCCCACTTTTGCAATACAAGGAAACGACACTTTCTTTCAACCCTCGTTCGTTGATTGACGATGCATGCTTGGGTCCTGAATCAGTAAAATCCCTGTACGTGTATCATTCTCCGGATTGTTTCCCCGGCTTGAGTACAGCAACGCCGCTTCAACGATGGATGAACCTTGAGACCCGACTCAAGGATATTCATCCAGTACCAGCGCCTCAAACCACCCTTCCGCTTGTCAGCGAAATGATGCGAATGACGGCCCATGGGCTGGATACCAGTTATGCCTGTCCACGCCGCCACTGGCTCTCGGAGGTGAAAGGTTGGAACCCAGAACCACTTAATTTCTTTTTAGCTCGACCTTTGCCAGAATCTTCCGCATCGATGTATCCGCCAGCGACTGTTTTCGGCACACTCATGCATCGATTGGTGGAACTTGGTTTGGAAAATCCTTTCGTTAAGAACGCTCCACCCTCTACTCCGCTGATGCCTGCATGGACTTTTGACGGAAAGGACTTACTTGATGATGAAGAAATTCTTGTACGCGTTTTGACAGAAGAAGGTATTACTGCGGCTGATTCAGACGCTTTTAAACCGACCTTTGATCGATTAGCTGAACTCGGTTCGTTAGTCCGGAAGGGATTGCTTGGAAGGTATGCGGCTGGTGAGCAACATTTCGGGTTTAAAGTCGAGGGGTTACGAACTGAACTTCCGTTTTACTTCCGACATAAAGTTGGATTTGATGGCCTCATCCGAACCGGTTTTTCGGTTGGTGGAGCGCAGAATTTGGCTCAAATAGATCATGTTGATGTTATTTTTGATGGACGAGCGGATTTAGTTCTCGCCATGCGCGACGAGGAAGGAAACGGTTGCCTCCAAGTGGTCGATTTGAAGACCAAAGGATGCCGCGATGAGTTCAACTCCGAGAATCCAGAATCTGGAAGCCGCCTCCAAAGATACAAGGGCGATGTGTTGGTTCCGTACCCATCGACGTTGGAAGAGCGTTCGATACTCGACGAACACCGCCTTCAGTTAACCCTGTATTCGATGGCCTTAGAAGTGCTTGAGCAACAGAAACCTGCGAACGAGCGCCGCAGAGTCTTGCCGCCAGCTTTGCTCATCGGTGCATCGGGACGCATGGTTCAATTGACTCAAAGCGAATACGAATCTGCTTCTCGAACGCTTGCACAACATCTCGAATGGATGGCACAACTCTCTGCTACACCCGAAGCACTGAATGAACCTCCTCGCCTGCCTGAAGATTCCTCTCACATCTGTTCTCAATGCCCATTCGCACGCGGCCAAATAAAGTTGTGCGGGCCAGAAGGCTCGGCGCTAGGTCCTGTTGGAGATGACGACGATTAGGCCTTTTTACCGCACATGACCAATGTCCCAATGAACGATTCCGTTGCGGCAACCTGGTGAAGTTCAACATCGGTAAAACCGGCCTCAACCATAGCCGTCTTCCATTCGTCCATGCTGAGTGTCGTCATGTGGACGTTCAATGCATCAGGCCAACCAAGGCTGTCTTTATTTTCTTGATAATGATCAATACCTGCAACCAGCATTCCACCGCTGGTCATCCAGTTGTCGTGGAGCTTTTTGAGCATGGCTTTTGGGTCGTGAAGGTAATAGAGGAATTCCATGCTGTGGACGAGATCAAACTTCTCAGAAGGTTCCCAATCCGGCAACACAGTGACGCGATACTCACCATTGGCATCAATCGTTTTTGCTTTCGCAATCATGACCTCGGAACCGTCAACGCCAACGACGCGCGTTGATGCCTCATCGTGTGCTAAAAGTCTGCACACCCACCCGTTTCCACACCCGACATCAACGGCAGAATAGGTTTCGGAACGTGGGATCCCAGCAAGCTTTAGCATGGCATGAACCGATGCAGCATGCCCATTTTCCATACCCTTGTCTTTCCCTTTCTCGGCCCATTCGCTAAAAACATCGGTCGCTTTTCTCCGGCTCATAAAACCAGTCGAACCGAACCATTCCAAGAAGATGTCCATTCCGATAAGAACAATATTCGTCGGCATTACGAAGGTTCATGCTCGATGTTACGACCACGATTGACGATGTTTTGTATCCGCTGATAGAGCCCTATGAAACGGGCATGTTACGGGTTTCGGATTTGCACACGATTGCTTGGGAAAAGAGCGGCAATCCTGACGGCATGCCAGTGATCGTGATTCACGGGGGCCCTGGTGGCGGCGGACAACCAGCATACCGCCGGTACTTCGACCCAAATGCGTACAACATCATCCAGTTCGATCAGCGCGGATGCGGAAAATCAATACCATACGCTGAACTTGAAGACAACACGACTCAAGCATCTGTCCATGATATTGAATTGCTACGAGAAACATTCGGAATCGAGAAATGGCATGTTTTCGGTGGTTCATGGGGCTCAACACTTTCTTTGGTTTATGCCCAACAGTACCCCGGCCGTGCCATCAGTTTGATGCTCCGCGGCATATTCATGTGCCGAAAGAGCGAACTTCACTGGTTTTACCAAGACGGAGCCAGCCACATCTTCCCCGATGCATTTGAGGCATACCGCGAGCATATACCATTGAATGAGCAGAACGAACTCATCAAGGCATACCATTCTCGCCTTACCGCCGAAGATGTTTCGGTTCGGCGCGCAGCCGCCAAGGAATGGACGCGCTGGGAAATGGCAACAAGCCGTCTTTTCCCAGACGATTCATACCTCGAAAAGGCCGAAGATTTAGATTTCGCAGTTGCTTTTGCTCGTATTGAATGCCACTACTTCATCAACGCCATTTTCCTTGAGGAGGCGCATATTCTCAACCATGTTGATTCCATTCAACACATCCCAATGCACATTGTCCAGGGACGGTACGATGTCGTTTGCCCGGCCCGCAGTGCGTGGGAATTGCACAAAGCTGTACCATCGAGCCATCTGGTATTGGTGCCGGATGCGGGCCACTCGATGGGTGAAGTAAGCATCGCTAGAGAACTTGTTTCTGTAACGGACTCTTACCGTTAATGTTGACTCGATTGCCCTCTAAAATCAGTCCTATTAAGCGTCGGCTTGATAGGGTGGAGGTGTGTGGGTGTTCACGGAGGCTTGCCTCCGGGTGAAGCAATGACCGAAGACGGAACCATTATCCCAGCGGACTTTGAACCAGCTGTAAAGAAATTGACTGCTGAAGAATACGAAGACCAAATCAAGGTCCTGTATGAAGCATTTACCTCTGCCCAATCCGACCTTGAGGATGCAGTTGCAACCATCGAAGTTCTCGAAAAAGAAATCATTGAACGTGAAATCGAAAAAGAGACCCAAGAAGCACTCCTCTCTGAAAAAGAAGTCCGAGTTCGTGAACTTGAACTCCGTGCTGTCAAAGCGTCAAAGAAAGTCGAGCATCTTGAACCTGAATTGGAGAAGATGGAAGAAAAGTATTCCCGTGAAAAGAACCGTGTTAGTACAGTGTTCAGCATTGCTGAAGAACTGGACAACGATTTGAAGCACGCTGTCGTAGAAATGAAAGCTCGGGACGACTGGTATGTCGACCACATGCAAATTTTTGAAGACCTCAACAAGGCAATCAAGGTCCGTTATGAAATGATTGAGCGCGCCATTGAAGCAGAGCGAAAATCACAGCACATGGCTCGTGCGTTTACCGAACGGATGGAAGACATGGTCGAGGCTCGCGCATCGGATTTGGCCGAGGCCGAAGCTGAGGGCAAAGCTGCCGAAGATTCAACAGCATCCGTCGAAGTCGTTGATGCTGCTCCTGAAGAAGTCGAAGAAGAAGCAACTGAAGAAGCAACTGAAGAAGTTGCAGAACCCAAAGCTCCTGAAACCACCGCTGCAGCCACTTGGGCTGATGGCGACGACCCTTGGGCTGAGTGAGGCGATTCTATGGGTGGACTGGCCCATGGCGGCCACGCTCCAGTTCTCATCCCATTGATGATGGGAGGTAGCGCCCTGATCATCGGCGCAACAATCGATTCTCTGTACGGATTCATTCCATTGTTCGGTATCTTTTGCTTGATGCTCTCAGCTTTTTTCGCTAATTTTTGGCGAGACCCCGACCGCCCAATTCCTCGCGATGAGGGCGTGTTGGTAAGCCCAGCAGACGGACATATCATGTTTGTACGCCGCGAACGATCAACGGGTCGACGCCCGAACAAAGAACAATTGACGTCAGGTGAGTGTGAGTCCGATTCACTCACTGGAGATTGGTATCCTGAGCCTTTAGAACATCCTCTGCGGTTTGATACTGAGCAGCGTTTTGAACCGGTGGAAGTGGGTGAAGAGTCCAACGATGACGTTTTCCGCATCGCTATTTTCATGTCTCCACTTGACGTCCACGTCAATCGAGCCCCGCTTGCCGGAACACTTCACAGAATGGAACACAGGGCGGGAAAAGGACTTCGTCGCGGGCCTTTTCTTGCAGCCTACAAAAAAGAAAGTCAGTTCAATGAAAGAGTTCGTAGTGTGTTCAAGGGAGAGTCGGAACTCATGATTGAAGTCACACAAATCTCAGGGGCTTTAGCTCGGACCATCGTGCCGTGGTTGGGTATCGATTCTGAAGTTCGTCGCGGTCAACGCTACGGCATGATTCGTCTCGGTTCACGGGTGGACATCCGTGCTCCTGCGCGCTCATTCACTCCAAACGTAGTCTCTGCTGAGGAACAAAACCCTTCTCATCCAAAGGGAGAATTTGTCCGGGCCGGCTCGACAATACTGTTCGTTCCATCTGAATCCTAGCCGAATTCCAAGCGGTGCATTGAAACGGCAAAGCCATGCGACTTGACATTGAGGGATACCATGGTCGGGCCGAAGTCGTTGACACTTGTCGGAGATGGCGCTAAGGGTTCACGTATTCACGACCTTGTCAAAGCTCCAGCAAACACTCCTTGGGCAGTTGCGCGACAACAATCGTGGGATGCGAGTGAACCTGCAACCGTCTACTATACTCCTGAAACATTGGCTGATGGAACGCCTTGCAGCGCAGTCACCGTAATTCTCCGAACGAAGGGATGCCATTGGTGGTGGTCCAGCGGTTGTACTTTTTGCGGATATTTCAACGACACCAGGGATGATGTCACCAACGAAGACCTCCACTCTCAGTGGGCTTACGCTAAACAAAAGTTTGAGGATTTCAAAGACCACGCTATGGTCAAAGTCTACACCAGTGGCTCCTTACTTGAAGACCGAGAAATCCCGGTGGAATTCCAAGAAACCGTACTGAGGGATTGCCAAGAGCTCGGTAAAGAACTGATTGTGGAAAGCCGATGCGAACAACTCACTGAAGAAAAACTCGCATGGGCATCTCAATTGAACCAGAGTTTTGCTGTGGCTGTAGGTCTTGAGGCCTATGATGACGAAGTTCTTCGTTTCCACGTGAACAAAGGATTCACTACCAAATCATGGGATAGAGCGGTCGAGAACTTGAAGAAGTTTAACATTCGAGTAAAGACATATTTGATGTTCAAACCCCCGTTTATGAGTGAAGCAGACGCCTTGAACCACGGTGTGAAGTGGATTGAGCAAGTGGCAGAACGCAGCGATGAAATCTCAGTAAACCCGATGAATATTCAGCGCGGCACCATCATCGATCGCCTTCATCGTAACAACGAATATCGCCCACCATGGCTTTGGTCTCTGGTAGAAATGATACGTAGAGCCCACCCAACCATTCATCCCAAAGGTGGAAAGAATGGAGATGATGACCAAGTTTGCCGTCTCATTATTCATCCAACTGCTGGGGGGAAAATACGCGGCGCTCACAATTGTGGTTCGTGTGACTCTGTGGTCGTTGCTGCGATTGAGCGCTACGCCGTTTCTGGTGAGTTGGAAGAATTCGAGGGGTTATCCTGTGAATGTGAAAAGGCCTGGAAGGAAGAAGTTCTGCTTGAACAAACTCTACCGGTCCCTCTCGGGATTTCGAAGCATCGTCGGGGCAATGTGCTTGACCGTCTTCGTTCGCCCTAGGTCCCTTTTTCAATCGAAAAAAACCTCTTCACAAGGAGTGAATGTTTATGACCGCAATGCGAGTGGACGGATTGACCCCTACGGGGTCATGTAAGGGTGAAGAAAAATGTCAAACGCTACAACTCTACCAGATGTTACCGTTGGAACAGGAGAACCATCGAGCAGTCGAGTCTTTTTGACACTCTTCAGCGTCGCTCTCCTCGGACTACTTGCTTTATTCTCCAACGTGTTTGGCTGGGATAACATCCCGCTTCTCGGCGAACTGGTACCGCTTATCGGAAACCTCGGTGGTAGTGGAATTTGGTACTACTTGATTGGTATTCTCATCGGCGTGGGCGCCATTGTCGCTTCGCTTCTCAGCGAGGTCATTGTCGATTAGGAGGTGTGATGTATGGAAACAGTATTCATTACAGCAGGTCTCATACTGGTTACGCTTGCTCTTGTAGCTAACTACATGGTTCAAGGAATTGGCGGAATGGCAAGTCCACTTCGACAAGTTGGCTTATTTTTGCTTAACAAGGCCCCAGCAGGTCTTATTGATCTGTTTAACGACAAAGCAGGAAGTGGAATAAAGACATGGATGCGCTTCGGTATGGCTTGGTTTTTCATGGCTGCACTCGGAATGTTTTTGGGCATTTGGCACCGTTATGACCCAACCGCTCTCAATTCGCTTGCTAGTGTTGGTTGGAGCTACGATGACGGTTCAATGCTGACCGATTACACTGCAATATTTTTCTCAACAGCATTGAACTATTTGCTAATCGGTGCGGCTCTTGTCGCCGTTTCGCGCTCTTCTAAGGGACGTTTGGCAAGTGAAGCCAGTGCATCGATGGTTGCCGTTCTTCTCACGGTATCTACCATCGCTGTTCTTTTGCTTCCAGCAGTGTTCTCTCTTATCAACGTCGATGACGGAGCAGAAGTCTTGGAGACAATTCAGAACATCTCTATGCTTTTGGTAGGAGCAATGCTCCATCTCGCACTTCTAATCAATGTTTTCATCACCCTCGGAGAGCGAGAACACGATGATATTTCCCCAACCATTTGGTTCCTCGTTTTGGCTTTGGTGGCTAAGATCCTAAGCATGCTGTTCGCATTCTTCGGCGATATTGCCGACTCCACTCAAACAGTATGGTTGGCTGAGAGAGTGTTGAATGGATGGGTTCCGCTTGCGCTTATATTTGCAGCAGCATACCACATCATTCCATTTACGGCAGGTAAGCCTGTTTGGTCCGCTTCTTTGCAGAAAACCAACATGCTCTTCCTTTTCATCACCATCCCACCGTTCTTCCTTTCAAGTGCTGATGGCGGCGAATTGCTTCAGAACATCGGTGCAATTCTCATGGCGCTTGGTCTTCTTCCATTGTTTGCCGGCTCAGTGAACATGGTAGCCACTGCGGCTTCAAGCCCGGAACGAATCGTGAAAAACCCTGGAGCATTTGCTGCTACCGCTGCAATGATGCTGCTCCCAATTTACGCAGTAGGTGGTTTCTTCACTGGTATGGACACCTTTGTCGGAATCGATAAACTTGGCTCGATGGCTCACACAATCGATACTGGGTTTATGTCGACCATTGGCGGATTGATGATGCTTGCAGCAATCTTCACCTCTTACCCACTCGCTGCACGAAAGCAACTTGCTAAAGCAAGCAACGCTCAACTTGCCGTTTGGTTCACTATTATCGGCGGGGTTACCGCAACCATCTCTGCGCTTATTGGAGACTTTACTGCATATGCAGTTGTCAACTCCGGTGTCGAAGATGCCGTTGCTTCAACTGGAGGGTTTTTCCTCGTCTCAGCAGCAATGTTTTACTTTGTGACACTTGCAACTATTTTGGCAGCCCTTTCAATGATTCACACCGGTCGTCCAAACAATGCAGCGTTCGCTGACTTGGCTGTGCAAAGTGATATTCACTCGTACACGCTTGTTGAAGGCTCGACAACCATCCGCACATTGCTTGGCCGTGGTGTTGGCATCGATACGAATCTAACCATTGGTGAAGTCGAAGAAGACGACGGCGGCTCATCTCTCATTCGAGTATCAGCCCAACTGCATAACGACGAAGTCACTGAGTACCCGGTGCCTGAAGAACTCGTTATGCTCGCACAATTCCTGAAGCAAACAAAGCAATCCATCTTTGAGTTCTTCAATTCCATTGACCTTGACGGCTCTGGAGAAGTTGACGGCTATGAATTCCAACAAGCTCTTTCAAAGGCCAATATTGCTGACTTACCTCCATGGGAAATGGGCCGACTTGTCAATGCAGTTGACCTCGACGGCGATGGACGCTTGAATCTCCCAGAACTCGATATCATGATTTCCAAAATCCGTAACGACATTCTCGAATCGGAAGAAGAGTGATCACCTCCTTAAGGCGGAATCACTGTGAGAATCGGACTGGTTGGCAAACCGAACGTTGGGAAGTCTACCTTCTTCAGTGCAGCAACTCTCGCCAAAGTGGACATTGCAAATTACCCGTTTTGTACCATTGAACCAAACGTTGGCGTTGCTTTCGTTGCGGCCCGTTTACCGTGCCCTTGCAAAGACATTCGAATGCGACTTGAGGCAGAAGGTCGGCTTGAACCAACCAGCGACGAGGACCCGCGACAAGGCAGTTTATGCGAGCCGAGGACGGGCTCATGTGTTGCCCATCGCCGTCTTGTCCCCTGCTTTTTGGTCGACATTGCTGGACTTGTCCCTGGTGCGAGTGAAGGAAAAGGACGAGGCAATGCCTTCTTAGCCGATTTAGCCAATTGTGATGCGTTGATTCAGGTCGTCGATGCTGCAGGAACGACGGATTTAGAAGGCAACCCACAAGGTGCAAACCAAACCAAGGAAGTAGCCCAGCAACGCATTCGTGATGAAATTAAATTTCTCGGTGTCGAACTCGATGCGTGGATTTCAGGTCTTCTTTACGACGGTTGGACCAGAGGTGTACGCCGCGTTCAGGCAGAGGGTGAAAAAGGCTTGATTTCCTATATCCATGAACAACTCACCGGACTAGGAGCGACCTCCCAATCGATTTCACTGGCCTTTGAATCGTTCAAAAAAGAACATGATTCACTTGGTAGTCCTTGGGATTGGGATGCCACGACTATTACCGCACTTGCCGTGGAAGTACGTCGCATTTTGTTCCCTATTCACATTGCTGCGAATAAATTCGACATCGCTCCCGAGGGCGTGTTGCAGGGGATTGAAGTTAACGGGTGCTTAGCCCCGTGTATGGCTGATGTCGAACTCGCATTACGACGTGCTAGTTCTGCAGATTTGATTGACTATATCCCTGGGGAACCGTCCTTTGAATATTCAAACCCTGAATCTCTTTCACCGGCTCAGACAAGAGCGCTTGACCACATGCTTGAGCGTCTCTCATCCATCAACGGCACGGGCGTTGCTCCATTGATTGACACCGTTTTGTTCGATGAACTCGACCATATTGTCGTGTATCCTGTTCAGGATGAATCGCATTGGACAGATGGGGATGGCAAAGTTTTACCAGATGCATTTGTCGTTCCTTCTGCCATTCAAGCGAAACAATTGGCTTACAAGGTGCACAGCGATCTTGGTGATGGTTTCATACGAGGCGTTGATGGAAGAACGCGTAGGGTTGTTGGTTCAGAACATGAGATGAACGACGGAGACGTTCTCAAAATCCACGCAAAGTCGTAATCAGTGGCCTTCAGGACGCTCGTATGCAGGCGTAAGTCGGGCCATGTCGCCAGAATATTGTCCACCGCGGTAGATGAACCATACCGGTGCTAACAACGTCAAGACAACCAACAGGCCGAGGAAATACCAACCCCATGGGCTGACGTCACTGAGGACCAAAATCCATAGCGTCCATAGCAATGGTATGTACATGAAAACGCTGTATCTTCGAGCCATAATCTGGAGTCGAGAACTTCGTAGGGAGTCGCCATACATGTTGTTAGCTTGTTCTTTGGTAACAAGCCCTTTCTCAAGTCCGCAACGCACACAAACTTGTGCATTTGGCCCATTTCCATGGATGAACTGCTCTCGAGAATAGGTGCTTGAACAATGTCGGCAAGTCGGCATGGTACTCCCTCAGTTCTCTCCAATCGCTCCCGATTCTTCAAGCATCCGCTTCAATCGAGAGGAAATTTTGCAGCAACGTCAAACCGTGGCGAGAACCAACTGATTCTGGATGGAACTGTACGCTGTGTATCGGCAATGCTTCGTGTTGCAGAGCCATTACCATCCGATTACCCACTTCGTATGCGGTTTCCACGAGGCTCGTAGGTCCAGATGTCACCACGCACAGGGAATTGTAGCGAGTAAAGAGGGTTGGAGATTCTATGCCCGAAAATATGCCATTTGCTTGATGTTCACATCGGCGAGGTGAACCGTGTATAGGCCCGCCAGTCGAGCGAACAATTTCCATGCCTGCAGCCATTCCAATCGCCTGATGGCCTAGGCAAATTCCTAGAATAGGTACGGTAATATCTTCGGAAAGAGCAGCATGTGCAACGGCCATGGTTAACGGTGAATCCGTAGGTTTACCAGGTCCTGGGCCAAGAATGATGTGTGTTGGCTTGATGCGTTCGATGAGTTCCTTTACCGCTTCTCTATTCCATCTGCGTTCCGAATCACCGTTCCGGGCTTTGAGGACGTTGACATTCCGGCCTAAGCCGGACACTGCATGGGCAATATTCAATGTGAAAGAGTCGAGATTATCAATCAAAAGAACCCCGTTGGTTTCGTTTTCGCTTCCATCGATGAATTCGACTTTACCAGCACGGACTGTTTGGGGTGGGGCCTCGATGAGCAGTGGGTGTGTGGCTAGTTTTCCAACCGGCAAATCAGATTGTTCCGTTTCAAGCCATCCGCATGCTTCACGCAGTGCAGCAGCCTTCCATTTGGCTTCTTCAACTTCGGTTTGCGGGTCGGAACCGATTGTAATTCCTCCACCCGCAGCAACGCTACCAAACCATTGTTTGCGCTGCTGTTTTGCGATCAATGTCCTTATCGCAATATTCAGTGAACATGCTCCAGAGTGAACATCGACCCACCCGATGGAGCCCGTCCAGAACGAGCGCGGACGTTGCTCAATCTCATCGATAGCAGCACAAACGACGGTACGAGGGCAGCCGGTAATACTCCCACCTGGAAACACATTGTGTATGGCTTCAACACCGTTCTTCCCATCTTCTAAATCAGCAGAAAGGTGAGTTACGAGGTGCTGAACATGCGCGTATGCCTCCACATCAAAACGTTCGACCCGTATTGAGCCAACCTTAGCCACGGTGGCAATATCGTTTCTCATCAAATCAACCAGCATTCGATGCTCGGCTCGTTCCTTTTCATCTCGAACCATTTCGTCTCGAAGTTGAGCTTCTTTTTCGTCGTTTTCACCACGCGGCCGAGTGCCCTTGATTGGTGATGTAAATACCCTTGAGCCATCGCTTTTGATGAGAGACTCTGGTGAGCAGCACACCAGCGAAAGACCGAGGTCAGGTGCTAGAATGAATGCCGAAAAGGGGGCGGGGTTTTTCTCACTTAAGCGTTGAAAGATACGTCTTGGGTGTTCGGTTAGTTTTCCATCCCACCATCGGCCAACATTGACTTGGTACATTTGACCGTCTAGAATACTCTCTCGAATGTCATCAATGATGGCTTCATGCCTCTGGTCGGATAACGAACTTGATTCTTGGGATTTAACGGGTGGTTCAAGGCCCTCTAGGACCGGATATTGGTTGAGGTTCCTGCTCATTTTCTGAGCCCAATCGTCGTTTTGAAGTGCATGAACGGTCATTGATTCTCTCGAACGGTCTTGGACGACCATTCGCTCAACCAGCCACAGAATGGTAAGAAGCTCATCTTCTTTCGGTGGATTTTGTAAGCGCAGTGGCTGGGTCCATTGAACCATGTCGTAAGCAAATGCGCCAGTCCAAAATGGTCGTTGAGGCATTTTTGAATTGGGAAGTTGTTCGAAGCACTCTGTTGAGGTCAAATCACGTAACTTTTCCATCAACTCGTCCAGCCCTGATGCAAATATGGACGTAGAATGGTACCAGCATCCATGCTTCCATTCTTCTACTTGGGCGGTGAATGTTTTCTTTTCTTGATGCAAGAATATTTCGCCTTGAAGTGGACTATGCGGTTGCACAGATTCCATATTTTTTGGCTGACGAACCAAAACCCGGAGCCGAGATGGGCCGCATAGGATCGAGTATTCAGCAAGGTGCGAGTGAGGTCCAGATGAGCACAATAGGACTTCATCAGGTCCCCCGTAGTGGACAGCCTTTGGTCCTAACAATCCAACTTCTTGCAAGTGGTTCTGTAGAGCTAAGATGTCGAGACTCATTTCAACAACCTCACATCGGACCATGTCTCATTTTTTTGGTAGTGGTGTTCGAGAAGCGTTTGGCAGAGCGATGAAAGCATGTTGCTGTCACCAAGCGGTTCGTCATCAACGGACAAAACTCGGCACGCCCCAGTACCACTCCCCAGTGTTATGATTTCGGCAGCACGTGCTACGAGCCTTTCGTTGAGTCTTCCGTGTTGGATTGGTATGCCGGCGTTTTGCAGTTGTTGGGACAGGATTTCAAATGTGATGCTTTCGACCCCGCCTTCATTGTGCGCAGCAACCCATGCTACCCCGTCTTCATCGAGGACAACGGGTAAAGCCCGGTCGGCATCGACGATGGCGTAATCGTGGACCAATAGAGCGACATCTACGCCCTTTTTTTCCGCATCATGTCGAGCATCAACATACGCTTGCCAATCTCCATGCTTGGTGCCGTTTACTTTGCTCGACCATCTAGGGGCTTCAACTGTTATTGCATCGACTTCCTCATTACGGAAATCGATGCTTCTGGAATCGACGCTCAATTCTCCATCTTGGGCGCATCTGATTTTCAACAACAATCTCGGTTCATGCGATTGAGTCGTATTTTTCAACGAACGTTCTTTTTCAAGCAGAGTTTCAATTTGTTTCGGCAAGTTTTCTGGTAATTTGATGCGCAGTAGTTTAGCATGTTCAGTCATCCTTGCCAAATGGAGTTCCCAATCAGCAAGAGCGAATCCTCCATCCCACAAGGCGGTAGTAAACACCTCGCTGCGTGGACCAGTCGACCTATCCATACTCATTGGTACGCCTCAAAGTAAGTCATCCAAGAATGAGGTATCAATGCTTGCTTGAGGCAGTTGCGGAGCGTTCGGCTCTGCAAGGTCATTGAGTAATGCATTGTTTTGTGCAGGTCGCATGACGGGTTGTGAGGTTTGGTATGCAGGTCTTCCATAGAGATCTTGATTATCAATTCTCTGAGCGTCCGCATAGATATCGTTTGCTTGCCCTTGACTAACGCTCGGTGCTGGCGATGTTGGCATCGGCGTGCTGCAACTGGAGTACCAAATGAATCCCAATCATCGTTCTGTATGCCCCACGTTGCTTCTTGCAACTCAAGTGTGCGATTGCGGCTCTTTTGTCCACCTCGTGAACGAACAATGGCCACAAGCAGGAGTAGAGCAACAGCCATCAGTCCAGCCGCCAGTAGGTTTGGTGTGGTCAAAAGTGAGGAGAAATCATTCTCATTGGTTGAATCTTGACCGTCACCGTTTTGCGTATTTTCACCGTAAACATCGAGCATGACTGTATTTACTTCCTCTCTTTCGAACAGGTCGTCAAACGGCGTAACTGCGACATACCATGCTGAAGTATTCTTGAGAAGCTGGTAATTATTAGGCGTAATCAGGAACGAGTTGGAGGCTTTCACTTCAACAACAAAGTCAGCATCTTCAATCGTATCGAAATCAATGTCTGAGATATAGATTCGATATCCACGTACCGTTGATTCTGCAGAAAGCGTCCATTCAACCAAGATATTGTTTTCATCGTTCCATGTAAGTGATACATCCTCAATCTCATCAAGGTATCCGCCGAGGTCATCCACGCCATCATCGACGGATTGGGCAGACACACTCACGAGATTAATTTCTTGAGCATTCCCAGCAGTGTCTCTTACTACAACAGCAGCCCAAATCTCCTGGCCTGCTATAACTGGTGTATCGCCGGCGACCACTTCGATGGTGAGTGGCAGTTCAGGTAGCCGTGAAAGGATAGCAATTGGTGTAGCTGGACCCGTGCTTCCCATTCCGATGGCATCAAACGACCATGTAGCAGCATAGACTTCGTAATTAGCGACATCGCTATCAGTACTGAGTTCAAAGTCGAGCAAAAGTGCTCCACCGCCGTCGTTTGGACGGTCATACAGTTCGAGTGTATCGAGAGGTGCTGGCGCAACCACGTCTTGCAGATTGTCGACAGGGACTACTGTAGCTTGTGGAAGTTCGGTGAGGTGGACATTTCCAGCAAGATCATGAACGGTGACAACAACATAGAGTTCGACTCCTGGTTTGATAATTTGAGGTGTAGCATCAACAATAGAATCTCCACCGTATAGGGCGGTGGATATCGACAGTTCGATTGGGTTGTAATCTTCGTCAATCCATTGTTTGTTAATTTTCAAACAGGCACACTTGGTTTCATCATCACCAAAAGCAGCCCATGCAACCGAAAGATCTGCCAGAGGCCTGTCTGCAGCCCAAACGATGTAATGAGAGAAATCGTCAGCATCGGAAATCGACCATATGACATCAATTGCCGTTCCATCATCGTCGGGATGATCAAAGGCATTGACCGTTCCAACTCGGTCGGGGACTGAACCAGTTCCTGCAGTATTACGGAGTGGAGTGACTTTGACCAGGTCGACATCTGCAAGGTTTGCATTAAGCCAATCGTCATAGGCAACGACGCCAACATAGTACGCCTGACCGTCTTGAAGCGCTATACCGTCAATGCTTGTTACTGTGATCGAGGTTTCAGTACAATCATCAATGATTTTCGCTTGGCTAAATTCATCACCTTCGACTGAAGCAGAAAATACAGTATCGCCATCGAAGCCTCCTGTCGACATCCGGATGAAGACAGCATAGAATGTGCAATCTTCTGCAGGGTTTTCATCCCAAGTAACTGAGATTCGGCCACCGTCATCGTCAGGCGTATCAATCGCTACGACATTCGTCATTTTCGGTGGGGCTGTGTTATCGTTCAGGCCACCAGTTGGGACCACAGGTCCAATGATGAGCGGATTGATCAAATCTTCTTGTCCTGATTCATCAGCACAGGTCAAACCTAGCCAGTATGGCTGTCCAGCGTCAAGAGCGAGAACGGTTGTGTTCCCCTCTTCTTTCGCAATCTCTGCTTCGACAGGCAATCCAAGGAGGTCCGTCATTGGGCTCGTGGAAGTGTAGATAATCGTGCTCGCTAGGTCGAGTGCTGTGCAACGAGCCCATTCAACTTCTAAATCTCCATCCGCTCCGCCTTCATGAGGTCCAGCGTATGCCCATACTGGAGAGAGTGGGATTTCGTTGCTTGGTGAGGCTGGCCCCATTACCGGAGAAGGTGTGCCGAGGTGCCCATCATCGTATTCGACGACGACAACAGCATAGTATTCTTCGCCATCAACAAGCGGTTGACCGTTGGCCGTTGTAACTTCGCTCGAGAGTCTGCTGTGGAGAGAGACGGCTTTATCCACCGTTCGGCCTGCCAAATCGTCGGCAGTGAGCGCTAGTCCAGACGCGGTCTGGAACGGTCCGTCGTTAACATAAACCAGGTAACGTGCGAAATTCTCATCGTGAACGAGTGTCCAGTTCGCTAGAAGTGCGCTACCTCCATCGTCCGGGCGGTCAATCAAACCAGTTAGGGAAATCGGAGTTTCAGTGCGGACATAGTCGTAGATGAGACGAACCTGCATTGAACCGTTTGATGGAGAATACAACGACAGTTGCAAGAACTGAGTTCCGTTGATGATGACTCCATTTTGAACAGCAAGCTGAAGGCTTGTTTCAAAGTCTGGGTTGTTATTGAGTTCAACGGTTGCGTTGTATTTGAGGCTCTTTGACTGGGCCCAGGTTGCAGCATTCTTTACTGGGGATGTGAACGCAAGAGGGACGGTTTGAAACAAGATACCATTTGTTCCAACGACGCCTTGTGTTGAATCCAAGGCAACCGTAGAATCGAGGTCTGCGAGCGTGATGTTCATGCCGGGTTTGGTCATGTCTGTAATGTCTTGAGCAGCAAGATTGAATCCGACGTTTAGAGGATTAGCATATCGAACTGAAACCCGTTCAACCTCTGTGTATTGTGCATTGTTTTGATAACCAAACAATCCATCTCCGTCAGTTGTCAACCATATGTTATCGGTAGAGAGGGTGCCACCAGTGAGTTGCGGCATTGAAAACATCTTGATGTTCTGGTGGGTGTTTGTTCGGGCTTCAATTATGGACGCACCACTCCCGCCAAAGACCAAAACATGCTCGCCATCGCTTACCATCTTTTCAACAGGCCAGCCAAAGATTTGGTAGGAGGGAATTCCGCTTTCGAAGAAGTTTGAGCTGCTGTTCCAGTGAACCATAGGCCCAATGTCAGTCGCTACATGTATGCCCCAGTAGTCGCTCGCAAGAGCATCGACATTGTTTGACGGCAGTTGGTCAAATTCGTGGCCCGTGATGTCGCCTGTGGTCAATCCGATGGTCGTAACAGCAGGGCGTTCATTCCCCGCACCGTTATGGCCGATGAACAATGTTGTTTCGCTGGATACAGTTCCGTCGCTGTTGGTGATGGTATTCACGGCAGAGGTCAACGACATTGTTGAAGTCCCCATCAGTCCAGAAGCTGAAGTGTAAACAATCGTGTTACCCGTAGAAATGTCTCTTCTTGCAAGCCCTGCTGGGGTCGCCATCCACAGATAGTTGCCATCGACAAGAACGTCTTCGATGATGTTGGTTGGGAGACTGTCGGCAGTGGTGAGTGGATTCATCCAATCCGACTCAGTATAATTCCATCGTCCTACACCGCCGTTTGTGGCAATGTAAAGCACATCCGTAGACGTAGCGAAATTATTGATCAAGTTTGAAGGCAGGCCACCAAGGAGTTTCCCGTTACCGTACCCCGTTTGGATGTCATAGAGTTGAACGCCAGGTGCAGAGCCTCCGCTCCCCATCAATCCGAGAACCAGAGTCGTTCCAACACGAACCATTCCATCGAGATTACTGTGCAATCCCCCGTTCAGCCGCGTGACAACTCCAGTCAATGTATCCAGTTTGTACAGGCCGGTTGGTGACGTGGAAATGTACAAGTCTGTACCAATCAGTTCAGCGTCTTGCGCTTTGCTGTTTGCAGCCATGATCCATCCATCTTGCCAAAGAATCGAGCCGTCAGACTGACGTTCGCCTTGAAGAAGTCCAGCACCACTGGGCTGTCCAAAGCCAGTGGAGGTTGCGATTGTTCCGGCAGTAGTTACCCACAGGTGCGTGCTGTTACCGGTCATTGTGGAGACTTGCCCGCTGGCCAATCCAGGGAGTGACGCAATGGTATTTTGGCCAAGGGGGCTAATGGTGAGCACTTTACTGAACCCAGATGAACTGCCTGCTTGACCGATGAGCCATTGGTTGTTGATTCGTTGGAAAGAAGTGACTGAAGAACCTGCTCCGTTGACGCTGGCTTGGGCATTTGAATTACCCGACGTAGCAATGGTTGTGTACCCGCCGCCGATGATGTTATCGCCGCTTGTTCCAAGTCCGTGCCCCAAGACAAGTTGCCCATTGGCGTAATCCATAGCATCCCACCACACTCGGTCGCTTGGCAGGTTGTTTGTTGCTGTTGTAATGGGGGTTAGCCAAGTTCCAGATGAATATCCGTACTTCATGATGTCAGCATCATCTTCGTAGAAGGCCACATAAAGCGTGTCTGTAGAGTCGCATGCAACTCCGGAAACTTCTCCTTCTCCTAAGTCCGTCCGCGAGAACGAACCGACGAAGGTGTCGTTGTCCATGTCGAGTCGGGCAACACCGCCGTTGTTGGCATAGATTCCAATATGCAACAGCCCGCCACATTCCGCCATCGAGAGAGGATATCCGCCAGGCGTTCCACTGCTTCCCATTGAATACTGAGACCATACATTTCCGTTCCAGTGAGAAACAGAACCGCCTTGGAATTGTCCAAATCCACTGACATCGCCGCCACCAACAACAAGATTTGTGCCGTCGGTCCACAGTTCATAGATTCGTGAACCAGCGTTGTTCGGGAGGCCGTTTCCTTCTTCCCACAGCGATAGCCACTGGTTACTTGTCTCGTTGTATCGAGCGACACCATCTTCTGTTGCGAACAGAACTTCTCCGTTGTATTCGAGAATTTCCCGGATTGGGAAGTTGAAATCATCATCGTCCCATTCGCTGATTACGGTACCGTTTGCAGCCATGTACTGCAGCGAGTTTTCGCCCCAGGCAACCCACATGTTTCCAGTAGAGGATTGGTAGGCTGTTACACGATCAACTTGCCCGATAGGGAGAATATTGTCCCCCCACGAGCTGCTGCTGCTGTTCCATTGAGCAATACCGCCAGATCCATCAACCTGCCACCAGTTTTGTGAGGCGATACTGATCATGATCATGTCTCCTACGAGGCTCATTCCGTTAACATCACCGTTGTTTTGGCCAACCTGTGCGCCAACATCGAGCGACGTTAGAGCGGTGAAGTTTCGAGCGTTGAACCGATACAGGTTATCGCTGCTTGTTCCATCGTGATAATACATAATATCACCTTTCAAGATCATGTCGAGTGGGTCGCCATTCCCGGCAAACAGACTGTTTGATTTTTCGATATCATACACTTCAGCCCCTGTGGTTGCGTTGAGTAATTGGAACCCATCGGAGCCACCAATCCAGATGAGATTAGGATTAACATCTACTGAGAGGGCTGTTGCATCCTCATTCCCATCATCGAGGAAATTGTCGTCGGTCCACAGCGTGAGCCAAGCGTTGTTGGGGATATCATAACGGGCAATGCCTATACCGTCAAGGGCAATAAATGCCACATTTCCAATCACTGCAACTGGGGCATTCTGAGTTTGCGCTCCAGCCTCCCATTCTCCGACGACTTCGTAGGGGGATGCAGTGATGATGCCAACTCCAGAGTTCGTACCTCCGAAGATGTAGCCATATCCGTCAGCTTCGACGGTGTAAGTCGCCCAGTTCGGCATACCATCGTACACATTTAGACATTCGTTGATACCCATTGTGGCAATGCTGTACTTGCAAACTCCAATGTTGGTGCCAGCATAGAGGCTTCCTCCAGAGATGCTTGAAACAACTGCGAAGTCGTAGAATTGTTGCGGTCGAGTGTCCCAAGAAGAACCTTGCCCGAAACTCGTCATTTGGTTTCCGTCCCACTTCCGAGCGCCTTGTTGAGTCCCGATATAGAGGTTGAAACCGTCGGTATCAAGCGCGTAGATATTGTCGCTGGGGAGAGAGCTTGTGGCGGTGCCTTGGCCTGGCGAGTTGCCAGATGTGGTGAGTGGAATCATCAATTCACCCGTCGATAGATCTTTTCGAGCAACTCCATAACCCGGTATTCCGAAATAAAGGATGTCGCCGACAACAGCCATAGGGACATCGTTCGCACCGTTCACGCCGGTCGAAATCCATGGCGTTAACCATGAACCATTGGAGAGTTGGTATCGAAGAACACCACTGTTGTCGGTTGCAAGGTGAACGGTATTGCTGAAAAGAGTGAGGTCTACGGCGGCGGAATCGTATTGTTCGACCGATGGAGTGATGGCGCCGGTCAATTCAACCACCAGCATTTCCCCTTCGCCCGTAATAGCAACAGCGTGGGTTCCGTCTGAGTCGACACGGATAACTTCATCTTGATCTAAATCGGTGTTCACTGAGTTCCATGTTTGGAGTAAGCTGCCGTTGCTATGCATTTTATGAAGTCCACTTTCCGAAGCGATGAATACGTGAGAGCCGTCGTTCATCAACTGGTTTACAGTTGTGCCTAAGTACACCGGCTGAAGCCATCTTGAGGCTTGAGTATCGAATCGGTTCATCCATTCTTCAACAGCAACAAAAAGCACGCCATCAAGTTCGGTTGCGTCTTGCATGCTCGAAGAAGTTGGACCGCTTCCAATCAAGAGTGTTCCAGTCTGAGTAAGGGTCGGGCTTGGGGTCAGTTCAGCAAACGATCCGAAGCCGTTTCCAATTAACAGCAGTTCGGATGTCGGCGCTCTCTCTCCGTTAGCAGGCCAAACAATGAGGTCACTTCCGTCTCCAGTTAGTCCGAAATTGGAAATCACTTGTGAACTGGTAAACACGCCACTTGTTGTATCGTAAATATGCAGTGTGTCGCCGCTAAGAATGAATAAGTCTGCACCTGAGCGCGCTATGCCGTTGATCGAATTGCTGGCGAGCCAATTTCCATCGGTCCACGTTGAGAGCCAAAATCCAGAGTTCCAATCGTACCGAGCCAATCCGCTGTCAGGGGAGGCGAATAGAATTTGGTTCCCGGATATCATCATCTCAACAATCTCGTCTGAGTGAAGAGAATTCGCTGATGACCATGTGGAAAGAGCGGAACCAGAATTGAGGTCCCATCGAGCAACACCTTCATCGTCAAAGGAAACATAGAGCACACCGTTGGCTTCGAGAACGTCGAGAGCCGTACCTGGGCTTAACTTGGTCACCGGGAAACTCCAGTTCGTACCATCCCATTGCGCGATTCCACCGTCATAAGCAGCGTAAACGTACCCGTTTGAGGCAAGATGAAACACATCGTACATTGGTTCGGATGAAGATTCAGGCCAAAAGGTCGGGGCTGTTAGGCCGCTTTGTTCACTTGTGTCTTCTAAAGAATAGGCTGAAAATCCATCTTCAGTGAGGAGGTGAAGAAGGTTATTGGCTGAATCTATAACGATGTCTCTGAGGGGCGATTCTGTTTCTATGAGGTCGATGACGATTGGGTCATTCGAGTAATCCAGTGTCAAAAGTGTGTCGTCGATTGCAATATACATTCGGCCATCGATTGGGTGAATTGCAGTCGCAGTAATCTCAATTTCGAGTGGAGCCAGAGCCACTACAGGGTCGACTGGCGCTAGCGCTTCAATGATGAGTTCAGTAATTTCAGCATCCGAAGGCAATGTCCAAGTTGCACCTGAGTCGCTGTTGGGATTCAGACGGCCTGAGTAAGGATTCGGGCCAGTAAAACTATCTTGAGAGCCAAGCATTCCGAGCCCACGCCAATCCAGCATGTTGACTCCTATGTCACTCGCTATAATCATCGGCTCTTCGATCATGAGGCCGTCGCTTCCGTTGACTCGAACTTGGAAGGACACATTGGACAACTCGGCACCGGGGGCGAATTCAAGCGTCCAAGATGCACTGGCCTGAGTGGGGCTTCCGGGAGAAGCACCTGTGGCGTCTAATTGCACCCAACCAGTGTCGTTACTCCCCTCTTGAGGCCAAACGGTATCGGCGGCTGATTCATGAGCCGAAACTCCGGAGAGCGAGAAGATTGGAGCTGCTGAAGAAAGCAGCATGAGAGTGACCAACAGAAGCGCTCTACGAGCGTCGCGCTGGGGGGGCTTTGCGTTCTCACTGCTTCTCATAGGATTCCTTCGATGTTTTAGGGTATTTGAACGCGCCCCTTTATCGTGTGAAAACAGGTTAGCATTTCCGAGTGAAAAAGAGTCTTTTTGGCGCCATTCTAGGCTTTTTTTTGGAAATTGCTGGGTTAAAAAAACGACCCTCCGAAAAACAAATTTCCCCACACGAAACAAGTTTGAAGAGCGCTATACCACGCAACACTCAAACCTTAGACCTCCTTCGTTGCACAAGGTATTGCCATGAATCGCGAAAAAAAGGAGCGACTGCTCAAGAAAGAAGCGTTGGAATACCACGAATTAGAGCCTCGTGGAAAAATCAAGGTCGTTCCAACAAAACCTCACTCCACGGCACATGAACTGAGCCTCGCCTATTCCCCTGGTGTGGCTTATCCATGTCTTGAAATTGCTGAACGCCCCGAAGACGCATACCGATATACTTCGAAAGGGAACTTGGTTGCAGTTATTTCAAACGGAACTGCAGTTCTCGGATTGGGTAACATCGGAGCATTGGCAAGCAAGCCCGTCATGGAGGGCAAAGGATTGCTGTTGAAGACGTTCGCAGACATCGATGTATTCGATATCGAAGTGGACACTGAAGATCCGGAGTCATTTATCGAAACAGTTGTCAATATCTCAAAGACGTTTGGTGGCATAAACCTTGAAGATATCAAGGCGCCCGAATGCTTTGAAATCGAACGTAGAATCGCCGAAGCAACAGACATTCCGGTCATGCACGATGACCAGCATGGAACCGCGATAATTTCGGCAGCCGCTCTACTCAATGCCGTCGAACTTCAAGAAAAAGCACTTGAAACAGTCAAAGTTGTCGTTATTGGCGCAGGAGCAAGTGCTATTGCATGTGCCAATCATTACGTTGCTATTGGCGTAACACGTGAGAATATCTCAATGGTCGACAGCAAGGGTATCGTCACAAAAGCCCGGCTTGAGGCTGGCGAGTTAAATGAATACAAAGCCCCGTTTGCTCATGAGCGAGAAGCCGGAGAGCTTGCTGATGCTCTGAAAGGTGCTGATGTGATGCTCGGTCTGTCACGTGGTGGCCTTGTCAGTAAGGAGATGGTTGCTTCGATGGCAGACAAACCGATTATTTTTGCACTTGCAAATCCAACTCCAGAAATCACTCCCGAAGAAATACTTGAAGTTCGTACCGACGCTATAATCGCCACAGGCCGTTCAGATTATTCAAACCAAGTCAATAACGTACTTGGTTTCCCTTACATATTCCGCGGAGCATTGGATGTGCGAGCCCGTGATATTACTCAAGGTATGAAAATGGCTGCAACCAAAGCACTGGCGGCTTTAGCCAAAGAACCAGTGCCGGACTATATTTCCGCAGCATACGATGGAGCAACAATGCAGTACGGCCCCGATTATATTATTCCAAAACCGTTTGATCGCCGAGTCCTCATTTGGGAAGCCTCAGCGGTTGCTCAAGCGGCGGTTCAGGAAGGCATAGCAGCCGTTCAGCCTGAAGATTTTTCACTTGTAGCGTACCGTGAACAACTCGAAGCTCGATTGGGACTGTCGTATTCGATTATGAGGCACGTTATCAATCAGGTACGAGGCAAAGGTAAACGCATTGTATTCCCGGAAGGGGATCACGAAAAAGTTCTCAGAGCAGCGGCCCAACTTTACGAACAAAAAATCTGCCACCCGATTCTACTAGGCCCCGAAGAGCGCATCCACCGAATGGTCGACGAACTTGGATTACACTTCGAGTATGAAGTGTTTGACCCGCGAAAAGACCCACGCAGGAAAGGCGTTTACTGCGAAGCGATGATGTCGAAAAGAAGCAGGAAAGGAATGACGCATATCGATGCGCGCCGTCTTCTCAAATCAAGGCCGTATTTTGCCAGTCAAATGGTCATCAATGGCGATGCAGATGGATTCGTAGGTGGCGTGAGTCGGAATTATGGAGATGTACTGCGACCAACTCTAGAACTCATTGGCCCTGATGAAAACTCACATTGCGTAGTCGGGTGTTACATGGTCAACGTCAAAGGGAGGACAATATTCCTCGCCGATGCGACCGTTAATGTCTATCCCGACAGCCGAACTTTAGCTGAAATCGCAGTGCAAACAGCGAAAGTAGCTCGGCGGTTTGGAATTGCTCCGAAGGTTGCAATGCTTTCGTTCTCGAATTTTGGTTCAAGCCGCGCCCAACGCTCTGAACGAATCGAAGATGCAATAGATTTTGCTCGAGAACTTGACCCGTCACTGGTTATTGACGGGCCAATGCAAGCAGACACTGCCCTGAACGGTGAAGTGCAAGAAGAGTATACATTCATGGATTTCGACGGGCCAGCAAACGTTTTGGTTTTACCGAATCTTGCAGCAGCCAACATTGCCTACAAGTTGCTTGAAGAACTCGGTGATGCAGAAATGACTGGCCCAATTTTGGAGGGTATGGACAAACCAGTTCAACTCGTTGCCAGAAGAGACGGAGTTCGTCATATTGTCAACATGGCAGCGATATGCGCAGCAGATGCAATCCGTCAAGATTCGTATTGGGAATCTCTTGTTTCATCCCCGGGTGAGATTTGATTCTTCGACCTCATCGTACCGCAGAGTAGGGCGGCGCGGCCTCCAAAGCGCGCCGGTTACAAATCCAGCACATAATCCTCCAAACAGGAGGTTTGCCCATCCATTCACGGCATAACTCCCCATTCCTCGAGCGATCGGGATGACGAAAGAAGGTACGACTCCCAGGATGAGTGTCCAAAATACTTCACCGCGAATATTGGAAAAGAAATCAGCATTTAGCGGTACAATCTTGCCATTTTCCGAGCGGATTGGAGAGATGACCAGTCGAGTCACCATTCCATCCAGCGGCCGGTCCATTGGGGCACTTGAAAGAGCAGTAACTCCCTCTTGAGTAGGGTGGGTTTCGATGGCAGTACGGTGTTTAGCCATCGGTCCAAGGCCGTGAAAAGGTCGTGGCCGACCATCCATCATTGCTCCACGATAGTTGTCAGCAACTCCGTCCGCAAGTATTTCGATTTTCTTAGGATTCAATTCGAGGCCTATTGTTTCATGAGCGTGCCGCCATTCACCTTCACTCGGACTTCGAACTTCCCATCCATGGGTCGTTGTGGTAAGAAATTCTTCATTAGAAACGCCGTCCGAGAGTAGCCGGCATATTTTGTGAATATTTGCACCGCCCAGTTTGATGTCAGCATCCTTGGATTGAAGAATTTCAAGAATCTGCTGTTGGGATAGAACTGATTTCATAATGTAAAAGTCAGGGCATTTCACTTCGTGACGTGGCCGTTGACTGGCATAGATCCATCCGCCTTTTTCTGTACCAAGATAGACACTGCCGGTTGAAACTTTTTGAAATTCAATACCTCGATATTGAACCTTCATCATACCACTTCACTGTACACTTGCTTCCATTCGCTTGTACCATGCCATTGCCTTAGCGTGGTCCTCGAGTAAACTGAACTGAGGGAACGGGGAAACGGAACGCATGTAGCCGAATGTGGCAAAATCTACGAGGTCCGGTTCATTTCCACCAAAGTAGGAATCGGAGCCGTGTTCATCGGTGAATTCGGTAAGCAAATCATGCCACAATTGCTTTGGCGTTCGACCGTCTTTTTTCACTCTCTTTCGAGCGATAATCCCCCACATGACGGGGAATCCAGCCCAAGCATAGAGTCGCTTGGAGAAGAACCCGAATTTTTCGATTTTGGAAATGCGAACCGTCGTCTGAAGGGCCGAACCTATGCTGCCGTAGAGAATAGGAATGGTTGCTTTCGACATTTTCGAATCCGTCCATTCAAGCCATTGTTGTTGCCGTTCAGCATCACCTAAAGCAGCCAATTTTCCATCGTTGTATTTTGCATCTATGTGCTTGAGTAGTGGAGTGGAATCAGTATGGCATTCGCCGTTTTCATCGGTGAAAACCGGTACTTTCCCCCAATCTCCAGCAAAGCTGACTTCTTTCTTGATTTTCATTCCGTTTACGCTGATGAATTCAACGTCAAGACCGATGTATTCAATCAGGCCACGAACCTTCCAGCAAAATGGACACGTGTGGAGCATATGGAGTGTAGGGGTTTGACCCATGCTAATAGGCGGTCGTCGCCCCTTCTTCAATCCTCGTCATCGTCCTCAGGTCTCCACCCGGGCTTCCAAAATTCAAGGTCATCAAGCCACATGACCCATTTTTTATCGCTGCACGTGAGTAGTCGAAAGGCACGAGCCTCAAGGCCACTTCGGTTAACGTCGGAAATCATTCCTTCACGGGATGCATCGGTCCATTCAACCTGCATTCTTCGAATTTGTCGACGGGCTTCCTCCGGATTGTCGAAGTTCATCTCACAAACATCACGCAGTTCAGAAATCATTGTGCGATTATCTTTGAGTAGCGGGTCGCTGACCGAGGTCCGAACCGTTTTCTTTTTACTTCCAAACGGCCACCAACCCATGAAATGCCTTCGCACCCCTTCCCTATGACATTTTGCTTCGTGCAGGGTCTTCATCAATGAGAACCGTTTCGCTGAAGCATGGCAAGAGTGACCGTTCACTTCCATGGCACCCCGAAAGAAAAGGCTCATCGCGAGCTTATTGACATGTACGCTAAACGCCTAAAAAGCAGAGGCGTAAAACTGGAATTTCATTCAGACAAACTCTCGATGAGGGCCTATGTTGGACGATTAAATAAACTCAAAGGCAACGTCGTTTTGCTGGATGAAGGCGGTGAAACGATGGATTCCATCGAGTTTTCAAAACGAGTAGGACTTTGGAAAATGGAGACGGTAGAAACTCATCTGGCCATCGGCCCTGCGGAAGGCTGGCCGAAGGATGAGGATTTGAGCGGCAACCCACGTCTTTCTCTCTCGCCGCTAACTTTTCCACATGAGATGGCAAGTTCGATGTTGGTTGAGCAACTCTACCGTGCGACGGAGATTTTGAGGGGCAGCGAGTACCACAAGGCCTGACCAAAGGGTCAAAAAGAGCCCTATCTTCGGTGTTGTTGGGAGTCGTATGCTGACGTTCGAGACGAATACGCTTCAATGGCTTCTGATTGGATTTGAAGCCGCTGTTGGATTCCTTCTTGTTGTCGGCTCCAAGAGCCAGCCTTTTCCACAACCATCTCGTCGGTTTGGAATGCTTATTTTGTCACTCACTTTTCTTGTTGCAGTAGGTCAAATGGCTCCCAAACCAGTCACGGTAATCGGGCACCTCGTCTTCTTGACAGGTATCGGCTCTTTTGGGCTGCTTGCAGGAATTCATCATTTGGTCCGCACTCGACGTGAAGTGCTTATTGCGCCGTTTTCAGGCTTTTTCTTTTGTGTTGGAGTTGGAGGCCTTATGATACAAACATGGGATTCTTTGAACCAATTCGAACAGTGGTCGGGTTTCCTGGCATTGGTTGTTTTGGGCTGCGGTCAAACATGGTTGGTTTTCCGTGGCCTTCTAATCGGTCGCCTTCCACTCGCTTGGAGTCAAGCAGGAATGGTCGCCTTACAGAGGGGTAACATATCCGGAGATGACGGAGCAATCTCATGCTTCGAAAAGGGCTGGGATGCTGATGAGGAGCACCTAAACCCAATGGCATACCTCGCATTACATCGTATTCATTTGTTTATCGGGGACAAAGCTGCTGCGAACGAATGGTACGACTCACTCCTCGATGTAGGTGGAGAAGAAGCGGTGGCAGTTGAATGGATTGAAGCGATCCATTCCGCACTCGAGAAAATCGATAAAGAGTCTTCAAACAGACTTCCGTCTTTGGAACGCAATGAGCAAGAATAAGTCGGAAAAAGGATATATTCTTCCGCTTTCATCACTTTTAGGTGCAATTTGAGCATTATAATACGCATGAATACAAAGAACTTAAGAGGTAGAAAGTCGATTTAATACCATGGAGAACCTCTTTGCAAGGCAAGATGATTGGGATTTAGGCACTATATTCTGGTACGCAGTCGTTGTTTGGTTTTCTTCAAGTCTACTTTCTCAAGCATTGTACATGGCGCTGTACGGCGTTCCATACGATGCAGTCGTTCTTCTCAAACAATTCGGCCCTGCTTACTATGTTGTATTTGCCATTGAACTTTTCATTTGGATTGGTATTGGTTCTCTGGTCGTCATGAAATTTGTGAGGAAACTCTCATCCACTTCTCCACAATCGATGAGTACAGCATGACACTCCATCGCCGTCGTTTTAGTAAACCTTCAAAACAGCCGAAAATCATTGATTGTTGCCGATGACTTGAAGGTCCGTCAAGTAAAGGGACACATGTGAAAGAACATTCTGATGTACCATTCTTTTCTGGACGACCAATGGAAGTATGTTCCTTGGTTGATGAGGAAGATGCGCTACGCATACTACCGAAAGGTGCCCGAATTGTTTCGATCGATGAAGCAAGGAGAAACTTGCCGAAGGTTACCCGCTGGCTTGCAGAATTACAGGCCATGAGCGATGAGGCTCATGATTTAACCGAAGAATTGGAAGTCCTCCTGGAAACGCTTGATTCGGAAAGTGAACACGTTGTTGAAGTCGCCGAACAATTGGCCCAACTGGTATCGCATTGGCAATCAATCACCGCCAACGTCGAAGCAACTGGCACTCGAATCGCTTGTTTGGAGCCCGGGAGACTGGAGTGGTATGGGGTAGTCGACCAACACCTTGCACTCTATTCGTGGCGATTTGGAGAAGAAGACATTGAATGGTATCACCCAATCGATACCAGTTTCCTTGCCCGAAAACCACTCATAGAAGCATAACTTCGGACGGTCTGAGGCAGACTCATGGTTCGTATAACACGCGTTTACACTGGCACTGGAGACGAAGGCAACACTTCACTTGTTGATGGTTCACGCCGCTCTAAGACAGACCCTCGCCTCGAAGCAGTCGGGACATGCGATGAATTGAACGCTCTGTTCGGTATGTGCTTGATGGAAATACAACGTCTACCGTCTCACGATGATGGAGGAAGCCGCTCTACCGTTCAAAGGGTGCAAAGCATCGTATCCCAAGTCCTTCCGCGAATTCAGAATGAGTTGTTTGACCTTGGTGCCGAACTTGCTTGCCCGCCAGAGCAATTGCCTGAAGGAATGGTTGTCTTGAATGATAAGCAGGCTGATGTCTTGGTCGAGGAAATGGATGCTTGGCTCGAACAACTTGAGCCACTCACAAGTTTTATCCTACCGTCCGGAAACGGACCAGAAGCAGTGATGCATCTCACCCGTACCGTTACTCGGCGTCTTGAGAGAACGGTTTTGCGATTAAGCGAATCAGAAGGTGTGGGTTCAGTCCGGCCACTTGTCCAGGTCTACATCAATCGACTTTCCGATTGGTTGTTTGTTCTCGGACGATGGGTATGCTTAGGCTTAGGTAACGATGAAACGCTTTGGATGCCACTTGGGCGCCGAGGTCCAGAAAACGGAGCTGCAGACTTGATTCGAAAACTGAGTAAAAGCGACGATGATTTCGACCACCTGTGAGTCATTCTTTTCCAATTGAGATCATGTGCTGCTGAGCATTTTCGAGAATACGCATCGTTTCTTTGTGCGATAACTGGTCCATTGCTTGTTCCCAATCCAGCCACATGTGGCCGCGATGTTCATGCGATAGGGACACGCTAATACGCTCTGTTTCAGCCAAATACCAGTACACTTGTTTTGTTCGCTTTTTCCCTTTGTGACGGTATGAATACTCGGTTCGTTCAACAAAACCTGGGATAAATTCAATTTCCGAGATTCCAGTTTCCTCCTCAAGTTCTCGGCGCGCAGTAGCATGATGACCCTCATCTGTATCTTCGACATGGCCCTTTGGGAAATCCCAGTGGCCTTGGGGATACTGGAGCAAAAGGACGGTTCCATAGTTGACCAATACAACGCCACACGAGGTCTCCATGCACTGAGCAGAGAGGCGATAGGTCAAGTCAATTTTGGCGAAATGGTTTCCAAAAACCTTCTTGGGCAGCGTGCACACGCATGGCGTTATGCCTCATCCTACATCGCCGTTAGAAGAAGCAGGTCTTCCAGAGTTTAATCGGATTATTGCAGATTCAGATCTTGATGGATTATGTGCAGCAGCGGTCCTCAAGGCAGCGAATCCAAGCGCTGAAGTTCATTTCGCACACGCTGCACTTATTCGTTCTGGCGCTCTAGACGAACTCATCGATCGCACGACGGCTATGGTTGATTTACCGTTTCATCCACAATGCGGCTGGTATCTTGACCACCACCAAACAAATCGGCCAAATGAGGAAGAAGAGAAACTCTTCGTTGAAGAAGGCGGAACGTGCCATTGGGAATTAACACCTTCAGCGGCTCGATTGGCGTTTGATGTCCTCAGCCCCTACATAGATTTGACACACTTGGAGGAGATAATGCCCATCGTTGATGCATTGGATTCGGGTCAAATCCGACGAGAAGATTTTATCGAAGACGGACCAGTTTTGCAACTTGCCCGTTCGTTGTCTTTACGAGAAACTGAACATATGCACCACGTGCTGAATTTATTTTCCCATGGCGCATCAATTGCTGAAGTTCTAGGAGATGAAAAAATCAAACCGCACATCACAAGGGCCCGTGACGAGCGAATTGCAGCACAAGCAGTGGTGGAGCAGCATACCGAAATCATCGACCGTTTGGCAATCTGCCGTATGGATGAGAAGGGCGTTCGCTCCAACGGTTATCTTGTTACTGCGTGGGCTGGTGACAGAGCCGATGCATGTTGCATCGTTCACGGATACGCAGATGGCTCGATTGAAACGCCAGATCGCCCAGCACTTTCGGCTAGTTTCTACGCTAATTCATTTCTTAAAGACGGACAAAACCGATTTGACCTTTCTCGCCTGGCGACTATGTTTGACCCAACCGGAGGTGGACACGCCAATGCCTGCGGCTGTCGAATCCAACCGCCCGGAGTTGAAGCCAATCTTGAGAAATGGATTGAGACTTGGAAGAATCGCAGTATTGAACTATCAATGATGTGATTATAGGACTGCGAAGATATACAGGAATCCCAAGAAGGCATGCAGGAATACGAGGACGACAACCAAATCCGCAGCCCTTCCGTGACGCATTGCAATGTGTTTGAACTTCTTGCCTTCATTGCGAGCGTTACGAGCCTGTCGCCCCATTCGGGCGAGTAAGAAAAGCAGTGCAAAACCAACCGGCCCCATATATCCATGAAGGCTCCCGGGAATAAGCGAAGTTAGCACATCTTCGCCTTCTCGCCAACTTGTTACGGCCCTGCTGATGAAAGCAATGCAGATCACAACAAACGTTGCCCAGACGAGCCGGTTTCCGTTGGTTTCGTGACGATTGAGGGCTGTTTTACGGTCCTCTCCGTTGAGTTCATGGCTTTTTTTACGCCAAGAATATTGCCACCATATCCAGACCAGTAGCCCAGAAGCAAGAAGTGGGTGAAGGAGTAATATTGCAACTCGAACCAAATCCATTGCACTCCCCTATCAAGCCCAAGCGTTCTTTGTTCATTGATGTTCGCAGATATTTCCTCTCTGCTGAGCAATTTGATTCCGTGTCGGCTGTGCCGGTGGGTTGAAGGAGGGTAGGTTGAGCCAATGAGGTAGGAGGGGGCCATTTGCAAGAGACATACATCGCAAATTGCCTTGAAGTGGCGTTCAAAGCGAACATCACGAAGACCCGACGTCAAGCGGTTGTTGTGAAGATACCAGACTGGCAATTGCTCGAAAAGCCATGGCGTCCGCTCCTTCTTCTGGCTTTGGCTGAAACAGAACTTCCTGCAGCTGACGACGATTCAGAATCGACTGCTCGCCGCCGGTCAATGGGTGGCCGCGGACGTAGCCGGCGCGGTGGAAGAGGGGCTACAGGGCCGATGGACTTGCTACCAACCGCTGAAGAAATGCTTCTTCCTTCGGACTATTCGTCTGCATATCGCCTCGCAGTGTTGATGGTTCACAAACTCCTCAACAAGGAAGAGTGGGACGAAAAATGGGAGGTAACTGAAACGTCACTCCGCGAAACGTGTTTAGAAAAAGGAGTACACCCAGTCTGGCACGATTTAGCTCAACGTACAGCTCTGCTTGGCCAGTTCGCAGCCTTCCCCAAAGCCAAAGTCTCCAAGGCCAAGGCCGGAAAGAAGGTTAAATTGGAATCCGCTTTCATCGATCCGTCGAATTCAGAGGAATTGATTGAAGCCATAGATGCAATTTCTCCTTCAATTACAGATTCAGAATCGCAGGTGGCACTTCGAACAGTCGTTTCACAATTATCCGCAGGGCGCGCTGTACAACCGGCACAAGTTCTGTTGAACATGAAAAATCAAGCCTCTGCACTGAGCGTTCTGCTTTCTCTTGCTTCTGGCCAAGACCCATCGAAGTCGTTGAAGACACTCAAGTCTGTGGATGAGGAATTGGCTTCACAATTGAGTGATTTCTATGCTCTTGGCCAAGGAAAGGTCGTTGATTGGAAAAAGTCGAAAAATGCGAAAGGCAACCATTCTCTTGCAGCCGCCCGTCAACTTATGGCGTGGGAGAACGCTCCTGATGAAGCTTCTAAGCTATCATCAAAGCAATTGACTGAAGGCTTAGAACTCCTTCGCGAGAAGACAACGAACTCCACTCAGATCGAGAAGGTCATGTGGTGGAGACTGAATGCGTTGCATAAAGAGGGTAAGGCTGAGGAAACCGTTCAATTGCTCACCAGTTTGAAACTCGACCAGCATACTGAGTTGTCTCGAATCACGCCTCTTTTAGCTGATTTATCCAGTGACATTCTTGACGACTGGTTGATGCAACAGATTCCGGTTTTGGATGATGGGGCCTTAGTCGCTCTCATCCAGATGGATTCGCTGTCGTTGGTGATTCGTTCCGCTGCTGCTAAGAACCTCAAAGCAGAATCGAGTGAAGCACACGAAACGGTTCTGCCGTTACTCATCGACATTTTTACTCAAAGCATGGAATTATCACTTCTTGCTAAAATCATCACATCCGATGATCTCATCCCGATGTCTCACCCCTACGAAACGCTACTTGTCTCCCACCTTCTTGACGCAGGTAACAACAGCGAACTGTGGTCACAAGTTCGAACTGCACGCCGAACTGCATTGTCTGAAATCCACAGCATCGATGCACCGGATTCCTTTTCTTCTACCTCTGAAGCATTATTGATGCTGTTTGAAGGAGAAAACATCGAAGATGAACGCCTTACGACGGTTCTTGACCGCCAAGGCTTGCGTGCGTTTGGACCAATCCGTCAAGCACTGCGAGATGGTGGCAGTGGAATCGCTTCATCAACTCATCTTTCCAATCTTGAACAGAGCGTTGCTTCAGCGGATTTGACGGTGATGGAGCGAGTCTTGTTCAACGCCGTTATCTCAACGCTACGCCTCAATTACGTTGGCCTAATGCTTCAACATGGAAACTCCGATGCTGAAAACATTGACACGCTCAACACTCTGCTGGGCGACCCAACGATTCCAACTGGCATGATACACAGCGTACGTCACTTGGTTTTGGAGCACGACATCGGTCTTCCTTCTTTGGTTCGCTGGTACCAGCATAACGATGCCCTTTCACCTTGGCATACGCTCGCTCGTGCGGCGGTTTACGCATCAGGAAACGAAGAGTTGAATGCAGCACGAGATTACAGAAAGGCAGGAGACCATGAGGACTTCGATTACGAACATTCACTTACGCTTTACCGCAAGGCACTGATTCACTTGGCGTTTGCAGAACAATGGCGTGAAGCGGTTGAATTACTCGATGCGCAACCCGCACTAAAGAGCGCCATTACACAGCGTTTCCAACTGTATTTGCGCGTTTCCTACACCGCCAAGTCCAAAGACACCAATTCAGCCACTAAGTTGCTCAAGGATTTCGTCAAGCGCACCCGAATGGTGTCTGAAGAGAACGAAGAAGGCGAAATGGTTGAAGTGATGAGAGTTTATCATGCAGAAGATGACTTGGATATGCTGAAAACTTACCCATTGGAACACCCACGTCCACTCCCAACCGATCCGTTCTGTGGCCGAGTAACTGCTGCAACCAATTCACTTCACAAGAACCGTCGCCGTCAAAAGAACACGTTTGACATCCGTTTCAATCAATTGATGCAGGGTGGCTCACCGTCTACAGACGAAGTATATTCTCTTGCTAGCGAGGCTGCCAAGGTCCGACCAGTTGATGGCTTGATGTTCCTCGAGCGCGCTCAAAACAGTCCGCATTTCAACGACAATGAAATCCGCAGTTTGAGGCAAGCTGAGAAATCTCTGTTTTCGTTGAACAAGTCACAGATTCCAAATGCTTCACGCCGTTACCTTCGAAATCTTTCTCTTTCCCCGTTGGTTCTTGTTGACACCAACATATTGGTTGACGCTTTGATTGACCGAATTGCTGAGAAATTACATTTGGTGAGTGAAGCCAGTCTCGATATTCGAGGTCAAGGCAGTTTCCACAAGATTTTATTGAGTAAATCGAAGGATAAGAAACTCCATCTTTGGTTGCCGAGCGTCGTCAAACAGGAATTGCGTGGCATTGCCTCCGGCGTTCAGCATCTCAAAAGCCGTTTCGACGATTCTCTCGTATCCCCGGAACTACTCGACAGTATTTTCAATACCAAGACAATCAATTCATTGGTTGAAGAAGTTCTCAATGATTACAACACTTGGCGCCCACTTAACTTAGATTTGGAGAAAGAGGCAGAATCATCTGAAAATAAGCAGGCCATCGAACAGTTCCTTCGAGAATCAACTGAGATTTACGAAGAGATTACTGCAATGAAGCGAACACGAGGAGAACCCGTCCGTACGGTTCTCGATGGACTTGATGTCTACCCCGAATCACCTGACCGCACGATTATGCAGATTGCTTCACAACTGGCAACCCAATCACTGCAAGATCTTGGCACGGTTTTAGTGGCCACCCGTGACGGAGACTTTACCTTGGTTGCCCGAGCTTTTGAGGAGCAATTCGGCTTTGGAATTGCGAAGAACAGTCGTTCGCTCAATACTTGGCTCAAGTGAGCCTCACATGTGTGAAATCATTGCATCGCCAAAGGCGCTGCATGAGAGAAGAGTTGCATCGTCCATCAAACGTTCAAAGTCGTAGGTTACGGTTTTCGCAGAAATCGCTCCTTCCATTCCCTTAACGATGAGGTCAGCGGCTTTGCCCCATCCCATGTGCCGCAGCATCATTTCTGCGGAGAGGATGAGTGAACCTGGGTTGACCTTGTCTTGGCCTGTGTACTTTGGTGCGGTTCCGTGCGTTGCTTCGAAGATTGAAATACCGGTGTCGTAGTTAATATTTGCACCAGGAGCAATTCCAATTCCACCGACCTGTGCAGCCAATGCATCAGAGATGTAATCCCCGTTCAAGTTCATGGTTGTTAGAACCGAGTACTCGGCAGGACGAGTAATGATTTGCTGGAGCATAGCGTCAGCGATGACGTCCTTTACGAGGATTGTTTTTCCGGTATTTGGATTCTCAAAAGTGCACCACGGCCCACCGTCAAGTTCAACCGCACCAAATTCATCCTTTGCTAGAGAATAGCCCCAATCTCGGAATCCACCTTCGGTAAATTTCATGATGTTGCCTTTGTGAACAAGTGTGACGCTTTCTTTGTCGTTGTCAATGGCGTATTGGAACGCAGCCCGAACAATTCGAGCGGTTCCTTCTTGTGAAATTGGCTTGATTCCAATTCCAGATGTGTTCGGGAATCGGATTTTGTCAACACCCATCTCGTTTTGTAAAAAGTCGATGAGTTTCTTAACGCCGTCACTACCGGCTTCCCATTCGATTCCAGCGTAAACGTCTTCGCTGTTTTCTCGGAAAATAATCATGTCAACATCTCCGGGTGATTTGACTGGAGATGGAGTGCCATCGTACCATCGTACAGGGCGAACGCATGCGTAAAGGTCGAGTTTTTGGCGAAGTGCGACATTCAGTGAACGAATACCGCCACCGACTGGAGTTGTGAGAGGGCCTTTGATGGAGACTAGGCCGTCACGCATTGCATCAAGTGTGGCTTGTGGCAGCCATTCGCCTGTCGCATGGAATGCTTTTTCGCCAGCAAGAACTTCTGACCAAACGATGTTCTTCTCACCGTCGTACGATTTTGAAACAGCCGCGTCAACGACCTTCATCATAACGGGTGTAATATCAATACCAATTCCATCTCCTTCGATGTAGTGGATTATTGGGTCGTTCGGGATGTTGAGTTTTCCATCCATCATTGTTACCGGGGTTCCTGCCATGTCAATCAATCCTCCCACATGCATCCCCTTCAAGAATGAACCGCCCCACGGACCTCCATGCAGGGACGAGTCGAGTGGACCGGAGAGTTTGGATTAAAATGCATCAATTCAAATGAGCAAAGTCTTGACATCGACTGGGAGAATGGGCCTTCACCAATGCAAATTACATTGCAGATGGTAGCAGCTTGTTCTGTAGTCGATGTTATTGGCGGGCTTAAGGACAGAACATTTAGCGAAGTATGGGTCGAAATCGACAGTACCAGAGCAGAAAACGCTCCCCGGGTGTTCACATCGATTCAACTTGCATACCACGTGAAAGGAAATGTTCCTCTCAAGTTAGTCGAGCGTCTCGTTGAAAAGAGTCATGAGAAATATTGCAGCGTTTCAAACATGCTAACCGAGGTTGACATCACATCAACCGTCGTACTTCACGACGATTAGACAGCGGCCTTTCCAGATACGACGTTAAGTTTCGACAGTGAGTCCATTGCTTGCAACAGCAATTCTCGCAGAGCGTTGTAAAGTGGATACCATGATTGAGCAAGATGTGAAGGTGGATTAACTGGAAGTGCTCCATCTCCGGTAGAAAGAACGGTTGCAAACGGTCGGACTTGCCCGGTACCGACCATGTCGATGATGAGTGAGAGATGGTATGCATCTTGTTCCTTGATCACCTTGGCTGATTCGATTTCTGCTCTGGCTTGAGCGGGAAGAGCTGACAACCAATCATCTCCTCGCTCGGCACGAGCATGGAGTTCTTTTTTGACAAGAACTTCAAGCAGTTCTGTAATGACTTCGTTCGACAGTGAATGCTGTGATACTGGTGCACTTTGGATAGGTTCGTGCACTGGAGCATCCTCTGACATGAGTTCGAACATTCCCGCAGGTTCTTCATCAAGACCAAACATGGAATCAGCGACGAGGGTTTCTTCCTCGTCGTCATCCATGAAGGCAGCGAGGGGGTCATGAGCAACGGTTGCAACCATGGCTTGGTTGACGGATGCCACAGCGGCTTGAGCAGGCGGAATTGCACCGAGAATTGCAAACATATCGATTTCTTCTTCTTCTTCCTGTTGTACAGGTGCAGTATCCCATGGTCCCATCGTTTCACTTCCGTCTATACATTTGACCTTCTACTACATGAAAGAATGTTTTTTCATCGTGATGATGAGTTGAACAGTTGAGCGATAGATTATCAAATAAGAAGGGTATGAGATTTGGAAAGAGTCATATGAGTCGCACTACCAGTTCATATTGAGAACAAATGAGGTTCAGTGGTCTTTCCGTTTTTCTTTGCTTGATTGTCGTAGTGACGCTCGGCTCTCAATCAATCCAGAGTTTCCCGACTGGAATCGGTAGCCTTGCCGATAACGGTTGCACGTGCCATGGAGGATATTCAAACGCAACTCAACCCAACATCACCGGTATGCCAGCATCGTTTGAAAGCAACGTATCGTACAATATAACCCTCAATGTGGAGTCGGAGACTGAGCCAACTACGGGTTCGGCTCAAGGCGGATTTCGTTTTCAAGTAAGCGATGGTGCAGTTGACGTTCACAATGCCTCACGAGTACAGTTCATGGATGAGGGTTGGACGCATACAGAAGCAGGAAACCAGTATCGCAGTTGGAATCTGAGTTGGACTGCACCCAGCGACAATTCGACAACAGTAGATTTCGTTTTGCATGTAAACGCCGTTAACGGTAACGGTAACTCGGATGGCGATATGTGGAATTCGATTGGCTACACATTGCCAGGCACCCAATACGATGGTGAGGTTGTACAACTTGACCTTTCAGATGAATTGGATAACAGGCAGTATACCATTCTTTACGGCGGGCTTCTCGCCTTGCTCTTCTTCTTGTATTATGCAATCAAATGATCAGTTTACAAATTCAATTTGTTGATTGCGAAGAGCTCGCAGCTGTCTGTTTTCACTTGCTCCGTGAATTTGTTCGCTCTTGACACCAGTTAACACAAGCATGACGCGGAGTTCATCTTCCAGTTCTTCTTTGACTGCAGCACCCCAGATGATTTGGGCGTGTGGTGAGATTTTATCTTTGATGATTTTAGCACACTGCTCAGCTTCCCCAAGGGTAAGGCTTGCACCACCAACGACGTTGATGAGAGCACCTCTTGCATCGCTTGCGTCGATGTCAAGCAATGGTGAATGAAGCGCTTCCATGGTCGCCGCTTCGGCACGCCCAGGGCCTGAAGCTGAACCAAGTCCAATCATGGCGACGCCACTGCCAAAGTTAATGACAGACCGAAGATCCTCGAAATCGAGGTTTACCATTCCATCAATAGTAAGTAATTCAGCAACTCCAGTAATTGAACGAACAAGAAGTTCATCTCCGACTCGGAAGGCGCTGGTGATTGGTAGATCTTTCACGCCTTCAATTTCGAGGAGCCTTTCGTTGGGAATGACAAGGATAGTATCGCAATGCTCTCGTAGACGTTCAAGCCCCCACTCCGCATTTTGCTTACGTAGAGCGCCTTCAGATTGGAACGGGTAGGTGACAACGGCAATGGTCATCGCTCCCTGTTGTTTGGCAAGACGGGCAATCTGCCCAGCTGCACCAGTTCCTGATCCACCGCCCATGCCTGCGGTGATGATGGCCAATTGAGTGTCGTTGGTTATTCGACGCAGAGCTAACTCAGATTCTAGAGCCGCCGCCTCGCCTTTCGTCGGGTCTCCGCCAGCGCCTCTTCCACGAGCCGTTCGTCCAATCAATACCTTTTCTTCGATTGGTGACATCAGAAGGGCTTGAGCATCGGTGTTGATGGCGTATCCTGTAACGTATGAGTTTTCAAACAGGCCTTCTCCATGCAAGCGTCCAATAGCATTGCATCCAGCCCCACCTACTCCGTATACTCGGATGCGAGGTTGGAGTGATTCGAGCAGTGCTTTCAGTTCGACTTCACTACCTTCACCCATTGGTGGGGTGACGGTTGCCGGTGTTGCCATTTCTGATTCGGTGAGTTCCAATACTCTGTCAATCAAGTGTCGCATAGGCGTCATGCTTACCCAAGCACCCTTGAATGTGCCGCCCCTTAGAACGACTAAAACAGTGGTTTTTGGAGGTAATTTCAATCACCAATCAGTCACGAAGACCTTCTTGAGTCACTTGGTAGACGCACTCGCCATCTGGCAAGTTCGGCGAGTCAACCAGGCGAGCAATACGTCGGCCACCCTTTGCTTTGCGCAAATAAAGTCTGAACGTTGAGGCGTGGGCAAGAACGTGCCCACCGACTGGCTTTGTTGGATCGCCCCACATTGCATCAGGCTTGGAATGAACTTGGTTGGTCACCAGGACCAATGCATTGTTGATATCAGCAAGCTGCTTCAAATCTTTCAAGTGGCGGTTGAGTTTTTGTTGGCGGTTTGCCAGCATTCCTCTTCCAATGAACTCAGCTCGGAAATGGCTTGTTAGGGAGTCTACAATAATCATCTTGACATTGAGGCCCTTGCTCATCCTCTTGATTTCGTCAACAAGGAGCATTTGGTGGGCTGAGTTGTAAGCGCGAGCGACGTGTATTCGACTCAGCACCAGTTCGGGATCAAGTCCATGTCCACGAGCCATTTGCGTGATTCGCTCTGGACGGAAGGTGTCTTCAGTGTCGATGTAGAACACATCGCCATCAAATCCGCCTTCTTCCAACGGCAAGGTGCAGTTGACGGCCAATTGGTGTCCGATTTGGGTTTTCCCACTGCCGAATGCACCGTACACTTCAACCAAAGCTTGTGTTTCAAATCCACCGCCTAAGAGATCGTCAATTGATTCGACCTTGGATGTGAGTTTGAGGACTTCACGGCGTCTTTCAAGGAGTGCGCCACCTGAAACGAATCCACCGATGTTTGCCATTTTCTTTGCACCACCGATAATTTTGGTTGCAACTGCTTCACCAAGTTCTGCTTGGTCTGCAAGGTCGCCAGGAGACATGACTGCGAGTGCGAGTAGGTCATCAAAACCGGCTTCTCGGAGTTTTTCTGCGGTTGCTGGTCCTACGCCAGGGAGGTCTTCGATGAGTGGCTCAGGCACTTCCTCTTCTGTCGGCTTCATTACCGGTGCTTCGTCCGTAGGGCTTTCATTGTTTTCAAGTTCAGTTTTCGCTTTTTTCTTCGATTTGGTTGCCATTCTTGTTCACTTCCAACCCATACTGGCATGCCAACGGTATATGAAAGACAGAAACAGGGCGCGCTGCTGAATACGAATTTTCTCATCGGTTTTCAAACCTATAATCGGTTTACTACGGGCTTAACTTTCACTTTAACTTCACTTTTTCAAAAGCGAAAAGTGAATTCACTGCGACGCATTTTCTGCTTCGGAGGCACTCATTGGATTGGGTATACTTTCCTGTGATTCATAGAGAATTTTGACGACATGATTGACATTGACTCGCTCATCTCCGTTTCCTTCAGCGGTCACATCAACCTCCAATTTCCACGTTCCTGGTTCGACGAAGTACTGGTTGTGCATCCATGAAGCATCTTGTCCATCGCCAACTTGTTCCGGTGCAGACTCAACCGTCGTTGCATCCGTCGAATTCAACATTCTCCATGTTACCGTGACGGTTTGGCCTTGATTGATCGGGCTTGGCGGTTGATTTTCCGGGTTCACGACGGTTGATTCGACTACTATTTTCTCTGGCGCCGGGCAACTGCAGTCCGGTGTAGTTTCGATGTTCATGACGTTTGGGTCTGCAGTGTTGCTGTCACCCCAAGTGATTTGTTTGTCGATTCGGATGGTGATGTTTTCGAAATAATCGTTACCTTGGTCATCGATTCCACCCATAGCAGCATCAAACAGGCCGTGTGTGAGGTACGTGTAGGTCACTTCACCGTTTTCGGCCGCATTATTTTCAACAGCACTCGAACCGTCCCCTGGTAGGAAATAGTATGTTTCCATCGCTCCAGCAGAGGATTTAGTGTATGAAAAGTCAAAGGTAAGTTCTACACCCGTTTCAGTAACTTGTTGGTTGTTCTGCACATTTTCTTCAAGGACGCCTGATGTCGCGTCGTAGTAGACAATTAATTCAATCGCACTGCTTTTTTTGGGTTCTTCATCTGAGCTCAGACAACCCGAAATGGAGGCCATTAGGAGCAATGAGCACATGATGACTGGTACTGTACGCCCTGCTCGCATATGCATAGACAAACGCTTCATCTTCATCAATGCAGTGTTGAAACAACGCGTATTTATTGTACAAAGAGGATTTTTTTCGGTACTGCAGTTCAATCGTAGTTAATCGGTGCATTGAAGAACGGGAGGGTTTCAGCCTTGGGTATAACGAGGTGGGGTAGTCTGGATATCCCGTCGGGCTCATAACCCGGAGATCGATGGTTCAAATCCATCTCTCGTTACCACTCTCAGTACTCATAGTAGTCGTGTTGAGGTTTGAGCAGATCCATTGCTGCTTGCAAGCGAGCGTTTGCTGCAGCATCTCCTCGTTCAATGGCAAGGCGCTCTCCACTGATTCGTTCAATTTGCTTTTGACAAGCGTCGGTCGGACCTATTTGCTTCTCAATTGCAGTATGGAGGACTGCCATTATTTCTTCAGTTTTCGCCATTGGTGATGCGTCCGGTTGTAAGTAGAATACGCCTTCATACATGATGACATGGCCTGAGTTGGCGACAATGTCGACCAATCGCTGAATGAGTTTCTTTTGGTCCGGAATCACTTGGCATGCTTCCAGTGCAGCAGCAACGTGCCCCGGTGATTTCTTTTCACATTGAGTGAAGGCTTTCATTGCTGCACTGCTTTTGCCAGCATGAGCAAATAACTTCCCTGCACGACGAAAATCTTCTGCATCAGGCGTCATTTTTTCCAACAGTTGAGGGGCGCCTTTGCTAAGCATCCGGACTAATTTCTTCCGTTCGCGATGGAGAATTTTAACGGTTGAAATTCCTCGTTTGGCTTTGTTTCGGGCAAGGAAAATATCGCATAGAATTCGAAGACCCTTGACCAGCATGATTTGAGAATCGGCATCTCTCTTCTTTTGTGTGAGGAACATATCTGTGAACTCGATGGCCATGACTTCGGACATTTCCATTCGACCATCAGCCACATATCGCTCTAGTTGGAGCAAGGTTTGTGCAGGGTCATTCATTCCAAACATGGCAATAATCACCGCTGCAGGTGATGACCTATCATGCCTTTCCCTGTTTCGCTCGTAACGAAAGCCATCGAGAACGCCTTCTTTGCAGTATTTCCTCCTTTTTCCTTTATGTGTTGGTGGGTACGGGCATTGCTGTGGAAGACAACTTATGCATTGCAGTGGCCGGAACTCCCGGGACTGGGAAAACGACGATTTGCGAGTCATTGAGTGAACTCTACACAGTGGTTTCGCTTCAGGAACTGGCCGAACAAAACGGTTGCTTGGGACCTGTTGACCAGATCGACGGTTCTGCACCGTTGGACATTCACAAACTTTCAGAGACATGGGTTCCGAATGATACTGAGACCTGTTTTGTCGATGGCCATCTCTCCCATTTACTTGATGTTGATGCCATCGTGCTTTTGCGATGTAACCCTGAAAAAATCCGTGAACGGCTTGAACAGCGCCCGTATTCACCGGAGAAAATCAACGCCAACGTGGAGTGGGAAATGCTATCTGGCACATGGTCGGAACTGCTTGAATTTGAGATAGAAGTGCCCATATTGGAACTTGATACAACCGCTTCCTCAACCGAAGAATTGCTTGAAAGCATTGTTCAGTGGATGGATGAAGGTACACCATCAGCCTCACTCAAAGATGCTGCTTCGAACGCCATGAACTGGTTGTAACACGCTGTTTTTGTGTTTTGATAACCGCAACAACAAACACCCCCCCGCTTCGGCAACAGGAATGAGCACCATGGCGTTAGAAAAATTGAGAGACACTTGGGAAGGTATTCTGAATCCACTTTTAGACGCTCTTGAGAACGTTAAACCATCCACTGTAACATGGGTTGCTTTACCAGTAGGCATACTCGGCGGTTTGGCTGTGTTGACTGCTGATGAGACGACCTATGGCGCAAACATGTTGTTCGGGGGCGGGTTGTTGATGATACTGGCCATGGCTATGGATGGTTTGGACGGACCTCTTGCTCGTAAATTCGGTAAAGTAAGCCGTTGGGGAGATTATCTTGACCATACATTTGATCGGCTTCTCGACGCCATTTGGTTGCTGTGCATTGCGGGTTCCGTTTTCGTTGGCGACATCACCATCGGACTTGTAGCGGCTTGGCTGACTCTTCTTGGCTCATACATGGGCACGCAAGCGCAAGCGGTTGCTGGCTCTCGCAATTACCGTGGTTTTTCGAGAGCAGACCGTACCGTTGTCACGATCTTGGGAATTTTCCTTACCGCTGTTTTTATCTATGCAGATATCGGTGATTTTGGAACGTTACCTGGCGTACTTGATCACGTACCAATCACTCCTCTGAGCATTGTTGTCTTGATTTCCGCTTTCGGAGGATTGTGGACATTCCTTGTGCGTTTCCAACAAGCACACAGTGAAATTACCCGTATTGATTTAGAAGACCCTTTGCCTCAACCGAACCAACCTTCTGAACAGGAATGAATCGTAACTTCGTCACCCCGTAGGGGTGTGATGAATACCAATTTTAGCGGTTAAATATGCGACATGCTCTTAACCGTCGCATGCGACAAGTGAATTGATGACGGTCGAACTGCTCGGTAAAGAAGGCAAGAGAAAAGCGATTTTCCTTGTGATGTGTATGCTTCTTGCTTTAGTGCCAATGAGCAACGTCTCAGCGGAAGATCTCGGTAATCCAAGCAATCTGCAAGCTCAAGACATCAGCGCAGTCTTCGACCCTGCCTCAGAAACAACTACGGTTACATGGCGCAACATCGACATTGATGGTTCAGTTTTGCAAGGGCTTTTCTCTGCAACATACAACGTCTACCGTTCAAGTGAAGTCATTGACCAATCCTCCATTGGTGGTCTCA
>JABGTJ010000083.1 GCA_018691345.1 Methanobacteriota archaeon
ATAAACTGGTCTGAAGTAAGAGGGGCCGTGACCGAGAATCGAACTCGGGCTGGCAGAACCACAATCTGCCGTGCTAACCCCTACACCATCACAGCCATGAGAGGTAACTCGCGGTTATGCGCGTGGTATTTCAATAATCCGTAGTGAGATGTCTGTTTCATTTGACAATTCCAACGGAACATAGTACCCTTGCATTCAAGTGCATTCGGTGGTGTCGCATCACTATGCGAGCGAACACGGGAAAGTACACAACGGTCGTTTTTCTACTTTCAATGCTTCTCCTGGCGCCTTTTGGTTCGGTCGCTGGCCGTTCAGTGCATGAAACAAGCACCGTAGATTTGTTTCCAGAGGGTTCCTTTTCGCAACCGTCAAACTGGAATCTCGGTGCTTTCACATCCTTTTCTGAAGACCAAGCGACCTATACCGACGCGATGGTTGCTGACCAACGCATGACGATGGTTCATCACCGGCCGCAGAATCTTGACAGCATGACGTTTTGGGCTCAGTCATCGCCTACAGAATCGAACAACTCTTTGGGCACTCCCGATGGGTCCATCTCTTGGTCGACTGGACCGGTGATTGAATTGACATCGTTCAATGCTTTTGGATCAACTCAGTACCAGATTCTTGCGGTGGACGTTGTTATTGCCTTTTCAGTTCCAGGTCCACTTTACCAAGATTCTGTTCGCTTTTCAATCAACTACGGCGGACAGTACGAATCCTTAGTGACTTTTTCCAACACCCAGAGTTCCCTTGATTACCTCACAAACTCATGGTCGTCGAACGTCTCGGAATTGACCGACTGGACATGGGAATCGCTTCAATCCTCGATTCTCACTCTGGATTACGTATCGGTTGGTTCGACCGACGATACGCGATTGGAGGTGGATGCAGTTGGAATGAGGGTCACAATGAAGACTCCATGGTATGGTGGCGAATACGGTTCGGCTCAGGCTGAGTTTACCGGCCACTCGATGCCCGTTCTCGGTCTTGACTTAGAGAAGGGATCCTCCAACAACATGGCACTCTCAGATTGTGGACTCCAATCGAGCGTCAGTGGGACCAGTGGGGCATGGACCAGCGAGATCATAGCGACACCACCAAACCAACGGATTGGGCGAGCCCACTATTCATTGGACAACGAGTCCCAAGATGATGTACTCTTGGAATATGCGTCCTCCAATGATGGAATAAGTTTCTCAGACTTTGCTGCAATGAATGAGCACATGTTGCTTCCCGACCAAGCGTACACGCAACTGCGCCTCACCACGACCGATTCGTGCATTTCCGATATCACCGTTGATGTGAACGACCCAACTCTGTCGCTTCAAGGACGAATTTTTGGTGATGTCGACGGTCTTGACCCTGTCTATTCACGGTGGCTACTTTTCGTCAACGACGAATTGGTCACCAACGAGCCGGTTGCCCTCAACCCTACGCTTACTCATACCTTCCCTGTTGGTAAGTTCATGGCCGCTGGTGATACTTCCTTGAAAGTGGAGCTGAAGTCATGGTTCACATGGGATTCACTTGGCAATGAAAGTACTACGGCTTTGGAAATCACCTCCATGAGCGTTACAGGTGGCTATGACATCGAATGGGATGAAGACCCAGAATGCATCCCAGTTGGTGACCAATCCCTCACTGAAGATGGAGGAGGTCGTATCCTTCCGTTCTTGTATCGATGCACTGACGACCGAACCGTTAGTGAAGACCTTGCGGTCAGTTTTACCAATTCCAACCCGGAATTGGTAACGGTTGATTTGACACAAGGTGACATTCGAATCGCTCTTCAACCTGAAGCAAGTGGTCAGGCTACAATTGTCACAACCGTTGTAGATTCCGCTGGAAACACGTGGAGTGAAACATTCATCACGAATGTTGCCACTGTAGACGATACGCCGGTTTTGCAGGAATTCCAATCCTTAATCCCAGTCGAGTTGAGCGTATCTTCAGATCTTCCTTTCGATTATTCAGATGTTGATTCAACGGGTCTGACCGCCTCAACCAACCGGTCATGGGCATCGATAGATGTATTCAACAAAACCATCACCGTTTCCCCCCCGACTCCCGGCTTCACCTCGGTGCTCGTATCTTTGTGCGACCAAACCTCATGCCATGAGCGAATTATGGATTTGGAAGTACTCTCCTTGCCTGACTTGATTGTCGAAGAAATCGATGTGGGAAGTGAAGAGATCCGTGCTGGAGATATTCTGTCTATTCGCGTATTTGTCCGTAACATTGGACAAGCAGAAGCAACCATGATTTCAGTGCGATGTGAAGTTGACTCTCAGTTAATTGATTACGACACAATTCCAGTTCTTCAACCAGGCTCTGTCGCCTATGTGACGTTTGACTGGCAAGTCCCCGAAGACAGTTCACAGAAGCAATTAGGTGCCGTCATCGATCGAAGTTCTGAAATTTCTGAGGGAAGTGAAGACAACAACGAGGCTCAAATTGCCATCACCATTGCAGCCTCACCGGCCAATGATAATACTGCATCAAGTTCCGATGGAATTTCTGAAGGAATGTTCTGGGGTCTCACGGTTGTCGCATTGTTAGCAATTGTCGGTGCCTTCGTATTTTTGACCCCTGCCAAAATCAAAAAATTAGAGTGAAGAAAGGTGCAGTGATTCACTGCATCATTCCAACATCGGATGTCGGATAACGCCAGAAACACCCTCAAACTTCATAGGGTGACCGTCTCACAAAAAACTGCTTTGAGGCCGTGGGGGCCGTTCAACACCCGTTGACAAAGTGGATGTGGGAATCATATGTCTGTATTGAAAATACGAATAGAAACTGAAGAATATATTTACGAAGAATACGTTGAAGCGTGAATCATTGATTCATTCTGGGGACTTCCAGCGACGAGGGTATAATCCTTCGTCGAGCAAGACCATGCTTGGTCGAGCTACTTCACCTTCGTCAATTGCTGCTAGTTCATCCGCGCCCAGCGTGAGCGTTACGATTCCAACGGCCTCTCCTTTGAGTGTCTGAATCATGATGTCCTTACCGGCTTTGACCCCGCTTTGAATGTCGACCAATCCAGGTCGCAACAAAGGTGCGCCATGTGCGAGCGCTGCGGCAGCACTGTCCTTGACCGTAGCAGTAGGTAAGTCCAACAGTAATTTTTCAATTGGATGTATGACACGCAATAGTGCTTCAGGTTGATCTCGTTCTTTCCAGAGCCAAACGGCGTCAGCTAATTCTTGCATGGTAATGCAATCTTCGAGTTTGAATACGCCAGTTGTTTCTCTTCGCAATTCCTTCAGCTGTACTTTCATGTCCAAAAGTAAACCCATGTCTCGGGCAATGGTTCGAATGTACGTTCCAGCTTCACAATAGACACGAGCAATCATATCATTTGCTTTCATTTCTATTTTCTCAAAAGTGAAAATCTTTCGTGTCCGCACCTGAACCTTGACTGCAGAAACTTCTGGAGGTACATTGTAAACACGGCCGGTGAGTTGCTTCATCACTTTTTGGAGTTGCTCTTCATCTGGCGACGATGCAAACCTGAATACACAGATGTAGGTCTTCTTGTGCGTGAGAATCTTCTTTGTCAACTTCATCGATTTTCCTGCCATCAATGGTAGAACGCCTGTCGCAAAGGGATCGAGTGTACCTCCGTGACCGAGTCTCTCAAGACCAAACAGGTCACGAGCCCACGAAGCAAGTTGATGTGATGTTGGTCCAGCAGGTTTGTCGAGGAGGATAAATCCAGAGGCAAGACGCTCTTCAACATCACGTTCATCCGGGTTTCCACCGATGGAAGGGTTGGTTTTTGCTTCTGCATCAAGAATGTGTAGTGTCATGCTTTCTCCTCCAAAATTGAAATGACCGCAGCAAGAACTTCCTCACTGCCTAGGTTTGTCGCGTCAAGTACTGTGGTATAGGGTTCTCGCTGTTCGGGCAAGATTTGGTACAGTTCCATAAACCGTTCAGCATCCACCGAAGAGCGTTTTTTATTCGCCTCTAAGGCATCTTCTATAGAACCTCCTTCACGGTAAACGACACGTTTTGCTCTTTCGGTTTCATCAACATCAAGCCAAAGCCGGACACAGGGGATTTCAAGTCGATACGCCCACCATCCTGCAAGTCGAGATTCTACGATTTGCGATGAGTCATCCTGCATTTGTTGTTGGAGTTGTTTATCCAACTCACGATCGACATTCAAGTCGGATTTGCACAACTCTCCAAATTCACCAAGACTCATCTCACGGCGTGCCGCTTCCTGTCGAAATACATCTCCGCCGTTGAGTGATGTCCACGAGTAATGAGCCATAAGCGCCTTTACGAGGGTACTCGTACCGCTTCCAGGGTGCCCTGACACGGTGATACGTAGCATGCTTACACCCACTCATGACGGCAAACATCACACTTTTTCGTGCGAGGTCCCATCCTGGTGACCATAGTGAGTCCACATTTTGGACATTCGTTGGAATTCGAATCCCAGACCGATTCAGACTTTCTATCGCTGGTTTCTTCCACTTTGGACGAATCATTTCTGTTGGATTTGGATTTCCGACGGTTCGAATTCGTGTTCCTTTGGTTTCTCTGTTGCCTTCGCTGTGCATCGCCGCCTTTGGGCGTGCCAGTCGTCGCTACCAAGTGGAGAAGTGGTTCTTTGAGCGTCTCACCTGCAGTAACCAACGGGTGTTTTCTGTAGCGGAATAATTTGATGTGTCGGTCAATTACTCTTCCAAGTGGTGCACTCATGCAGATGTAGGCACAGATCCAGGCAGGGAAAAAGAAGAACTTGTCATCCAAAAGTTTCCATTCCGATGCCCATGGTAGAGATACATAATCAACACGGAAGCTCTCCACAGCGGTGGTTAGCCAAGCAAAAATACCGATAATGAACACCATCGTGAACATCATTGGTTTCATTGCACCCATCTGAACTTTGAGTTGTTCAGGCATCATTTGCTGTTGGAGAGTGGTTGCTTTCTCTTGCAAGATCGGGTCACGTGAGACCCGTGCATCGTTCATCATTTTGCGAACTTGACCTTGGCGATGTCCAATGTGAGCCTGCGCCATTGGGTCGGTGAAGAAGTTGCGCAGAACAGTGTTCATGGTCATTGAGAAACTACCAAGGATGAGTACAGTGAGCACGAAATAGGCTTCTTGAGGCAGAATCGGGTCGAGGATTGGGTCGGCTACATCTCCGAGAGTTGTACGTATGCTCGGGTTCATGATGAGCAGCGTCATCATGACCATTACACCCAGCATCATCAGCATTGAACCGCCTGGCGGCTGGGGTGGTGGAGGTGCGCTACCACTGGACATGAATCGATGGCAGCGCACAAGGGGCATGAAGGTTCGCTTCGATTTCGTACGGGACCCTGTCATTCACGATACTCCGAGGGATTGAAACGAGAGACAAGCCTAGGGCATACATGCGCCGACGAGAACCGCTCGATTTGGACCGTACATGGCGCCATTCACTGCCAATGCCAATGCCGAACCGACCCGTGTGCGTGACGCTTGAAGAAGCGGTGGCTCAACTCGAACGCCTCCCTTCTACACCTCGAATGTTCCTCTGGACGGATGCTGAACGCAGATGTCCTCCACAATGGGGATTTATCGCAAGTGTTCGTCAAGGTATTCCACCCGAAGGCATTGAGGCAGAACTGGAGGCTTGGAAAGGCCAATATCCGGAAGCATGGCTGGCAGTTGATATGCGGGATGGAGTAATCACTCCGTCGACTCAGCGCAGTCTAAACGATGTACTCGCCGCTGTCCAACGGCCTGTTTTGGTTCTTGTCAGTCGTTCATCTGACCATGAAGAATGGCCACAATGGGTACTCCCTGAATGAACACTCAATCACGAAGACTGAGTGAACAATTGATGTCTTTTTTATTAAGAGTGGATTTCGTGGAGTCCTAATGATTTACAAAACTCCTTTCGGACATCTAAAACCTACAACTCAAATTGCGAAGACAAAAGTCGATGCGGTGCAACGTGCCTTACAATGGTGTGAGACCATCGTCGCATCGACTCATTGGACCCCCGTAACTCAAGGGAAAAGCATCTCCTTACGTCGAAAAATTCACGGCCAGACGATTGAAATCTTTCCGCTTGAGGCTGCACGAATGGATTTTGGAATGAAGTCAAGGTTTCATGTGGAGCATCTTCCCATTCACCTCAACAATGAGAATGCATGTGTTCGCCCAATACTTCCCCGTTCGCGTCCTCTTCACTCGGATATGATTGCCAGCATGATTCTGCTTTTGGGCCGTGCTGATTTTAATCCGGCTTCAGTTCCGAGAACACTTCACTCGATTCTAACGGAACAGCAACTGACGTCGCTGCCACCACCGCCTGCACCTCGTGGAGCATACATACCCGGAAGACCTTCAACCTCAGGTCGAGAGTTCCTTCCTGAATCTCAAATCCTGGAACTGGCAGGCCAACATTTGAATGCTAATTTTACCGTTCAATTTGAGAAGCGAGATGGCACATTACGAAACATGACGGCAAGAGTTGGAGCTTGGACAGGACCGGATGGAGAAGAAAGAGATACGAATCGAGTAAGAGATGCAATGTCCTATGACCCGTCAGAATATAACCTCAAAACCGTTTTTGATATGGAAAAAAGTGAGTACAGGAATATTGCGACGGACCGTGTGACTCAGATTTCGATTGGTGGAGACACTCTTCGTTCTGCATCCGCAGAGTCGTAATCTCGCCGTTCAGGAGCATTGATCATTACAGCATCTCTACTGCTGTCGGATGGTCAATGCGTAGGAACCTTTCTGAAATACCGTGGTGAGTTGTTCTTTGAATTTATCAGCATGAGTAAGAACGTCAATCTGTCCTGTGTTTATGAAACGATAGGTATTGGTTATGTTTGCTCTTTTTTGGTTGCACTCACGGATGATTTAATCTTGATCGCAATACCTGTAAAGATCATCAAGTATGTTAAAGTGGACATGGTCCATTTCACCATGTTCAGTCCAGAACCTACTGAAACGAGCGTTTCCGAAATGGTATTTGAATCCACATAACTGTTTATCATCATGATTTCAGTAATGTTTTCGGCCCAATCGGTAACCATACCGAGGAGTGGTATCACCAATAAAATCCGGCGGTTTTGGAAAAAGTACAGAATCCAAAAACAATACATCGAGGTATAGATGATTGCATACATTATATCCCAAATCTGCAGAAATTCACTGTAGCAATCGAGTTGACTTGTGCTCCTTGATTCAAAAAAATCCTGCACCATCTGCAACGTGTAGCTGAATGTTAGACCAAGCGAATTCGACCCATCATCCACTTTGAAACAATTACCGGCTGGAGCGAACACCAGAAAAGAATACAGGATGAAGGCCAAAGTTGAACCGAGAGCCATGTAAAGCATACGTCGAGTTGCGTGAGACTCACTTTCCTTGATTTCTTCGCTGTCCGCCATCAAGACATTCGCTTGCATCACTTTCCCGTCAAAATTTCAACAAATAGGCTTTGTGGTTTATTTGATTTTAGATTCTATGTCCTCTTCTTTAATCTCAGAGAAAACCTCCGTTTCAAAAGGAGTGTGGAGTAAGCGCTAAACTGACCTTGAATCAGGTATTATTCGCACACGTATTTCCGTTGTGATCAGAGTAGGTTCCATCAGGACAAATTGTGTTCGACCATCTCACATTGGTTAAGTTCGCTGCAACCAGTGTAGCGTCTGTCAGATCAGCAAAGGCCAAATTGGCGC
>JABGTJ010000084.1 GCA_018691345.1 Methanobacteriota archaeon
GGTTGCCTTTACTCAGCAGGTATATGTTAGTGCAACATTGGGTTCAAATTTTTGACCCAATGGGTCTCAAACCCTTCATCTAATCACCCCTAATTTAGAGGGGGGGTGGGCCAAATCTCACCCTTTTTTTGAGGAAAACAAACGCAAGACTGCGCTATATTTGACCGATGGTGCTCGTGCCGGGATTCGAACCCGGGTCGGCGGGATGAAAACCCACTATGATGGACCTAGCTACACCACACGAGCGACAGCCTGTCCACCGACCTCCCCTTGATAATGATTCGCACCATCAAATGTGGCGAGGATTCAATCGACGGTGTCCGAATCAGGGCTAATTGATTCAAGTTCAATACCTGACCACCATTTCCAGATATACCATCCAAGTATTGATGCGACAATCATCCCTGCCCCGAGAACAATTTCATTATCGAGAAACCAGTTGATAGAATCAATGGCGGCATTGCCATAAATCCCAATAAGGGCTGCCTCCAAGCCAAAACGTAGCCCTCTACCAAGTAGTCCTGCGATGATGAAGGGTCTCTTTTCCATCTCGCCCATCCCAGCAACCCATCCAAAGAGTTTGTACGGAATGGGTGAGAAAGCAGCAATGAATATTCCAAAGGTGCCATACCGAACAGTCAATGCCTCAATTTTATCGAGATGTGCTTGTTTTGAGAACTTGCCAATAAAAGATCGGCCCCATCGCCTTCCAATCCAGTACCCAACTAGCGAACCAGCAACCGACGAGAGAGTGACAGTGAGCCACAGCCAAAGGACTCGAGGCGTGTCACCCATGGCGTCTGCCAACATCGGAATGTACAGTAAGTCGGGAGGTATAGGTTGGAGAATTGATTCAGTAAAAGAAAGTACAGCTAAACTTGCAGGACCAAAGATATCGAAAAAGTCGAGTATGGACTGCTTCCACGACATGACAATCGCTTCATACTCATAGCCATGAAGGTGTGGGTGTGCGGTGAGTTCAAGGAGTGCATTCGATGGTAGTCTGTTTGATGCGAGTCCTCGATACAGCGGCTTTACTCCACTGGCCAGTTCACGAATTGAACGGTAACATCTGTTCAGTTGGCCAACAAGCGGAATTAGAACGCGTAAGTCCTCAACGTTGGATGCTTGTTCAAGCCCTTGACATCGATTGGCGCGATGCGAATGCTGCATGGTTGGCACAAGCTCGCGAATGTGCAGCACAAAGCGGCGACTTACCCCGCCTTTCTGACGTCGATTTAGAGGTTTTAGCGTTAGCACTCGGGCTTCAACTTCCTCTTGTCACAGATGATTATCGCCTTCAGAACACAATGAAATTTTCGGGTCGGGAGTCGACATCGGTCGACACCAAAGGGGCAAAGCAAGTTTGGACTTGGATTCGACGATGCACTGGCTGCCGGCATACCACGGAAGTTCCTGAAGATGTAGCTCGCTCAAAGAAGGGTGATGTTGGTGATTGCGACCGATGCGGCGCAGCACTTGTTCTCAAAAGGAAGCGTTAATCATTCTTCAGAACTTTTGCCGAGCGTTTCGAGCGTTGCAGTCTTTCGTTCAAGTTCCTCAACATCCATACCGGCAGGGTCGATGCCTACTGCTCGGGCTCGTTCGTTCAGCAGTTGATTTGGAGTTTTACCACCAGCCTCGAGGTCAGTGATCGTACGTGAAGTGTCCGTGAGTCCTTTTTGGAATTCACCCTTGGAGCGCCCAAGGGCGTTTGCCATCTTCGGCAATCGCTCTGCACCGAACAGAACAAAAAATAAGCCGACCAGTATCGTGAGTTCCAGTGGTCCTAAACCGCCAATCATGCTTCTTCCTCAGTGTGTGCACAGCGGGGATAGTGTTGAACTCTTCGGCCGAACATTCCCATTTTTGTTCGTTTAGCCGCCAGAAACCGGAGGTAACAGTGCTAATTCATCTCCAGTTTGGAGAACGGTTTCACTTGAGCACTGCACTCCATTCACTGCAAAAAGTAGGCCTAGCAATTGAACTGAGGGCAGGCCGAGAATCCTCACAGCCTCCTCAATGCGAGTATTTTGAACGAATTCGAATTCTTTCCTTTTCCAACCGAGGGTTTCTGCGAGTGGACCGAATGTGAGAACGGTGATGCTGAGTACCTTTTCACCGTTCATGTTAACGCTTTGAAGCGGTAGTTTATCAACGCATTCGGTTGTCCTCAATGCATGGGCCCCGTGATGAAAGCGACACGAGTTTGGAAAATCTATCCATCTGGGGAATCTACAGTTCAAGCAGTGAAAGGTGTGGACGTTAGTGTCGATGCTGGTGAAATGGTGGCCATTATGGGCCCATCAGGGTGCGGGAAAACAACTCTGTTGAACATTCTTTCAGGTATAGACGTGCCGAATTCTGGCGATGTGCACGTGAACGGTGAACCCCTGTTTGGAATCTCCGACAATCAACGAACCCGTATGAGAGCCGAGTACTTGGGTTTCATTTTCCAAGATTTCAATCTCTTACCCGTTCTCACTGCGGTCGAAAATGTGGAACTCCCCCTCCTTTTGCTCGGAAACTCAGCCTCAGAAGCCCGGACAGGTGCACTTGAGGCCCTTCAATCCGTTGGCCTTACCGATCGAGCAGAGCATCTCCCTTCAGAACTGTCCGGTGGTCAGCAGCAACGGGTGGCTGTCGCACGAGCACTTGTTCACAACCCTGCGGTCATCCTTTGCGACGAGCCGACAGGTAATCTTGACTCAGTGACTTCTTCCGAAGTTCTTGAATTGCTCCACAAATTGAACCGTGATCGCAACACGACTTTCCTTATCGTTACCCATGACCCTATGATTGCTGAACGATGCACAAGGACGTTGCAGATGTCTGACGGCACAATTGTTGAGGATCTACGTAAAGAGAAGGAGGAATGAGCCTGTTTCTTCAGTTGTTTTCACTTTTCGCCATGGTTGCACTGCTCAGCGCAGTGTCGACTCTTGGAATCGGAAGATGGAAACAACTTGGAGCATTTCGGGTTCTGTTGTTGATTTTTGGACCTGTTGCTGATGCCTACATCGCCTTCTTTTTTCTTGAATGGATTTCGGTCTCCGGAGCCACTTTGTGGGCAGGTTCGTTTGCGATCGGAATAATGAGCCATGTCTTACTTCAACCACTGCTGGTACCTCAACGCTTGGTCGTATGGAGGCTGGCTACAAAGAATATCCTTCGCCGTAAACGACAGGCTGCGCTGTTGATGGTTGGTTTAGTCGTCGCTTCGGCAATCATCACTTCGTCGATGGTTGTGGGCGATTCATTGGACGCTACTGTTCGAAACGAGGTGGAAGGTGCGTGGGGCCAAACCGACATCACTGTTTCAGGCTTTGACCTCTCGATTGGAGAGAGGGTCACACTATCAGAAACGGTGGCGCATGGCGTCTGGGATGGAATACAATCCAACAGCCTGTTGAGCACCTCGATTGAGGGTCAACAGCAAGGTATAGTGGCCGCAGTAAGCACTTCATCCCTCGAATCATCTTTAACAGGTGTAACTTGGATGGCAATGAACAGTTCCATCGATTCCTTGGGCCCTTGGCCGAACATTGGCTCCTCGTCATCAGGAATTCGGTATTCCGCTCTTTACGAAGCAAATTTCTTTTCTCAGCAACACCAAGTTGCCGTCAACCAGGTGTTGGCAGATGAGTTAGGACTTGTCAAGGGTGATACTTTTGATTTAGGATGGTACGTGACCGAAAACAGCCAACGTAAACGCATTGATTCACAAGTAAGCGTCTTTGCAGTGGTTTCAAACCAAGGGCAGGGTGCATCAGCAGGAACACAAGCCCCTGCAGTCTTTACTGATTTGCAAACAGCACAAGCAATGCAATCGATGAATGGACGTATCAACACGCTGTACTATGCTGTTGATTCAAAACATGAGCAGGGCGAACAAATCGAACCGGTCGTCGAGGAATTGGAACAAATTCTCGATCAATTCATTGGGGCAGAGGACATTGGAATCTCTTTGGATCTCGACCAATCAAGCAATTCCATGACTCTTTCCTCATCTCAGGGTTTAGGTCGACTCTCAGGTGATTTGGTTCGAGGCCTAAGGGAGAACCTCTCGGTTCTATCACCGGATACCAGTATGATGGAAGTTTTGCAAGTACCAATGGTGGAGATGGACTATGAAAACCAGCAATTTTTGACGCTTGCGGATTCAGAGATTGCTGAGTTATGGCCGGGACAACGCGGGCTCTGGCATTTCTCTCCAAGCGGTGCAGGTTTCCAAATCGAAGGTGATGGTGAAGCTTGGGTTTGGAGAGTAAATGACAATGGAATGGCGAACGATTTCACTCTCGATGCTTCTGGGCAGTACGGCCTCATAGCAACTGCGGGTGAACTCATCGTAGGGTACGAAGGAGAACTCGATGAAGACCAATGGGCATCTTTTTCCTCATCTGGGAATTTCCTATCTGTGGCACAGGCGACCGACGGCTGGTGGGCATTGGAACAGGTGAATGAAAGTTTGAATCTTCATTTGTTCAATTTGGACTTGAGTGAACATGAGACCATGACACTCGGAATGGATTTACCGACAACCATCCTATCGGCGCATCTACTCAGCAGCGATTCCCTGTATTTAGAAATCGAAGGGTTGCTTTCCTCTTCTCGATATTCCTCGCCGCTCTCCAATGTCCAATTCACAGAGTTGGAATCCGGAGCTGACTGGCCAAATGAAACCACGTATGCGGCTGATTCTGAATTGCATCCAATGTGTGACGGTACTGCATCACTTACCTTGTTTTCTACACCTGAACATTGGTGTACCGTTGACGAAGGCCTTATCCGTTGGGATTCCTCGACAAACGACATTCTTTCCTTGCGTATTCCAATTGTTTCAACAGCCGGTGGATTCGGTGTTCTTCCCCAATTGTATCTTGCCTTTGGTGGAGGCGAATCGCCGTTGTTGGTTGAGCCGGGAGAAGTTCTGCTCAGTCAGCGATTAGGGGCCTTACCGCTTGAACTGAATCAGAGTAATTTCTGGGTGAAGGGATTGATACCCTATGCCTTTGGTGACAATACTGCTCACCGACTCACCTATGCGGGCTCATATTCGGACATTGACGGGTTTGAAACATTGACTGAACTTGATTCAGTGGTATTGGGTCTTGTTTCGCTTCAAGACGGAGAATTGCTTGCATCGGGTGGCGAAGACGAACGTTCACTGATCGTTCTTTCACACGATGGAGAACTGAACGAATCTTCCGAAAGTATCCTCCGATGGCTAGACGGCTATGCAAACTCTACGGAAGCAAATCTCGATGTTCGTGCTGTGAAAGTAGAGGCAGCAGCAATTGCTGAAGAATCATCTGGTGTTTTAGCAGCCATGTTCTTGGTGTTTGGAACATTCACCATAGTTGCTGGTATCCTTCTTGTTTTGACCATCGTGATGATGCTCGCTGAATCACGACGTTCAGAGCTAGGGACCATGAGGGCACTTGGTGTATCTCAATCCGACGCAAGGGCTCTCGCCGTTTCAGAAGGCGTTCTTCTTTCTGCACTTGCCAGCGCTGTTGGAAGTGGAGTTGGAATCGTTCTTGCTTGGTTCATCAGTATTGGTTTCAAGAACATGTTTGCATCCGTTGGTTCGAATCAATTCAGTTTCGCATGGGAATGGAATTCCCTGTTTTCAGGTGCGGTGTGGGGATTCCTTTTGGCATTGACAACCATATGGGCCTCAGCACTCTGGACTTCGAGGCTGAACATTTTACTCGCTCTCAAGGGAGGAAGAACGCCTCGTTCGGAAGGTATCCCAATGCTTCTCGTGTTGATTCAGATTTTTGCACTCGGTGGCGGCTTACTTACCCTCGCACTGCTCTTGATTTTTGGATTCAACTCCTCGATGTCCTATTTCCTCTGGATGTTAACAGGGGTTTTCGGTGTCGTGATGTTCACTCCGATTTTCACCTGGGTAGTTCCTGTCGTACTGCGTGGTAAAAATCGTACATGGCAGCGCTTTTGGAGGCATGCGAATCGGAATACATTGGCATGGCTTGGTTTTGGCTTGTTGATTTGGACGGTTGGACTTGCAAGTGTAGACCCAGTGCGTAAGGGAATGGAACCGGACGAAATTTCGTTCATTGCTTTGGGGCTGGTCGAAGTTTTTGCCGGCGTTCTTTTGCTCACCAGTGCAGCACCTATGATCGTTCGACGACTCGGTAAATCGAAATTACTAACAAAGCGTTGGGGGCCTGTTCTTCCAGTTTCCTTGGCCTACCCTCTGGCAACTCCAGTTCGAACAGCAGTGGTCATGGGCATGTTCTCAATTACTGTTTTTTCGGTTATTGTTCTTGGTGGATACGCTGAACAATTCGATAACTACACAAGTTCTTTTGTCGAAGAAGCAGAGGGAGAATACGAATTATTGCTCACAGGCTCACGTTCCAGCCCGATTGTTTTGCCAGAGGATGTATCGGAATGGAATCTCTCCTCGGGGCTTGAATCTCAAATAGATTCAGTGGCTCGAGTGCACCGTGGTGAAGTGTTCCTTGAGGACAGTTCTGGTGAGCGTATGCCATACGTTGTTCGAGGGTTTGACGAGGCATTCTCTACGCATGGAGGTTTACCTCTCTACCTGTGGGATTCGTCTCTTGGTTCGAATGAATATGAAGTTTGGACAACGGTCTCCAATCGCGATGATTTGGTTATTCTCGATGCCTCATTTGGGCTCGAATCTCTTGCCGATGGTAATGGAATCTCGGTGCTGAGTTTTTCAATTGGAGATTCGATTTCTCTTATTGATATTTCAAACCCTGGAAACACGCGAAATGTGCAAGTTGCAGGGTTCCTTGAACAGTCATCATATTTGTTTTCTGCAGGCGTATGGATGAACGATGATGTGGTGGTAGAACAGTTCGATGGCCGACTTACTCGCATGTATGTTAGCGTCTCTGACGATGCTCAACCCTCGCCTCAGTTTGGTGGTGAGGACGTTGCGGACTTTTCACCGACCGGTAAGAGTCGGGATGTACGTTTGACTGCAGCTGAAATGGAGTCTGAGTTAACGCCGATTCTCAACGGTAAAGGCGTTCAAGTTTCGGTCATTTCCGATGAGGTGCTGGTTCTCCAATCGTTGGTCCTTGCCTTGTTGGGGATTTTCGAAGGCTACCTCGCTTTAGGTCTCATCGTTGGAATTGCTGGTATCGGGGTAGTCACGGTTCGCTCAGTATCAGAACGCAGTACATCCATCGGTATATTACGAGCACTCGGTTATCGAAAAAACATGGTTTTCATGTCGTTTTTCATCGAAGTGTCTTGGGTAAGCGTTTTGGGAATGGTGAACGGCATTCTCGTTGCTGTAGGTTTCCATCGAGCCCTATACACTGCTTTTTGGAAGGATCAAGGTGCGAGTTTTACACTTCCACTTGAATCCATCTTCATGGTCTTTTTCGGGGGCTGGTTACTGGTGCTGTTCGCCACATACCTGCCGATTCGAAGAGCGTCCAATGTTCCTGCATCCGCATCGTTACGTGCGGTGTAATTGTTATATCTTGACAAACGGATGGTAACATGTATGTTTTTACTCTAAAAAACGATGTTTCACAAACTCCACACTCCACTCTGGACTTTATCGAGGTACTGCGTCACTTCCTCGTCTCAAACTACTGTTTTTCTTTATAAAAAAAACCAAGTTAGGCACTCCTATAGTATAAATACGACGCTTTTCGTGGGGAATAATACCGAACCATCGGAGGTATAGATATGCGAAAAATAACCCCTATGATTCTCGTCATGTTGATGCTTGTGAGTGCACTCTCAAGTTTTGACTTCGCCGAGCTAGAAGAAAATGAAGTAATCGAAGACACAGGTGCCCGTGCTGGCGCTGATGCAGACTTGGTTGCTATCACCACCCCGAAAGAAACAGTCTGCCCATTTGGAGCAGAATGCCGTAATGTATTGAAAGTAGGCGATGAAACAACATTTGAAGCTTACATCAAGAACAGCGGCGATGCTGACATCTCCGAGATGGCCTACACTGTAAATGTCTGGCTATCGGATGCCGATGGAAACCCGAGCATAATTGCGAAGGACGCTAACGGCAATGACCTTTCATGGACCAACAACGATGTCATGTGTGCATCAGTCTCAGTATGTGATTTCCAATCACTCGCTGCAGGAGCCGTCCTTGGTGGCGGTAAGCACACCATGTCCGTAGCTGGCTCTCCAATCACATGGACTCCTGATAAGGGATTGTACGTTATTGAAATGGTCGTCAACGCCAACCCAGACGACGATGTCGGCAACGACGCTCAACAAGTGTTCGTTTCCGTCGAAGACTGGTACGACATCGATGTCAACCTTGCTTGGAACACCGGCAATGAAGTGGAGAGCGGGTCTGGTACAAAGGAGTGGACACTCACCGTGAATGCATCCGGTTCAGATACCTTCGAGCCACGCAACGTTCAAGTCCGACTTCAAACGACTGGAGAAGTTGATAATGCTCAAACAACCGATGGAACTGCCATCGACAGCAGCACTACAAACATCTTTACCGCAGGCACTTCAACTACAGTTGATGTTTACGAGAACCTATCCACTGAACCTTCGACTGTCACAACTGACGCACGCAGTGTTCTAACGACATGGACGCTCACTGGAAGTTTAACGGTCGATGTCCAAAACCTCGACTCTGCTTCCTACGGCCTAAGGGCATCACTGGTTGAATACACTCAATACGATCAATGGACAAGCTGTGTTTACACCGATGCAGACAACAACTCTTTCGATAATTTCTGTGAGGAAACATTCACGCGGGACGCATACCCTGCGACAGATTCCAGTACAATCGAAGGATTTGCGAGCGTCTTCAATGACATCCGAATTTCTCAACTTTCAGTTGTCCAAGGCTACAATGCTGACGGAACTGGCCAAGGAACCTCCTTCTTCAACGATGCTACCGGTGGGGAACTCAATGTTGGTACTTCGTACCTGCACGTTGAAGTTGAACACCGTGGAAGTGAAGCAGAATCAACATATAACTGGTCAGTCGATTTCCAAATCACAGATCCAAGCGGCGCTGTTATCGATGTCACTGACTCGACAACATGTGAAGCAGTTGAACCTGTATATATGGAATATTCACCTCTCGGAGTAGGACCTGGAATGTCTATGACTGGATACGCATGTACCATGATTACACTGACAATTGACGGAGAGTATACTTTCTCAGCCAATCTTTTGAACGATTCAAAGATGATTGATGCCAAACCATCGAACAACGATAAGAGTATGACGTACTCTGTCCGCAACAATGCTCCATTGATTATCTCTCTGGACCTGCTCAATGATGATGACCTCTACTTGGGCCAAGACGATCTTATTTCGATGGCTGTAACAGTTTTCGATGTTGACGATCCAAGTTCTTCCAACATGGAAATCGAATGGATGTTCAACGGAGAGGCTCTACCTGGATGCGACCGAGCTACAATGCGAACGACTTGTTCTGTTCTCATCGAATTCAATTACGTTACCAACTTCCCTGTTTCCGTAAACGTCTATGACGCTAACGGCGGAGAGGTTTCGGGCGAACTGATGCTCCAAGTTTGGAACGACGGCTCTTACGTTAACAGTACAGCAAGCGGTTTAACCCTCGCTTACGACATGTACTTCTGGGGAACTACACCATTCAGCATGAATACAACAGACGGTGAAGCGCAGGCAAACACAGAACTTCCAGGATTCACAGGACGATACGACTCAGTTGGTGTTATTGACTACGCTCCTTCAACAACTTACTCTGCAAACGATGTTCTTGAGCAATCGATGAGCGTCCAATACGCAAAGAGCCTCGGTGCAACATCCCTTTGGTATGTAAACGGTGCTTCCTGGACTCTACTCAGTGAAGTATCAACCGATGTTGATGCTACGACTGGACAGTTTGCGTACACCTTCCCTGCAAATTCACCAATCCTCTCGAACGGACAATTGGTGCTCATGGGTGGATCTCTTGCTCAAGCAGAAGTTCCATCGGCAAGTATCACTGGATTCAATGCCGCAGCAGCAAAAGGTGGAGCAATTCAAATCAACTGGAATGTAGATGGTACCATGCTTGCTGGAGACAGCATCGACGTCACCGTTTGTGAAACAGTCGACTGTGTGACTGCATTCGAGATTTCTCTTGGCGCTGGAAACACATCCTACCCTTACTCTGGTCAAGAAACAACTCATGGTGTTGAATACACAGTGACGGTTGCAGTTTGTAACGAAGTCGGATGCAGCAGCCCAGTCGGGACCAGTACGGTCGTTGCTGACAGTGCAGTAGATGGCGATGCTAGCGCAACCGACCTCACAATCGCAGCAGCCGAAAACACATGGACGGTTTCATGGACGCCTGCAGGCGCACAAGATGATGTTGCTTCGTGGAAGGTTTGTTACCAACGTGGAACCTTCGATGTTGCAAACATGCCAGAAACGTGTCTTGATGCAGTGGGTACTACACTCGATGTTGACATCTCTACCTGGTCTGCCGGAACCTACACGTATCACTTCACTGCAGTGCCAGTGGATGCGCTAGGTAACTCAATGGCAGCCGCATCAATGAACAGCATTGATTACCAAAGAGACGCTGACAACACCAACAATGATGATGGAACAACCGTAATCGGCGAAGACGTCGATGGTGGCGTTCCAACATGGACATGGGGCGTCATTGGTGGCGTCGTAGTCGTCGCATTCATTGTTGGCGCATTCATCCTCTCCCGTGGTGGAGAAGGCGACGAAGGCAAAGATTGGGATTACTGATCGTTCCTTCCGACGAAGATGAACCATCCCTCCTACGAGAGGGAAGAGCCGCTGAGAGGGCCGTTTCGACGGCCCTCTTGGCCTCCTTTTACTCCTTTTCATTCACTACTCCTGAACACGATGTTTCAAGATTTCACAGTAAAATGACGCTTCGAACTTGAAGGGAATTTAGAAGCTAATTGCCAAGTGTTACTTTTACAAATTGTATGTACCACTCACGGGCACAGATGCCCTACAGTAAAGCGTATGTGACTTCAATTCCAACGGTGAAATTCAAACATATTGCACCCCAACTCCTATAAGGGGAGCAAGGCGTGGGATGCTTTGCATACAATCCGTATAGGTGAATGACATGTTGGGAATAAAGAATACCAAAAAAACGTCTGTATTTAACGGAATTGGCATAGCACTGTTGTTGTGCGCATTGATGGCCCTCATGCCTATGGCTGGGTTCGTCGATAACAACGCAGGTGACGTGGAGTTTGTAGCTACAAACGACACCGCAGAGGAAAGCCTCCTCGCTTTGCCAACTTCGAAAGATACAGGAATAGAATACGAATACGAACCATCCGATGAACTCATCGGCATGAGAGACCAAACGACCAAGACATTCGTCCTTGAAGACGGCAAATTTGCGCAGTTAACGCACAATTCGCCAGTACACTTCTTGGGTGAAGATGGGGAATGGACAGATATCGACCTCAATGTTGTCGCAACTGTCAACGGTTGGGAAGTAACTGAAAATACATTTACAACCCACTTTGCTCCTGAAACATCAAACGGTGTGGCTGTTCAAGTCGATCAATCGGTCGATCCATTGATCATGGGTATGAACCCAATGTTGATCACAATGGACGAAACGACAACGACTCCAGAACTCTACATGGCGGCTCCTTCTCTCGATGAAGTCGCAATTGGTGGGAACATGGTGCGTTACCCTCTTGCAGAAGGATTCTCTCTTGACTACACAGTTTCGAGCAATCAACTGAAGCAGAACTTAATCGTTGAAGAACGCCCAATTCTGAAGGAAACCGATGCATGGTTCGGTTTCTCCGAAATGATGCAACTCCCTGCTGGATTTGCACTCTTCCTCGGTGAAGAAATGCTCGGCGAAGATATGACTCAAACTCAAGAATCACTCGATATCCGCAATGTGGAAACTGGACAACTGCTCGCACAGATTCCAGTACCAGTTGTTGTCGAAGAAGGATCAGAAGATGAGCCATACATGGCAACATACTTCATCCAAGTTGTCGACTCACAAATTATTATCTCGACCCTTGTCGAATCCGAATGGATTATGGACGATGACCGCGTTTTCCCGCTGGCCATCGACCCGACAATCAAGGTCTCGAATGTGAACAGTGGCTACTGCTACAAGAACTACAACCGATGTTACATGGCGCGAACGCAAACTTACATCCAAAAGGGACAATCCTCTTATTCGACTTTCAACGCAAACGTCAACTACTACATGCCTTTCAATTCGTTCACGTTCACTTCAACAAGTCAACTGCCAAACCAGGCTACAGTTGAATCGATTTCGCACTACCAAACATGGACATACAGTACAGGTTCTACAGCTGCGAACACAGTTGCAGCAACAGTCCTTCAAGACTGTGGTTCTCCTAACTCCAGCAGTATGCCGTACGGGTGGACAATGCCTGCGGCACCGACCAACGGTTGTTCGGGTACACTCGCATCAAGCGCTTACTCGGCAACAAGTACGCAATACAACACTGCAAATGCACGGAAGCTTATCGCATCCCTATGGAACAGCGCATCCTTTGATACCGTGTCGCGAGTGTACTATTCGTCAACCACTGCTGACGTTTGTA
>JABGTJ010000029.1 GCA_018691345.1 Methanobacteriota archaeon
AGTGGCCCTCCCCCCGGGCCTTCTTCACAGCCACCGTCAGGTCCACCTTCTGGTCCACCTTCTGGTCCACCTTCTGGCCCACCATCCGGCCCACCATCCGGCCCACCTTCTGGTCCCCCAACGGATTCACCGTCAGAGTTCGAGGAAGAAGTTGATGAAAAGTCCGAACCAAGTGAGGAGAAATCTGAAACTTCGAGCCCACCTTCTGGTCCGGCGTCTGGCCCACCATCCGGCCCACCGTCAAATCCACCGTCAAGCCCTCCCTCTGAGCAGCATACTGAAAACGAACAAATCACTGAACCGGTTATTGAGGAAGGCATTTTGGAAGAAGTTCCAACAACGGATGAGGCGCCTTCTGAATCCCCATCAGAACTTGAGGAAGTAGCTCCGGCCGAAGAGGTTAACGAAAAAGTCGAAAGCACTCCTGAACACGAGGAATCCTCGGCAGAAGAGGCTGATGAGCCTTCTTCAAAGCAACCAGAAACCGTCGATGAAGAGGTGAAATCTGTTCAAGAATTACCTGTCCAGGAGATTGGTGTTCATCCAATCGATGAGCAACAGGTGCTAGCAGAACAAGAAATTGCACGCCTCAATGCTGAAGTCGAACGGCTACGAATGTCAATGGCTGGAGCGGTTGATGTTATCGAAGAACTCGAAACGCCCCCAATGCCGCCTGCGGTCATCGAAGATATTGTCATCGCCGCTCACATTGTAAGCGACTTTGCCCGTCTCGCTCGACAACTCGACAGAGAACAACTTATTCGGGCTACAATGGGCACAATCGCAATGTTGCACCCAGACAATCTAGGTATCATGGTATCGACCCGAAACAGGGTATTGTTACCACGGCTTGATGAGCGAGGATTGTGTGCAGGGTTCCTTGGAAAGGCGGCACCTCGAGGCGCTCCAGCAGATTGGAGAACATTGGAAGTAATTCTTGCCTTAGCAAGCAGTACCGTGACTGGCGGCCCCGCAGCGGTTATCCACTCGCACGGCCCGTATACCACCGCAGCAAGTTGTGAGAAAGATCTCGTCTTGGTTCAACCAATCGACGTTCTTGGAAAAGAGCAACTTGGCAATGTTATCATTGTTGACCCTGATGACGGCGACCCTGCGGACTTCCTTAAGCAAATTACTGAGGCATTGTACCAAGGCGGCATGCGCTGTGTTGTTGTTCGAGGAATGGGCGCTTATGCAGTTGGGGCCAATCTCGACCAAGCGTGGGCAAATGCTGCCATGCTTGAACACAGCATGAGAATTGTGTTGCTTGCCCGCCAAGCAAATCTGAAGATTTGAGCTCAAATCGAGATTTGGACGTAGTCTCCATCGACTCGGGTCTCGTAGATTTTCAAATCTTTTTGTTTGGATAATTTACCAAGCAACTTACCGTACGGGGGGAAAAGCGGGAATGGTGACCATTCGGTTACTCCTCCATCCTCGATTTGGTAGGTCGTCTGGTGCAATGGGCATCGGATACAACCGTCTTCGATTTTAGCACCCCAAGCAAGTGGCCAGCGCATATGGCGGCACAGCCCTTCGGTAGCAAAATAATCATCGCCAATTTGCCCAACCATGACTGTTTTGACACCAAAGGTCACCATCTTGGTTTTCCCAGGTTTCAGGCGCTTTGTCTTCACAGCATTTTTCCATTCCATTGCATCACCCACTGATTTGACTCATACCACCGTCAAGATGGAACACCTGGCCGGTAATGTTGTCCGGCGCATCGCACAACAACCACTGCATGGTTGCCGCTACTTCTTGTTTTTGATTGATTCTCTTAAGAGGAATTTTGCTCAACGCTGCCTCCCTGATGGCGTCTGAACGAAGTAATGTCGCTGCCAACCTTGTCTCTGTAAGACCTGGGGCGACGACGTTCAGACGAATGTTGCGTTGACTGTATGTCGAGGCTGCAGAACGCACCATTGCTTCGACTCCACCCTTGGCAGCGGCAATCGCTTCGTGATTCGTCATACCGAGAGATGCTGCCACACTCGAGGTGAATACAAGCCGTCCACCGCCGCTGCGAAGCATGGTTTTACAGGCGATTGAAAGGGTTAGAAAAGCGCTTGAAAGGTTGGTATGAATGACCTCATTAAAAGCGTCGAGTGCAAGTGCGTGAGGAGGTCGTAGAACGAGAGAACCAACAAGATGTGCAACCCCTGCAATCGAACCTTCCCCTGCTTCTTTGGCCTTATCGACTGCTGACTGGACTGTTTCCTTGTCCAACGCGTCGCCATGAATCAAATGGGCGCCTTGGTCTACGAGCGGTTGTGCGCGTTCAAAATCTCGTGCAAGGAGGGTGATTGTATGCCCTTTATCCAAGAGGGTCTGTCCAAGTTCAAGAGCGATATCGCTGCTTGCACCAATGATGAGGAATGACAGGCCCATGTCTAGCCTATTTCTCAAGAGCGCATTTATACTTCTGTTTCACAGAAATCGGCATTTGAAACACAGGGGGTGTGATAGATAAGGCGTGGAATTCGTGACGCATTGCCTCTTTAGAGGCCTTTAGGAGTGCGCCATGGCGAGTCATCAAGCAAAGCCAAATCCTCTTCAGGCATTCCCGCTCTTGCCTTTGAGAAGGGAACTTGAACCGAGGATTTAGGAGCATTCTCTTTTTTCTTAGCAAAGTACTCTCCACCTTTCTTTCGGACAATGGTTTCTCCCAAAGCAAACAGGATTAGCATCGAAGAAAGGAGTACGTGGCCCTCGAGGGAATAGGATGCAAACGGCTGAATGTAAAGCGTCTGTTCGGTTATGATGCCTGGGTCGGTGTTCGTCTTCACCACATAGGTTCCCGGCATGAGATCGCCGTTCCAATTTGGCGTCTCTTCACCGAGTTCCCCAGACCACTGCGCAACAACTTGCCCTTGTTTGTCGATGATTTCCCATCCAATTGAGCCTTGATCAGAAGTGAGTGCTTCGAATTCAAACTCAAACGTCGATGGCATGGGCCTATCTTGCCCAAACACTCCACCAAGAGAAACGGTTCTTTCCTCGATTGCGTGGTCGTAATCGTTGATCTCATACGGCGCAGCATTGTCTGAAATACCACTCCATAGAGAGTTAACAAGAAGTAGGGCGACGGGCCACAATATCATGTTTAGGCGCCCCCTGTCCATTATAATTCATCTCACTGATAGGTTTTAGCAGTATGTTTTCAACTGCGTATTGATTCCTCAAATCCTAACTCGGATACGATACGTTTCATCCATTCGAGTTTTCTCATCTTAAGAGAAGGGGTGGTTGTCGCTGACCAAGCACCTATTTCCTTCGTAGAGAAGCCTACCAATTCAATGTTTTTGGAAGCAACGCCCATCGACAACACGAAGCATAGAGCACGGTCTCCGTCTGTGAATCCTCCGAAATTGTACATTCCTGGGAGTTCTTTCGTGACTTGGTGGGAAAGAATTAGTGAAGGAGGCAGAGAATGTTCCTGCCATTTTGTCAGCATTCGCTTCCATCGTGAGGTGTTGTCTCCGTGTGCATGCGCAACAATGGTTTGACCTGCTTCTGCCGCCTTATCGAGATGTTCCGCACCGTCGAAATCAGAAACAATGCATGCGAGACGTTCGTAGGACTGAAGCACACCGACTGCTCCATCTGCTGCGACAAAAACAACCTTTGTTTCATTGAATCTTTGGAGTTCCGAAGGCTCCACTGCTGCGCCCAAAAGCACGACGCGTTCAGCATTGACGAGCCGTTGCCTAAGGCGTTCAAGCGTTAAATCCCTTTTTCTAGGTGACCAAAGCGTATGCTCTTCTAAGGTTCGCAACAGCTGTTCAGCACTCTCGGTATCGTCGTGCTCCGACCAACCAAACGCTTCGCGTACTTCAGACTGAACTGAAAATACACTCGGTATGGGCGCCATGTGCATGTTCTGTGCAATGGCTTCGCCCACATGAAACATCCGTTCAGTTTGTTGAAGTTCTTATGCAGTTGAAGCGCTTGGGATGGTCATGCCCGTCCCAAGAACGCTACCTGCGCTTGTGGACGAGGTGACGTTCGCTCGATACCCATTCCTGCCTCAAGCCGGGGATTGGATTCGGGGTATGGCCGTTCAACACGGAATCGATTTGGACGAATTGTTGGACGGTGCTTGGATGGAAAAAGCCCGTTCGCGTGCTCGCATTCGCCTCATCGATTCAATTCAATCAAAGGAAGGAGTTGAGGTCGTAGGTGGGGATTTATTTACCGAAGAGGGGCGGATTATCGAAGCCTTTTCTTTCTATTATGCTCGCTTGGTCGTGTGTGCTTCTGAAGACGAGCGGTTGATTGCCCGATGGGCACAAGCTGAAGCTGCACGGGCGGAACAAGTTCTCATCAAAGATCACAAAAACCTCGATGTCATCGCTCGGACCTATATTGCCAATATCCAACGTGCTGAAGGCCAAAACTTAGCGGCGAGCGCTGACATAACGCAAAATTATGGCGGAGCCCTTCAACAACAACGTCGCTCTGCATCCGGTCCGCTGTGGAAGATTGGATTGAGTGATTTTATTGAAATCTGTCCCAAAATTACCGGTTCACGCTGGCGGCTTCCAAATTGCGATGTTCGCGATGGTTGGGTCACGCTCTTTGAAGAGCCACAATACGGCTCATCAGCGAAACTATCTCGATTGTTGCGTGAACGAATTAAAGTTGGTGTCGAGCAGGAAGCGCTGGAAAAAATGGGTGAAATCACCATGGATTTGGCAGTGCGATTGGCAGAACCGGTTGGCATGGTTCGTAATTTGATGGCCAACAAGGCAAGTGAGGCTATTTCCTTAGTAGGGGCTGATGAAAACGACTGGCCCCCGTGCATGAGGAAGGCTGTGGCTGAGTTAGCAAACGGAGTCAACTTGAACCACTTCGGTCGACTCTTCTTGGCATCGATGGCTGCGACGCTCGCACTCCCGAAAGAATCGTGTGTTGGCTTCTTCAGAGGCGCTCCTGATTTCAGTGAAAGTACGACCTCGTACCAAGTCGACCACGTCTATCAACACGCATACACGCCCTCTGGCTGTGGGAAGTTGAAGGTGAATCACAATTGCCCGGTGCTGCCTGGAGACGACCGATTATGCGATCAGCCTTGGCTTGATCATCCACTGAAATATATTCGGGCCACACAACGGTGGAAGGCTAAAAATAAGCAAGCAGAGGCTCAAGCCATCGCTCTTGTCTCAAGTCAAAGCGAACCGGAAGAAAACGCTGAAGATTCATCCGATTAACGGGCAATCGCGCGAAGACTTTGAAACAGGTGGGTGGTTAGCATCCACCATACACCGGTGAATGCCAATGACTCGAACACTTGTTTTAACCGTCGACCGAGATAATGACCTCGGAGTTAAGACCGGAATTCGAGGGCCGGTTGTTGGTCGCCGCCAAGTGATGGCTGCAGCCCTAAAACTTGGAATCGCAGACCCCGAGGAAAGCGATACAAACGCTATTCTTGGGGCCTTATCGCAACACGATAACCTTGCAGAAAACAATGCAGAAGAGGAAGAAGTCGAAATTGCCATCCTTACAGGAGATGAAAAAGTCGGCATTCGATCCGACCGAGCAGTTGCAGCCCAACTGGAGGAAGTCGTTGCAGCGTTCCAACCTGACAAAGCCATTCTAGTGACGGACGGAGCCGAGGACGAGTCGGTGCTTCCAATTATTCAGTCTCAAGTTCGTATAGACCATGTTGAGAAAATCATTGTCAAACAATCAAAAGGCATTGAAGGAACGTACTACTACATTGTAAAAGCATTAGAAGATCCGAAGTGGCGTGCAAAAATTATGATTCCAGTTGGTCTAGTCATGGCCCTGTTTGGACTTGGAATAATGCTACCGAACGAAATCGGAGGCATCGTAATCGGAGGTTTACCGCTTGTTACGGGCTTGTACTTGCTGAGTAAGGGTGCTGGAATTGAAACAACCGTCAACAAGGTGATTCAAGAAATGCGTGACAACGCTGATGCTGCAATGTTCTCTTCACTCCTGTGGACTGCAACATTGTTCAGTGCCATTTTCGCTGTAGCTGAAGGATATCGAGAATACAGCGCTCAAGTCCTCTCGGCAAGTTCGTCTGTAGTTTGGCTCGAAGTTGTGAATTCTGCTCTTGCCTGGATTGTTATCGCTTTCTTGACTTCCACGGCTGGATTTATGTTGCTTCGGTTGAAGCGGGGTTCTTTTTCTGGTCGGCTTTTGGTACTCGGTATCTTTGGCATGGTCGTTTACTCATTTGTCGATACTGCGCTGGACATCGCCATCCGAGTCTTGCTAGGAGAATCGTACGAGTTCAGCGTCCCGGTCATCATTGACGATTTACAATACCCAATGATTTGGATTGTCGTGCTGTGGATGGCAATGACCATTGTTCGATCGTTGAGGACCCGCCAAGCGCAAACAGAGCGCTATTGGGGAATTTGATTCACAGAATGAATTTCGGCATTTTACGGGCCATAGTGTTGTGACCTACAACACCGATGAGTGCACCTTTAGCATCGACCACACCTATTTGATTCAAGTCGTGAGCAAGCATGAGAGCGCCTGCCTTGAGGAGGGGCGTGGCTTCATTAACGGTGATAGGTGGTTGATTGACCAACTGCTGTGCTGGAATTCCATGCATCCAAGCGATGTCTCTGTTGACTGTTTTTCGGGCAATAATTTTCAAAACATCGACGGCGTGAATACGTCCTTGAGGCGCGCCTTCTGAATTGATGACGAAGATATGGTCCCAATTGTTCTCAGTGAGGCTGTCAATAACTTCGACCATCGAACTGTCGTCCCAAATCCAGTGCGGCTGAGTCATTGTTTCACCGCACGTAATCGAACGGGCGGTGGCTGAACGCTCGCTTGGAGTCATTCGAGATAGTACGGCACGGGTAAATTTTCGCGGCTTGGATTGTGGCATCTTTACTACTCCCTTATTCCGCCGGCGCACGCGCTTCTCTTTCAAGGCTTTCGACCACATGTTGGCTTCCACATCCAAGTCTTCACTTTCCGGCATCCGGCGAAACCGGTCGACTCAATATAAGTGAACAATCAAAACGCAGATGTTCTTGAGGTGAACATGGCAGGTGTCCCAGAACAAGTTCTATCCGCATTGCGCGCTCTATCTGGTTACGAACAAATGCTGGAAATGGACCGAATCATGGGCCAATACGGAATCAGTGAAGCTGCGTTGTTGGAAGCATTGCAACCGAACGGTACCGCTCCTCAACCCGCTCAGAATCAACCATACAACCCTGCGCCACCGTTTGTGCCCGGAGTCAAAGAAGCGCCACCGCTCCCGCCGCCCGTCGCAGTCTTGGATAAATCGAAATTGCGGTTTGAATACGACCCGTCGCAAGAAGCAGCACAGAGACGCGCTTCCATCGCTCAGGCCATCGCCTGCCCGGGTTGTGGTGCTGCCCTCGGAATACCCGATGTGCGGCCAATCAAAGTCATCTGCCCGCAATGCCTCCAAGAAACGGTCTTCGGCGCTTAATCGCTGAATTGATGAATAAGAGCATGGAGGGGTGGACATGGAGAACCCTTCGCCGCGACTCTGGACTTACACGCCGTCCAATTCCCCGGTCGCCTTACCAAAGGAGCCGCTCTTTTTCAATTCCAGCGAATTGCTCCCCTTGATGTTCCCAGATGAAGCGCCTGAAGGCTTGCTTTCTGGACAAACCCTACAGGAATATTGCTCTGCATTCACATCCGAAAAAGGAACCGTCGATGAACTCCTCTCAATTCATGAAGGGGCGCCAATGTCTCAACGACGACCGTTTTTGCTGCTTGGTGAACTCGCCAATCCGTACCGCTTACAGGACATAGGAGTCGGGCCAATGCCGATCTTCACCGTTCGAATTACGGGCCTATGCCGCACCTACGCTGATGCTCTGGACAACAGAGAAGTCGTACCAGGAGTTCACCACATCACTCTTGCTCGAACTGAAGGCTGGTGGGAAAAAACCCACATTGGAATGGCAACGGTAGAACAGATGAAGCACATGGTGGCTTGGCTTGACCAAGGTCGAAAAGGAACATGGAAACCAGTACGGCCAGCAGAAGGTGAACTGTATTTCGAAACAGAACCGCTCGACCCACCAACCGCAGACGACATTCAGTGGGATGGACATAAGGAAAGTGTTGGTGCTTCTTCACCTGAAGTAACGGGCACTCAAATCGATTTGAAAACCGTCATGGTTCCCATCCACACGAACTATGGCTGCTACGATAATCGTGGTCGTTTCGCTCGTTGCGCACATATCAGTCAACGTGATTTTCATGACAACATGTTCCGCCGAGGCTCATCTAAAAAATGGAAAGACATTCTCGATATCTGTTGAGAAACGGTTCCTTGCAGTGGGCCCCCACGGCACTCCCACGCCGCATTGTTATATCGCGGAAGACACATTATACATGAGAATCATGAAAGGAAATGGCGTACAAAAACAAGCCCGACTTAACCGACTGAAAAATGAGATTATTGAATATGTATCATCTCAACAGCAGTGTTCAGCTGCGGACATCGTTGATCATCTTTCAAACGAACGCAAAATGAGAAACCATGGTCTTACAGCGCGTAAGGTTGGTTTCTTCATCCCGAGATATCTTTCTGAAATGATTGGGTTTACTCTCGATAATTCCACGGGCAAGCGACTTTACCACCTTGCTGCTTGATATCAACACTAAGTTCATGCGAGAGTGTTGTCTGCATCAACCATGGAATGGCCGGATGCTCTCCCCTCAGCATTGGAACTCTTTCCAACGATGTTTCATGATTCTCCATCTGAAGGCGCCTACCCAAGCCTTCCAACATCAGAACCAGTCTTTTCCTTTTTACAGCCCGACCATCCGAACGGATTGAAGGCGCAGTTGATTGAGCTTGTCAACACATACGAGGCTTCTCCTCAAGATCCAACGCTCTCAGGGGCTACAATCGATGAATCTGAAGGGCCAGTCATCGTCGAACAGAATGCACGAATTGAGCCGGGCTCACACCTTATTGGCCCGTGTTATGTCGGGCCGAATGCCGAAATACGCCATACAGCATACGTTCGACAATTTTCATGGATTTGCGCCAATGCGGTGGTTGGCCATGCTTCAGAAACCAAACATTCGGTTCTTCTTCCAGGTGCTAAAGCGCCGCATTTCAATTACGTTGGAGATTCAATGCTTGGCTCAGGAGTAAACCTTGGAGCCGGAACAAAAATCAGTAATCTTCGAAACGACGGTGGAGAAGTGCACCTTCGCATTGACGGGCAACGCATTGGAAGCGGTTTGAGAAAGTTCGGGGCCATCCTCGGTGAGCAATGTCAACTTGGATGCAACAGCGTCACGAATCCCGGGGTTGTGCTCGGTTGCGGTTCACAGGTTCATCCTAATACCACGGTTACTGGAGTCTTTCCTGCAAATTCTCAACACAGGTGAGACGATGGTTCAGCGTTTGTTCGGCACCGACGGTATTCGCGGGAAAATCGCTCCTGCTGCTCCAAACGAAAAAGCAGCATTAGCCGCCCTGCATGAAGTGAGAAATGTGTGTCCAACCCTCATGCGTCTTGTTGGTGAAGCTTTGGGCCATCTCATCGACACGCTCCCAGGTGAAGGAGATCACGTCGTCATCGGATGGGACCAACGTCCGGGGAACAAAGACTTGGTCGAGGGTATCACATTGGGATTGCGGTTAGCAGGTTGCACGGTGACGCATATTGGCGTGTGTGCGACTCCGGCGTTGCATTATGCTGTTTTGTGGCACAAAGCCCGCATGGGTTGCATGATGACTGCAAGCCATAATCCTGCTACGGATTCTGGAATCAAGGTTTTTGACTCAGACGGCTTCAAAACATCTCCAGCACTGGAAGACGAGATTTCCTCAATTGCTTACGCCCTGAGTGAAGAAGAACGTGAAGTTGACCAAATAGACATTCAAGAACTCTCTCGTCCAAACAAGAAAACCGCTGAAAACTGGGCCATTAAACACCATCCTGAATGGCTATCAACTCGATTTACCCTGCTCCAAAGTTTGTTTGGAATTGATGAGGTTGCTTGCCCCTTTATCCGCCAACCTTTGCTGCTCGATTGCTCAAAGGGGGCAGGAAGCACATGGTTGGCAGAATGGCTTTCGAAAAACGGAATTAAATCGAAAGAAATCAGCCACGCTGCTTTAGAGTTAAACCGTGACTGTGGGGCCGGAGATTTCTCACCAACTGCATCATGGACCTTTGAACAAGCAGCCCAGTCTGAACACCTTTTGCTGAAACAACTCAAGCCCGCTGCATCTGGGACGATTGTAGGTGCTGCACTCGATGGAGATGGAGACCGTTGTTTAATCGTTGAAGCGACTGAAGATGGATACAAAATAATCGACGGGGACGCTATGGCCGATACCGTGGCAGTGGCAGGTCATCGCCAAAACCCAACGTGGATTGTTGCGGCAAGTATTGAATCCGATTTAGCGCTTCTTTCTTCGATGAGCCGCCTATCGCCCACAACGAACACGATTGAGACGGCAGTCGGCGACCGTTGGCTCTCTCATGCGTTGCGTGAACATCTTTCTGAGACGGATAACATGCCTGCGATGATTGGAGTCGAGGATTCTGGACACGCTGTATTGCCTTCGCCCCACCCCCATTCAAGCGGCAGCTGGAGCCTGGTTGGTGATGGCGCTGGTACGCTGATTTCATACCTCTTAGCGCGCAGCGTTGCCGATGAAAAATCACTTATGAACCGTGGATGGAAGCAACGCGAATCGGTCAAAAACGTTGAACGCTCGTTGTGGGATGGCTTAAATCGACTTTCAGACGAAGTCGAAAACTTAGCCAAGACTCACTTTGAATCATGCGGCAAAGTAACACAATGGCAGAGGAAAAGACTCGAAGGTGAAGCAAATCTCATGCTTATCGAAGCACGTATCGATGACCAGTTACTGTCGCTTGGAATCCGTAACAGCGGAACTCAAGCCAAGATAAGCGTCTCCCTGCGACTTGAAGCTGGAATGGAGCATGAGAAGGTGTCCGGAATTATTCCGATACTTACTCGGCATCTTGCTGAAGCAATGCGATGATCATCCTTGTCGGCCTTCAATTGCAGAACTCAACAGAGCCACGGCAGCGATAACTCGGCGGTCCAATGGATGACCAGGGGGGATTGATACCTGCGTTCTCTTAATCAGAGGGTTGAACTGCTGTTGCATGAGAATTTCTGGCTGTCCAGCAACTTCAAAATGGTACTTTGCTGGAATGAAGGGGATGAAACGACGTAGAATGGCAATGCTGTCTTCAACAAAGGTTGCATAAGGATTGCCAGCAGGGTCGTTGATGACCCAAGAATCTTTGAGGATGGACATCAATGCTTGACGCTTAGCAGAACCGAGGTTTGTGCCGTCTTGTGGGCTAAAGATGTCGTAAGTAGTAGCAATGTCAAACACGGAGCGGGCCTTGATTTGTACCAATGGAACTGTGCAAGACTCGTCGTTGTACAAGACGATGTCTTCCTTCAATTTGAAGCGCTTTTGCTTTGAGTAGGCGACAACATTTCCTTCCAAATCTTCGAAGTAAAATGCTCCACCAAAAATTCGAAGAAGTTTGGTTCTGATGATGTAGTTGTCCATTTGGAAGAGTTGGCTCATGATACCAACTCCAGTGACGAGTATTTACTGCTTTCCCCGGCAGAGAAACCATCATTCAATCACTCTTTTGCCATCTCGCCTTCGTAAGTTTGGCTCAAGAACGTCACAAGTCCGAGGAGAATGGCGGAGGCGACCAGTATAGCCAGTAAGACTTCAACTGCAGCACCTTGAATGATAACAACTGAGGCAACAATCCATGCCAGCACCAAATCCAGTGCCCCGATGATACGCCAGGATTTGCGCAACGTGAGGATACCGGACACCCAAGAAGTCGTTGAAGATGCCAAGATAAGAAGAACGGTGATGAGTAAGTTCCCGTATCCAAAGCCCGAACCAATCAACAGGATATGCATGGCCCACAGCCCTGCTGGCAACCATAGCCCCTGCCGCTTCTCCACCGTCCATGCTACAAAGGCGATGGTGAGTATGCCCTGTGCTGTGGTAACCATCGAGAGTTGAGGCAAAGCTGCAAAGTCCGAAAGCCAAGCGCTGGTAGCAACATAAGCCAATGGCGCTAAGAGCCAGGCACTGAGCACAACTGCTGGCTGTGACCACCAAACGCCGCGTCGTGCCCCCACAATAAGTGCGGCAAAGGCTGCTGGCCCAAAGGAAATCATAGCGACAAAGAGAATCCAAGCGGAGCGTCCTGCCGCCCCCCGGTGGTCGTCCATGTTGTGGTGAATTCGCTTACCTTCAACCCAATCGAAGGCAAACACAGCACCGATTAAAAGTACTTCAATCAACAAAAACGGTGCAGTCCAAGTGGCAACCGAATAATCTGAAATAAACGGGTCAAGATTGAATGGAGTCGGCACCTCTCCTCCAACAATAACACACACTGCTCGATCCAATGCTGCAAGGTAAACGATGCCTTCTAATGCATTCGGAATTCGATAGCCGAGGTCGTTTCGTCCAAGAAGGCCAAGCCCTGCTAACGACACTAACCCTCCGAAGAAAACAGCGAGATGAGTCGAATCTTCGAGTTCTACAACGGAATTGGAGGCTCGGCCTGCGACGTGGACCATGACCAAACCCAGCATGGCAAGAGCAATTGGTGCCTCGATGCCGAGGATATCGGGCAACCGCAAACCGATTTGATTGGCTCGGAGGCGGGAGAGGCCAACAAAGAGAACGGAAATCAGTACGCTGAACATAAGGGCGATAAGAGTGGCTCCGGTGGTGAATGAAAGGTAGGTGGTTGCGAGTATTGTTGTACCCAAAAAGAGCAGAACAATCGTAGGTTGGTGGTGGATGTCACCCACATAAAGGTCCATTTCTCCGGTTGAGCCAGACCTTTTTTGGCGCTTTCTTTGTTTTTCAGCCAAGTTCAGTAATTCAGAATCGATGAGGCGCAAATTGCTTTGAGGAGTTTCTGTCGTTTCACCATCTGCATATCGGTTGCCAAGTTGTACAACTTCGGTGCCCTCCATGCCAGTGGAGTCAAGGAAGGATTGAATCCGATCTTGCTTCTCTTTCAAGCGTTGGACTCTGTTTTCTTTCTTGGTCAGCGCACGTATACCTGAACGGAACTCGCCTTGGATTGCAAGATATGCTCCCGACATTACAAAGGCAACAAGTGAAACCAGAACAACGGATTCAACAGCGATAGACCTACCGGCAAGAGCCATCGAAAGAATAAGTCCTACAGCCGTTACTGCCGGTGGTAACAGCTTCTCTAAAGTGGCAGCTCGAACCAAGTACAGGGCCAAAGACACCAAGCCTACTACCATCAAGACAAGCAAGTTGGTTTCCTGATCAAACATGTACTCGGAACCAGTCAACGGGATTGTAGTCAACGGGTTCAATGCGATCATGATGAAAAACACGGTGAGGAAACCCATCATCATGGTGAGGAGTTTTCCGGGCAGCGCTTCCATTTTTTCCAATTCAAAGTCGGATGCCCCGCGTTCACGGCTTTGTTCCGATGCCTTGAGCATCACAGCACAAGAGGCGACTAAGGAAAGAGCCCATACCGCTGATTGCCCAAAGTTCCACGAAAACAAGATTGCGAAAATACCCCAAACACCCATCAACGACTGCGGTTTTCCTCGATGTCGGTCGAAGAACACCATCAATGAATGGCCAATAAGAAGCCCCCCTAGTACGCCAAGAAGTCCGTATATTGGCAAAGCACCTGGTCGGGTGACGGCCCATGTAACAATCAGAGTGAGGAGGAAACTTAGATTCCAAAGTTTTGCAAATCCTGAATCACGTAATCGCGCTCCAATTTCTGAAAAACCGACAAGACGCGATGCGAGATTCAGTCCAACTTCGCCGTGACGGATGTTGACCCAAATTTGCTGCACAACAAGAAGGCTCATCCAGAGGAAAAGATCAAATTCATCGATAACAATCGGTAAGAGGTCAATCGAAATGAGCCGTGAGTCGGCGTCCGTGGCAAAGAACAGAAGCCATATCCACGGCCCGATGACTGCGGTTCCAGCAATAGAAGGTGAAGAACGGAGGACGGCCAAGCCAGATAATCCAAGCCAAATGATGGCCTGTGTGATCAAAAGAATTCGGGCGCCGTTGGTCAACTCACCAGCAGGGATGAGAAGGGTAAGTAATCCTACGATGGCTACTCCGCCCAACCAAATAACGTGGTCCGATACGGCCGTTTGGTTTCGAAGTAAAGCCAAGGCAGTGAACAGCGAAGTGAGTGCAGCATACACGCTGTATCCATCCAACCCAAGTGGAAGAGACGCAGTAAATATTCCAGAACTGTAAACTGCAAGTCCGACTAAAAGGAACGGCGCAGGCACCACCAAAAAGGGCGCAATGTCTTGAAACCGGACGCCGCGAACGACGAGGTACGAGCCGGAAAAAGCCCCAATCAACAACGCCAGTTGGGCAAGCGCATATCCAGTTTCCAAGCGATAAGCGGCAATGGCTAACAGGGCACCAATCATGCCCAGTCCTACAGACACTGCCCACAGTGAGGGGTTACCGAGGCCCACGCCTTCAAACGCCTTTGAAAACCAATTCTCAGCTCGAACGAATACCGCTGCCATGGTTGCATTTGTGGCCGTGACAAAAGCCATGAGCAAAAAGAGCAGTAATTCGTCATCAAAAGATACGAGTTCAAGTCCGAACAATTCCCAATTGTTTGAAAGAGCATGGACTCCAACCCAAAGATACGAAGATGCAATTCCAAGGCTTGCAAGGTTCCCCGATTTCCGGTACACGGCCAAACCGTGCATCAAAAGCGTGCCCAGGGCAATCATGCTGGCGATACCGACCTCGCCGTACAGCGCACCTGCAGCGCTTCCTACCAACAGAAGAATGAGCGTTGCTTGGGCAGCAATGGCATCCTCATTGTGACGTTGCGCAATATACACGTTCATCGAAACGACGCCGATAAGGCTGATGCCAAGCGTCTCACTTGCTCCAAAAGGAGATGCATCAAACCATCCCCAATGCCATGCATCAAGAGCGAGGCCATAGAATAACTTCATCGAAATAATGACCCAAGTTACGCCAAGAAGTCTCATGTTTGGATTTGGAATCCAACGTTCTCCAAGGTACAACCCTAAGACGCCCATGAAAAGCAAGCCAGCGGCGCTGAGAAGTTCTGGCAGAACGGTTCCAACAAGAGCGCCAATGGCCGACCAAATAAAGACCATAGCGACCAAAAGTCCCAGGCTCAAGCGCTTCTCGCCGTGCACAGCAATGTCGGTTACACTGTCCATTTCTGGCGCTTTTTCCACGGTGCCATCCCGTTGAACTGCTCCAGCAACAGTCGACTCTTCGCCACCGGAGGTGAAGAGTGGTGAAATCTCCCCGACTGCAATATCTTCCACAATAACTTCTGCTTTTTCTGGTTGCGGAAGTTCATCTGGCTCCGCATCGACCATGAACGAATGGATATCAATGCCTTGAGCGCGCCGGAAGTCTCGTTTTCGAGCCACCTCGTCGAGCGGTGACGAAGAAGCCGGTGTTGAGCGGCGCCCCTTCGTCTCATCAGTCATGGATGGCACTTCCAAGAAGTCCTCTTCAATGCTTTCGCCGATTGTGATTTCGGGCGGGGTTTTGGGGGGATGTTGTAAAAACACCGTAGAAATCTACGCTGAGGCGCAATACCTCGTTTTTTACTCGATAAACCCACCTTATGAGAAACTCGTCAGCCAAAAGGGACAAAGAGGTCCCGCGGAAGGAGGTGGCATGGCGGCCACCCATGGGACTCCGACCGGAGACCTAAACGCGCACGGAATTACTCCCTCTGGGGATGTCTACTGGAACCAAGATGCTGCAACACTCATTGAGTTGGCCGTGACTCGAAAAGAAGGAATGTTCAGTGCCCACCGGGCTCTTGTTACCGAGACGGGTGAGCGAACTGGCCGGTCACCTAATGACAAGTTCATCGTCGATGAAGCAACGACATCCGAAGACATCAATTGGGGCGACGTCAATGTATCAACTGACCTTGATACCTTCACAAAAATGCGTGCAAAGGTTGTCGAATACCTTTCTGCGCAAGACACACTGTTTGTCCAAGACTTGTATTGCGGTGCTGACTTCAGTGAAGCCCTACCAATCCGCGTCATCAATCAAAACGCTTGGCATAATGCATTTGCGCGAAACATGTTCATTCGCCCAGACGCAGAACGGCTTGCTTCTCATTCCCCAGAGTTCACCGTTATGCATGCTCCGCATTTTGAAGCTGATGCTGAACAAGACGGCCTCAACTCCCATTGCTTTGTGATTGTAAATTATCAAGCCAAGGAAGTAATCATCGGAGGCACACGCTATGCTGGAGAAATCAAGAAGTCGATTTTCTCAGTCATGAACCTCATCCTTCCGAAGAAAGGTATCCTGCCAATGCACTGCTCAGCAAACACCACTGGCGAGAACACCGCTATCTTTTTCGGGCTTTCTGGAACCGGAAAGACCACGCTTTCAGCTGATCCAAATCGAGCGCTCATCGGTGACGATGAGCACGGTTGGGGCGCGAACGGCGTCTTCAACTTCGAAGGTGGATGCTACGCTAAACTCATCGACTTATCCGAAGAAGACGAGCCGGAAATTTTTGGAACAACTCGAAAGTTCGGAACCGTTCTTGAAAACATCGTCATGGATGAAGGTGGAGTACCTGACTTCGCTGATGTCAGCAAGACCCAGAACACCCGCGGCTCTTATCCAATTGAATTCATAGAAAACAGAACCCTTGATTCGAAAGGCGGTCACCCGCAAAATGTCATTTTCTTGACCTGCGACGCTTTCGGCGTTCTCCCTCCAATCTCCCGCCTAACACCTGCCCAAGCAGCCTACCACTTTATTTCCGGATACACTGCTAAAGTTGCAGGAACTGAAATTGGAGTCAAAGAACCTCAAGCAACGTTCTCGGCTTGCTTTGGCGAACCGTTCATGCCAATGCACCCTGGGGTATACGCAGACCTTCTCTCCGGCAAGATGGCTGAACACGGCGCAAAAGCATGGCTCATCAACACCGGCTGGTCCGGTGGAGCGTACGGAGTTGGAAACCGAATGAAGATTCGATACACACGCGCTATGCTGAACGCAGCAATGGACGGGGATTTGGACAACGTAGAATTCGTGCTCGACCCACGGTTTGGTTTCGAGGTACCTGTCGAGTGTCCAAACGTTCCTGAAGATGTTCTTCAACCCCGCAACACATGGACTGATGCTGCTCAATACGATGCAACTGCGGACAAACTCGCTGCAATGTTCAACGAGAACTTCGCTCGATACGAAGCAGGTGTTTCACCGGAAGTGAACGCCGCAGCTCCTCGTTCGATGGCTTGAAACCCTTAGCGCCGCATTGAAACACATGTTTCAAACAAACTCGAATCTATAAGTGTTGAACGTGAGGTCATACTATGTCTGATTCAACGCCAATGATTCAAGATTCAGCAGTTACGGGCGATGTGCATGTTGGAGATGTACACAATACAACCCAAAACACCCATATCGACCAATCAACAAATGTCCATCTTCCAAACATTGATGTTGCTTTTGGTGACAAAATCATCACAATTCTCAAGACCGTATTTGGCTTTGTAGGAGGAATCATCGGTGCCTCGTTACTGTTTACAACCGTCATCGCTTTTGGAATTGGGTTTCTAATCTACAACGGTAAACTTTGATTGGTTCAATGGTTGTAACTACCCTTTTTATCATCGGTACTACTTTGCGTAGGTCATGGACTGGAGAAAGCACACTCGCAGTGGGATGAAAGCATCAGGGGCCATGGGAGGCCTCAACCTCTTGATTTTAGGGGCCATGATAGCCATTGGTTACGATACCACCCCCCTAAGTCGAAGTGGAGGCGATATACCCCTTCCAGTCTTTGCAATAGCTACCATCGTCGGTGGAGGAATCGTTCCGGGAATGATGGGGACTGTCGTTTGGACGAAGATTGAGGAAAGGTGGAGTGAAATATCTCGCATCATATTCACGGTTCTGGCTCTTGGAATGGCTACGGTTATGACGCTCCCAATCACCAACCGAGATCTTCCAACTGGTGATGCCTATGTTTTGACTACAGTGCTGCATTTCTCTACAGCCATCCTCGGCTGTTTGATGATTCCATACTACGCAAAGGCGGCAAAGACTTGCTGAATTTAACATTTAAAAATGAAATCTGAAGAGTATTTGGATGAGGTAAAGCGACGTCTTTAACGGGCTCCAAAGACACCCGTGTTTACGTGATTCTTTCACGAAGGTTCTGCTGACCTCGCTCACAACAGTAAACGAAAGTATCTGTACACAAGGGGGACGGTTGTAGTCGTATACAGCCACTACCGTACCGTTGTAGTCGCCTGCATACACAAGGGGGACCCTTGTACACAATCAAGGAATCAGTCATTGGAAACTATGTATTCTCCATTCTTTTCGATAATAGTTTCATCTTGAAGCAAACGAGATAAAAAGGCATCAATCACCTTTTTGTGATACTGCATGGTTTTTATGGCTGCATCTTCATCATTTTCTCTCAAGAAAACTACTTCATCAGAGTTATAGGAGTTTGAACACTTTGGTATGTCGAGATTATCATACAAATCTTGCTTCAATGGATTAATTTTAGCCTTGCCAAATTCTTGTTGATGCCGAAGAATTCCTTTGATTACGCCCAAGGCTCCATCAATTCGAGCCCTCACTTCACGCATTATATCTTTATCTGAAACCACCAAAGGAGTCAATGGGAAGTCTAAATTCACAGTTGTGGCAATCCGTCTTCCATTTTCATCAAGATGGTGATTGGGATTATCCCAATCAAGGCCTACTAAGCCCATCTCCAACTCATAAATCGATCTTGGAACAACAAGTACTGAGTTGGAGAGCGTTTCATAATCGCTTTCTAATAATTCAATTACCCAATATTCCCAATTCAATTCAAACCAAGACGTCCATAGTTTTGGTTCCTTTAGCCATTTGAAGCGCATGTCATTGTCAAATTCAGAATCTAGGCGCTGTAGAATCTTCTTTAATTTGGAATTATTTACAGAATCTACTGACATAATTAAATTCAGTATGAACCTATTTATGAAATTTACCCAACCGGATTACATTGGTCTTAATTCGATTGTATGGCCGTCACAAAAAGATGATTAAATTAAGTTATTAACTGAATGCCATTTGAATTAGAGGGGGGTCCATAACCCCCTCGAACACAAATCTATTCTCTACAAGGGGTCGCTGTGGGCCATATACGTCCCTAGGGTTGTATCTGACCCAAGCAAAGCCCTTGTATGGACTAAATTTGTTCAGATGGGTGTTATACTTTGACCCTCAAATACACCATATGCGTCATTATATCCAACATGTATTCAAGAATTATTCGGTGGTTGTTGGTACTGCTGTTGCACTGGTTGTTGGTACTGCTGTTGCACTGGTTGTTGGTACTGCTCTTGCACTGATTGTTGGTACTGCTGTTGCACTGATTGTTGGTACTGCTGTTGCACTGGTTGTTGGTACTGCTGTTGCATCATTGGTTGCTGAATGATGACATGCTGGACACCTCCCTTACCTTTTTTATTAAATGACATAACAATTCCGATAACAAGTCCAATTATTCCGATGCAACATAAAGCCCCTCCACCGGCCATTAATCCCCCTCCCTCGCCGAGATAAACGAGATCATCCACAATAATAATTTCGTGATTGGCAGATACAGATAATTCACCATTCAAATTGGTCTCCATTACTCCAATCGCTCGCCATCCAATTTCATCAAAAGTACGATCACATTCTGAGATGAAGAATTCCGTCGTACCGTCCGTTATCGAAACCGTTGTTTCATCGCATCTGTATTGATCATTTACAAGTATTGTATAAGTTCCATATTCTTCCACTGGAACTGAACCGGAAGAACCTTGAAAAATAGCATTGCTCTCGACATCAATATCAACAATAGCAACCCCTCCAAAACCAATTATCATCAGAGAAATCACAATGACTATCCCTGAACCGATCATTACGAATAAAGGAGCCTTAGACATAAAAATCGTTTTGTGTGGCGATTTATAACTTTACTCGTAGGTTTTACCTATGGACAATCCTCCAACTTCCTACACAAGGGGCCCCATCGTGAACAGCGCCTTTTTTGAAGGTTGATAATTCAACTAAGTTCGGTAGTTTTATACAATTGCCAACGAGAATAGAATTTATGAGCCAGTTGAATACAGAGCTTAAGAATAAAAATAAATGGTTGGCATTTCTACTTGCTGTCATTCTTGGCCCTTTAGGCATTCACAATTTCTACCTCGGGCGTTGGAAGCGAGGATTTATCCAATTTGGCCTCGTTTTCTTGACAATTGGTGCAGGGCTCCTCATCACGTTTCCATGGGCATGGGCAGAGGCATTTGGTATTTTAATCGGGAAATATTCACTCGCTCCAAAGAAGCCTGTAGATGCAGGTTTAGAAGGAAAAGAAACACAAATAGAGAAAAATAATGTCAGTCCTTTGAAGGAATATATAATTGCGGCACTTCTCCTTTCACCCTTATTGGTTCTTTCAATTTCTATGTTCGGAATCCCACTTTTATTCGCTGCAGTATTCTATCTCATTGTTGGAGGATTGTGGAATAAAATTACCAAGATATTCATTAAGTCAGTTCTGCCTTTGTATGCCACTATTTTCAG
>JABGTJ010000085.1 GCA_018691345.1 Methanobacteriota archaeon
ATAGAGGAGATGGATCGATTCGTACGTTCCTATTTTTTCAAGTTCGTTCGAAAAATAGAACATGGAGATCAGGCCAGCAATCATTATGATGGCTGAAATAATGATAATCAGTGATTTCCTGTTCTCCATGGTGGACCGAGTTCAAGAGGATGTATCAACAAACCGATTCGGATAAGTTGCAAGGGTCGATTCGAATACCAATTGAAACGAATTGGATTTTCAAAGGGATATCAGTGCGCCTTCAATCGCCTGCCCTTACATGAACGTCAATACAAAGCGGCACTAAGCCAACCATTGGCGGCCCTTGAGTCAAAGGAGAGAAAACCTGCCAAGCACAAGGAGATCCCTCGTCGAACACCTGTGACAGAGGTTATTCATCAGAATATTGAACCGGTTCAATCAGGTTCTCCTCACAGGTACCCCCGTGATCATCAGAAACTGTTCCGTCTGGACAAATCGTATTCCCCCAAATGACGTTGTCCAAGTTGGCCTGTCGTAAATCGGCGTCTGTCAGGTCCGCCCCGGTCAAGTTGGCACCCGTTAAATCCGCCTTGAAAAAGTGGGCATATTGCAGGTCTGCATCCACTAAACTTGCGTTCGTCAAACGGCCCCCAGAGGTAAAATAGGCACCGTTGAGGTTGGCTCCATCGAACACAGCATTCTCGAGGTTGGCGCCGTAGAAATATGCCCCGTAGAGGACACCTTGGGAAAAATTCGTGCCAACATAGGTCCCGTCATGGAAATTCATTACACTCAAATCAAGACCCGAAAGGTCGACGCCGCTCAGATCTACACCATCGGTAGAAAGCAAGACGCCATGCCTACAAAAGTCACCGCTTGAAAGAAGCGAAGTTTCGCAGCCAACCACGCCCGCTGTCTTCACACCTGTCAACACCGCTCCTCGCAGGTCTGTATGGTTCAAAACGGCGAACTGAAGGTCGACGCCCGTTAAGTCAGCTCCGCTCAAGTTGGTATGTGAGAAGTTCACGCCCCGCAAGATGGCGTGGGCAAGGCTGACGTCTGAGAGATTCAGACCAGAAAGGTTGGTTCGGAACACATCGGCCATGAGCGCAACATCGCGCTCGTAATCCCGTTGGATTCCCTCAAGCGTTTCGATTTGCCGATCCTTGTGTTCAATTTGTTCTTCCAATAAGGCGACAGCATCGAGAAGGTTCGCATCCTCACTGCCCACATCTTCATTTTCGTCGTTGGACAAGCAGCCAGCAAGAGGTAACATGACAAAGAGAACGGTCAACATCAACGCTGTAATTCGAACCATGCGTCATTCTTTGAGAACGTCCTAAAAGAAACCCTTGGCTATAAAATTTTGAAGCAACCAGCATCTTCTGTATACGTCTTCCACGAAATATATTCAACGTATCAGAACGTTTGCATGTACGCCATAAAACGCACGAAGGCGTCTTCCACAATCAAGCGACGATCTTGACCACGCACTTGCCTTTTGCACGGCCCGAAAAGGAACGATTGAACGCACCTTGCCAACCGGCTTCGGAGTCTTCGGAGTGGAAGTCCCAAACGCCATCGAGCACAGGTTTCACCGCACCGCTCGCAAGGTGACTTGCTAGAACCGAGAGGTCCTCTTGACTAGGTGAAAGGAAGAGATAGTTCCAACTTGCGTTGGCTGCTGCAGCCGCTTTGAATTCCTTGCGCTTTTCTTTGCGCTTGAGGAAGAGTTTGAGAATCCAAGCCGTTCCACCAATTCGGCGGATTTCTTCGAGTGTTGGCATGCCAGCAATGGACACAATTCGTCCACCTTTCTTGATGATCGAAGCCATTTGCAGACTTTCAGCCGTTGTGTCGAAGCACACGTCAAATTTGTCTGCCTCGTTCCCACCATAGACTTGGTCGAACTTCTGACTCTTGTAATCCACAACAACATCTGCACCAAGGCTCTTGCACAACTTTTCCTTCGCTCCCTTGGATGCCGTTGTGACAACCAAGCCTGCCTTGAAGACATGCTTTGCGAGTTGAATGGCCATTGTACCGACGCCACCGGCGCCTCCTGAGATGAAGATGGAATCGCCTTCTTTGAGTCCTGAATTTTTCAGAACTTGAAGC
>JABGTJ010000021.1 GCA_018691345.1 Methanobacteriota archaeon
ATAACACATATTCACGAGGGGTCATGCTAAACACCTTTGTAAACAAATTAAGTATTCACAACGGGTTGCAGTCCGTTCTACACAACGCTACCGACGGCGATGCATACGTCGCTAAGGGGTTCTCTTGTAATCCTATACAACGCAACGGTTATGTGTTGGAGGCCGAAACTTAAACCATGGTGGAAATCCAATCCATGGTTCCCATCGCTGCGGTCGTGGACCTCGTGCTTGGAGTCGCAACCTTGTCCATCCTTGCGAGAAGTCCTGGAACGTCGGCCAACAACCGGATTGTTGGCTGCATCTTGGGGTGGATTTTGGTGTTCCTCGGTCTCAGTTACATAATGACGTCCGTGCTTGAATTCCGTTACGGCGCTCTGGCAGATTTCTCGGCCGTCAACAGAGAGAAGGTTGGGGGCACGTTTGCGTTTACTGCCAAGAACCTCCTAATATCCGCTTCTTACATGCTGATGGCTCTTCTTCCATTCTTCTTCCCTTTCCGTCTCATCAACAGGGACTGGGACCTCTGGTTCCTGTTGGCAGGCGTGTGTATCACTACTGGAGTCTTGACCGCCATTCACCTTATGACCGACTTCAAGCATTTCCAGGTGGAGAATTTCCTCTTTATTCCTGGGTATGTGGTCCTCATTTCGATGTACCTTCGGTTCGTCGTTACTGAAGTACGTGACAATGACGAACGCTTGCGAAAAATTTCGGTTGTCGTTGGCTTGCTGCTCATAGGCATCCACGGCGAGACCATGACGTATTGGCTGTCACAGGTGCTGTCAATCAACGACCTGTTCTTCCAGCGTCAATCCATCCAGAACGGATTGAGTATCTCCGGCGCTGCGTGGGGCGGCGTGAGTGTACGATTGACCTTGGGCGCAACGGCCATGCTTGTGCTGTTCGCCGGCGAATCTTGGCGTTCATTCAAGGTGGGCCTTTCGCCCTTCGGCGTGCTTACTTTTGTCATGTTCATCATCGGATTCATTGCAGGTTTGGCGGATGTGGCTGTGCTTGATGTGGTGCGCAGCTGCTACGAAACGCAGTGTGAATCCTTCCCTGCGGCCTACAGCATTTGGTACGACTTCACGTCCGAGGCCCTTGTGTACCTTTACACTCCGATTTTGTTCATGTTCATCCTCTTACACTACGACATCGTCGACACCAAGCGCGATGAAAACCGATGGCTAATTCGCATCATTGTCATCTTGATGTTGTTGATCGTGTCTTCGACCATCTTGGAACTCATCCAGTCCTTCCTCCCCATTCCCGACATGATTTCCTCGGCTGCCCTGGCCATCGTGGTGGGCGTCTTCATCGGCTGGGAGGAGCGTATCGTGAACAGCCTCATCGACGATTCAGCTTCCATCAAAGAGACCGTGCCTGACTTCACACGTCCGGAAATGGATGATAGTGCAGCCTCTCCTCGTCTTTTCAACATCGTGTTCGGTGGAGTGACGGTGTTCATTCTCATCATTTCACTGCTCTTTACCGGTTTGGGGGTGTTGGGGGGATGAGTATGGATGAACCGCCACAGATGCGCAGTTTGCTGATAACCCAAGAATCGCGCGTCCCGACTGCCGTAGCGTTGCTCGTGACGGTAGTGATAATGTCGGTTACCATGGTCGACTTTGTCGGCGACCTGCAGGCCACCGATGAATTCGCCTCGAGTAACCCTGAATGGACCCTCTCTTTTGATACCCAAACTCACACCATGCAGGCCGTTGAAACCCTCCAAGATGACGAGATAAGGAACCTGCAATTCGACTTATCAGAAATCAGCATTCCCGAGGGATTCGCCATCGGTTCCATCGACATTGTCATCACGTCGGAAGAAGAAGAAGCCGTCTCCGTGCAGTGCGATTCCGTCGCAGGGGACATCATCGAAAACGACTTGACAGCGCAATGGAGTGACCCGGTCAGCAACCTCTCCGGCCAAGATAGCAGTTGCATGCCAATCGACCTCCATTTGCGGGTTTACCCGAATTTTGATGGACAATCCACCACTATCTTAGCGGTTAACGAATTTCAGGCGTTACAACCCTGGACCGAAACGGGCTGGGGAGTTGGTACGCTCTCCGTAGACCTCGAACTTGACGTGAATACCCCGCTTGGTTTTGTCGACCCGATTAGCCAAGACACAGACGAAGAGATTACCGTGGACGTCACGGTCATCATGTTCAAGGCCAACATTTCGCTTATCGAGTGAAACTCTTTGACACACTCGATTTTGTCGAAAAATGGAAGGAGAATAAGGTCTCGAAAGAGATCACATATTGGAACTGCGATGAAATGGAAGCAATGAATCAACAGGCTCTACTCTTTGCCACCGATGAAAAAATGCTCA
>JABGTJ010000110.1 GCA_018691345.1 Methanobacteriota archaeon
ACCAAGAGCCTTCTTGATGAGTTCGGATGTCCAAGGTTTCGGCATTGTTTCAACTCCATTGCTCACTATGTGGGCATTCAGCCGACAAAACACCCCTATATAATCGCGCTGTGCGAAGAGGGTTGAGTCGCTTAGCCCAATAAAATCACTCGACACGCTCCACGACACGAACGTGGTCGCCACGCATATTGAGGGTCATTGGGATGGGTTGTTCGTACAACTCCATGCTAACTTCTTCCTTGGATTCTGCCACACTGAGTACACGAGCTTTCTCGCCCTTGAACGCACCAGTAACGATTTCGACGATGCATCCGACTTCGATTCCAGAGGTCACTGCCTTTGGTTCGAGGTAAGGTAGAATGTCTGCCAAAGGTGCTTCACCAGGAAGGACGGTCTTGGCGTTCTTCAGCGGGGTTTGGTTCAATCCACGGCGAGCGGCTGGGTCTCGACCACCGGAGCGGCCGATCAACTTCTCAACGTGGTGAAGAGCGCTTGATTCGATAAACAAGTATCCTCGCATTCCGGTAGGGTGGAGAATGGACATGATGTCTGGAAGCAACGAAGTAAGGGAACCGCTGCCGTGGAGACGGTTGTACATCTCGTCTGCAACGCGCTTCTCTGAACCGATTGCGGTCTTAACGATGTAAAGGAAGGAGCCGACTGAGCCGTACATTTCTCGGAACAACTTGTCGTTGTTCTCCATGTCGAGGTTCGAGAAAATACAATTGTAGTTTTGTAGCGTACCTGGGTCAATCCATTCTGCTTCAGTGTAACGGCCGGTTGGAGTCACTTCATCTGTGCTCGAGACAACCAAGACTGGTACAACATCAACAAGAGAGCGGCCCATGTCAACACCACGCTCAGGGCCGGAGCCTTGGTAGTGGAGGGAGTCAACTGGGATGCCAGTGGATTCAGAAACGCGGGCGAGTACTTCTTCTGCTGTGTCGCCTATTCCCCAAACGCCATCCCACAATGCTGGGAAATCGCCGTCGGACTTGCTGCGTCGCAGCAAGAGGAGTTTTTCTTCAAATCGAACGTATGCTACAAATGCTTCACTCATTTCATTCATCTCCTATTCTTACTCAGTTACCGATGTTCAATGCGTCGAACATCCAAGGGAGGACATTGTCCATAAGGACGAGCATGGCAAAACCAATGGCCCCCAATACAAACAAGCCGATACCACAAATAATCGAGGTTTGCTTGAATTCTTGAGGCGTAGGCTTACGGGCCATGCGGATGATACGGGCCCATGAACCACGGGAAATTCGACGGAATTGGGACTCAATCCAGTCTTGACGGTCCTGAACTTTTTCTTCAAATGAGCGGTTTTCTACAGTTTCACCAGACATGGTACAACCTCGGGCTTTCAATGCCACCTACCCTTCGATTATAACCACTCCGTCGCGAATGCTGGAGTTTCTTGACCTCAAAGTTTCGTAAATTGCGTTGCGAGGGTTGATGAGGGAGTGGCGTCGAAGGACGCTCAATGGCGAAGCAAGACCCCTATTCGGTTTTAGGCGTAGGTCGAAATGCCAGCGATGTCGAAATCAAACGGGCTTTTCGCAAAAAAGCGCGCCAGTACCACCCGGACCGGAATCAAGGTGATGCCTCGGCTGAAGCCAAGTTCAAAGAAGTTCAAGCATCGTACGAATCGATTGCCACCGCAAAAGATCGGAATGAATACGAACAACAACAACGAATGTCCTCGATGTTTGGTGGCGGTGGCGGTGGAAACCCCTTCGGCGGTGGCGGTGGCGGCATGGATGATATTCTCGGTCAAATGTTCGGTGGAGGTGGCCGCCCACGAGGTGGAAATCCCTTCGGCGGGATGGGGGGCCAGCCGCAACAACGCCAACAACGACCGAAAGGTGCTGACATCAGCGTCAGCCTCGAACTTACCGCAGAGCAGGCCGAACAGGGCGGGCAATTTCCGTTCACCTTCAAGCGGCTCAAACCAAACGCAACAGGAACGATGGAGGCAGCTTCAGTTACGCTCCGAACTCGGGTAAAACCCGGCGTCAAACACGGTACAACGTCGCGCCTCAAGGGCCAAGGACACGACCATCCGGAAGGTGTTGCCGGCGATGTGATGTTGACGATACGCATTCAATTCGGAGAAGGGCGTTTCTGGGATGGGAAGATGTTGGTGCAAGAAGTTCCGACTCCCTTCAGTACTCTCATGCTCGGAGGGAAAGTGAAAGTCCAACTACCATCGAATAAGAAAATAATGCTCACCGTCTCACCTGAAACAATGGTTGGCGATCGTCTTCGTATCGCCGGGGCAGGCTACGATGGCGGTGACTTAGAACTCGAGTTCGTGCTACCTGATTACGATGAACTCTCGAAAAAACAAGTGAAGGCGCTTGAGAATCTTAAGAACTCTGGATTGTAGGTGAGTTCATGGGTCAAGGGAAGAAACGCAACAACCGTGGTTCAAAAAAGAACAAGAAAGGACCACAAATCTCTGATGTCGAGCGGTTGTGGAAGCGTTTAGCAAGTCACTTTGCCGCACAAGAAGAATTGTGGCAGAAAGCCTGGAGCAGTGAAGAAATTGCTACGTTCCTTATCGAGAAAGAAGAATTGAACAAGCAATATGCTGGCGATTCTCGACCGGAACGGGTGTTTCGCAGTTCCATCGATGAAACGATGGCGCACGCTCGGGCAAAAAGTGAGAACTTTGTCCTAGTGGAAGACAAGAAGGTGCGGATTCGCAGCCCTGATGAAATAAAACGCATTAAGGAGGCAGTACTTGACTGGCAAGCGTTCAGTGCAGTACACGCAACCAAAGGCTCAACTGGACTTCATGGGCGTCCAGCCCTCAATGGGCCAGATGCTCCAGAAAACACCAGCGTAAGAGATGTTGAGAGATATTCACTGCTCGAAGATGTTTGGCTGGCTCATCTGGGTGGCGACGATTATCCAGCGGCGTTTTCCTTGCTTACCAACGAGGTGATTCGTACTTGGGGTGCCTTTGATTTGGTAAAAGAAGCACGATTTATCGCTAACAGACGCTCTGGACTACGCTTTCGGGATGCTGAGCCAAGTATGGCGCTACTGCTGATACAATCTGGACGATTAAATGCACGTTCGCTCTTGGACTTGCGGCTTGAAAACAAACGCAAGGGCGGGTGGAATCCGTTTCCACGAACCTACGATGAAGCACTGGTCGGGTCTGCTGAACGGCTTCCAGAAGTGGATGGTGAAGGTGAACTGTCCAACCACCGAAGTGACCTAAGACACCTCCCGTTCGTAACCATTGACCCTCATGATGCGAAAGATTTCGACGATGCTGTTTGCCTGGTCGAAAAGAATGGCGTCCGAACCCTTTGGGTCGCCATTGCTGATGTTGCCCATTATGTCGAGCCGGATACCCGCTTGGACGCCGCTGCTCGCGCCCGGGCAACATCGGTCTACCTGCCGCATACTGTTCTGCCAATGCTGCCGCCACGGTTGGCCGATGATCTCTGTTCGCTGCGTGCTGATGTAGACCGTCTGGCAATGGTTGTTTCAATGGAAATTGGTAATGGTGACTCCATAGTTGAGTGTAAGGCGTTTGAAGCAGTGATTCGAGTTGCTGAAAACATGGCCTACGAAGATGCCCTGGATAATCCGCGCTTTACCGGCATGTTTGAATTGGCTGACTCTTGGCAGAAAAAAGAAGTACGTCTCAACATCCAAAATGCAGAACTACGACCTCGTTTGCACGGCGAGGAAAACATCCGAGTTGAAATCAAATGGCCAAACGCCGCCACACGAATGATTGAATCGTTCATGGTCGCAACCAATGCTTCAGTAGGGCATTTGCTGGGTAAGGTCGGTGCGCCGCTGCCTTGGCGTTGCCACACTCCACCTGATGCAATCGAAGTGGAAGAACTGAATGCGAAACTTGCTGCACTGGGCGTAAAAATAGAACTACCGCTTCCGAGTTATCGGACGCACGGTCAATCCGAAGAAGGCGAATTGGCTGACTTACTCGCTGGATGGGCCGGCGGCTCAGTCGATGTTTCAGGGCTGGAGAAAGAAACAACAACCAGTAACGACACCCCCGAATACCTTGACAGCGTCCTTGATGCTGGTGCACGCCAAGATATTCTTGATGCACTCGATAAAGCACAGGAGCAAGCCTCTGAACTCAAAGGACCTATTCGCAGAGTCGTGGATCAAGGATTATTCCACCTCATGCAACGCGCCAATTACAGTGAGGAAAATCTTGGTCATTTTGGGCTAAATCTCGATGCGTATGTCCATTTCACCAGTCCAATTCGACGCTACCCCGACCTCATGGCGCACCGCCAACTCAAAGCCCACTTGCGAGGAGAACAATGGGTTCATTCCCTCGAAGAAACGGCCAAAATCGCCAAGCATTGCAGCGAACAAGGCCATACAGCCAAACGAATGGAATGGGAACTTGTAGCCAACGCGTACCATCTACACTTGTTGCGCGGTGGGAAAATTGGCGGTGAAAGTTCAACTGCGTCCACGCCTCTAGAACACACTTCATGGCCTGCTCGAATTACCGGCTTACGTACACCTTGGATTTTCCTCGACTTAGCGGACGATGGTGCAATTCACGGGCGGATGCATCTGCGTCAAATCGGTGGCAAAACCCAGATGAGCATCGATGAACATGGACTTGCAGTCATACCAGCCGAACCAGATGCTCGAGGAGAGCAAGAGCCAGTCGTTCAACTCGGCCAAAAATTCCCTTGTCGATTGCGAGGATTGGATGTTTGGGCCGGCTCATTGGACCTTACCCCGCAGTAGTATTGTAGTCAAAACCAAGTGTTTATATTGACTACATTAAACGCAAACACATGGCACGCATCAAAGCACAGATGTGCAATTGCGGTTGCAAGATGAAGCGCCTGTACACTCGAGCCGAGGGCGGCAAAGGCTGGAATCAGGTTGGCTGGATGTGCACATGCGGCTGCGGTTGCGTCTCTATGGATGAAGGCGAATGGAGCCTTACCGGATGCAGTGACCAAGGATGTTGTTGAACTGAGGTGCTCAAATGTCAACCGAATCGTTCGTTTTAGATGTAACAGGAATGACCTGTGCTTCGTGCGTTGCCTCGGTTGAGAAAGTGACGCTACGTGCTGGTAATGTGGAGAGCGTTTCAGTGAACCTCCCCCTGCAGCGCGCCGTGGTGAACGTGACTCTAGACTCGACTATTGAGGCGACGAAAAGAAACGTCATTGCTGCGATTGAACGGAGTGGATTCCAAGCTAAAGAACATCGTGGAAAAACAATGATGATTGAAAATGCTCGAAAGGAATTACGCGCTCAATCGAGGAAAGTAGTACTCGCTTTACTGATGGCTTTACCTACGCTCTATCTGAGTATGTTTGCTGAAGATTTTGGTGAACTGAACGGCGTCAATACCCGTTTGTTGCTTGCCCTGATCGGGACTGCTCCAGTCTATTTTTGGTCGGGATGGCAATTCCATTCCAATGCCTGGAAAGCCTTACGTTCGGGTTCAGCAAACATGGATGTTCTGATCCATTTAGGGACAAGTGTGGCTTTTATCTGGTCAAGCATTGTCACCTTATCACCACTGGTGAGCAATATGCCACCGGTATTCTCAAACTCAAGTCATGTCTTCTTTGATGGAGTTGTCTTCATCATCGGATTCGTGTTGCTCGGTAATTGGATGGAAGCAGGTGCTAAACTGAAAGCTACAGATGCAATTCACGGATTAATGGATTTACAACCAAAGCGGGCTCGCTTGGTCACCGATGAAGAACTTGGGCATACAGATATGCAAGATGTCGACGCTGTCCCAGTGGATTCCCTGATCAAAGTTTTACTCGGAGAAACAATACCTCTTGACGGCGTAGTGTACCAAGGGAAAGCCAGTATTGACACCTCAATGATGACTGGAGAGCCGTACCCGGTTCGAAAGAAAGAAGGAGAACAAGTCTCAGCCGGAACACTGGTCCTTGACGGAACGATTCTCATTCGCACCACTCACACCTCCAAAGACACCTTGCTTGCCAACATCATTCAACTGGTTGAGGACGCACAAATGGGTAAGGCACCAATACAACGGCTCGTCGACCAAGTCGCTTCGGTATTTGTTCCCGTAGTCGTCGTGTTTGCGTTTACTGCGGCGATGTTCTGGATGTTGTATCCCAATTCAGCGTCGTACAATCCCATGGATTCAAATTTAGAATTAGCCATGATGGTGTTGGTCTCCACTCTTGTTATCGCTTGCCCGTGCGCTCTGGGACTTGCAACACCGACTGCGCTGATTGTCGGCACAGGCGTAGGCGCCCGAAACGGATTGCTCATCAAAGGCATTGAAGCACTCGAACAAGCGCATAGAGTCGACACGTTAGTCGTCGATAAAACGGGTACTTTGACTTCAGGGAAACCGCGGGTAAGTCATATTGAACTGCTTGACTGCGAAGTGAAACAAATACTTTCCATCGCTGCTTCTCTTGAAGCCGAATCAACGCATCCTCTTGCGGGCGCCATTCTCACTTCATGGTCGAATGTGACCTCGACTCGCCCACAACTCACCGAAATCCAAACGCTTCCTGGCCTTGGGATGATTGGAGAAAATAAGGGAACCTTAGTCGCAGTTGGCAACATCGAACTGATGGAAGAAATCGGTGTTCAAATCAGCGAGGAAATTCTTGGAAAACTCAGCGCTGCAGCAACCAAAGGCGTAACCCTCGTTTTGGTAAGTGAAGGTTTGAAATTGCTTGGCTGGATTGAAGCAAGGGACCGAATTCGAGAATCTACAGAAAAAGCAGTTCAAAGAGCCAAAAGGGCTGGTTATGATGTCATTATGTTAACTGGCGACCGGAAAGAGGCCGCTGAAACGGTCGCTCAAGAAGTCGGAATAAACACCGTTATTGCCGGAGTGAAACCAGACCAGAAGGCGACTCACGTCAAAGAGTTGCAAGAACAAGGAAGATATGTAGCGATGGTAGGTGATGGCATCAACGATGCAGCAGCACTCTCCACTGCTCACGTGGGGATTGCTATGGGGGCGGGGTCGGACATCGCCATGGATGCTGCTGACTTTGTCCTGTTGAGAAACGACTTGATTGATGCTGTATCCTCACTTGATCTTGGTAAGAGCACTATGCGCCGGATTCGAGTCAATCTCGGTTGGGCGTTTGTCTACAATGCCGTTGGAATTCCATTGGCCATGGGCATAGCGCTGCCCTTCACCGGCGTGCTACTCCCACCGGCTTTTGCTGCTGCTGCAATGTCGCTCTCATCGGTCAGCGTTGTGGCGAACTCGCTGGTATTGCGCTGGTGGAGCCCGATCGGTGAATGAGTTCAAATCACTCCCCTCATTCCTCGTACCATGGAGCAAACGGTACATACCATATCGATTTCTGGAATGACCTGCGATGGATGCTCGAGCAGACTCACTCGGGTTTTGGAATCAACACCTGGCATATTGAAGGCTGTAATCTCGCATATTGAGGGCAAGGGAAAGGTAACGACATCCCCCGAAATAACAGAAGCAACGGTATTCCAAATCATCAATTCTGCAGGTTTTGAAGCACACGCTTGATGCGTTTCATTCAAATCCGAGAGGCGCCGCCATCAGTTTGCGCGGGGGTCGCCCAGCTTGGTCAACGGCGGTGGGTTTAGGTCCCATTCCTTATCGGTTCGCAGGTTCGAATCCTGCCCCCCGCATCTCTTTCAATCAGCAGGTGAGAACCATGTTCACGCAGTGGACAAAGGTGAGAATCTTGGCCCCGCACTCATGCAACAAATGGTCTCAAGTGAAATGAACGCAGTATTGCCTTCTCCATCGAGGGAATGGTAAGCAAGAAGATATGCGGTTTCAAGCAACATTCTCAGCACGATTGAGCACCCATTCAAACAGGGACTCAAGGCTTGGGGCCAAAGCTACGGCATCAGGTGTAAGTGCATATTCTACCGTCGTTGGCACCGTTGGATAGACCGTTCGATTAACCAAACCGTGGGCTTCTAATTCGCCTAATCGACGTGTAACTGTTGTTGAAGAGGAGTCAACCCCTCTCTTGATTTCTGAAAACCTCATGGGTTTCGGATCGCAATTTAGGATGTAGAGAATATGAAGCATCTTTGATTTGGATAAGAGAACAAGTAATTCATTTACATGAATTCTTGACGAGTCGCACATTGCACCCATGCGTTCAGCTTGTACAGCGGTCATAACAAATCGCAGTACCATTCTGTTATCAAGGAACAGGTTACAACATTGTTACAAGAATACACACGTGACACTCCCCGCATTATGTAGGGGAGGTATTACGCCAGCACAATGAAGAATAATTCGAATGGAAAGACTATGAAAGCAATTGCGTTTGCAAAATACGGTAAACCGGCAATGTTGAAGAAGACTGAGGTGCCTTATCCACATGGATTTGATGCCTCTAAAAATGTAGTCATCAAGGTTCACGCATCTTCGGTCAATCCTGTAGACAAAATACTTCTCTCTGGCGATTTGAAAATGGTTTCGCCTGTTGCTAAATTCCCTCATGCCATCAGTTACGATGTTGCAGGAGTCGTCGAAGAAGCCGATAGTAATGGAGTGTTCTCGGTAGGACAGCCCGTATTTACTCGCGTGTGGGGTGATGAAAGTGATGGTAAGAAGACACCGTCGTACAGAGGCACAACGGCTGAATTTTGTGTTGCACGCATCACTGATGTTGTCCCTAAGCCGGACAGTATCAGTTTCGAGGAAGCAGCCTCTATCCCACTCGCAGGAATGACCGCATTCCAGGCATTGAAAAAATCTGGGCTGAAAGAAGGAGATTCGATCTTCATCTCCGGCGGCGCAGGTGGAGTTGGCACAATTGCGATTCAATTGGCCAAACATGTGTTCAAGGCTCATCTCGTGGTCACAACCGCCTCGAAGGGTGAAAAGATGGACATGTGCAAGGAACTTGGCGCAGATGTGGTCATCGATTACAACGCACAGAACTTTGTCGAACTTTACTCAAACGACGACGGTAAGAAATTCGATGTCTGCTTTGACACTACGGATGAAAGCCTGGACATGACCAAAGTGGTCAAACCGGGCGGTAGCGTCGTTACAATTGCAGGCACGCCCACACTCGATGAAATCCGACGTATCGGCGGAACGGCGTGGATTCTCAAGTTGGTTCTCAAGCGAAAGGAAAAGAGGAAGGAGTACAAAGCAGCGTTAGCGAACAAGGCTTCGTGGACATACCTGTTCCTTTCTCCAAGCGCAGAAGACCTCACTGAACTGGCAAATCACCTTGCTAAAGGCACCATCAAACCCGTTCTCGACGGCGTCTGGGATTTCCATTCTGAAGACGAACAAGCAGGATGGCAAGGAGCATTTACACGCTCGTTCTCAGGACGAGCCAAGGGTAAGTGCGTCGTCAAAATGGAATGAATCGCAACAACCAGTTGTTGCCTAATCAATTCTTGCTGGTATAGATGAGTGATGCAGATGGATGCGTAGAGCACCAGCTGAGTCAGCAATGTAACCAAAAGAGAACTCCACTTTGACTTCATCACCTTCAGGTGGAGTGAAGAAATAGTTCCCCATCACCATTGCAGATGTACCATTAATGACGATTTCATCGTTCTCAAAGCGGACCTTTGTCCATCCTTGGATGGCGAAGCCGTTGTCTTCTGGGCAAGCGCCGTTTTCTGCAACAAAGTAGGACAATGCACCCTCGAAGGTTGGTCGGAATTGTTGCTTAACTGCAAACGTTGGCTTGAACAGTACCGGCCCGAGGTCGTAAGCATACAATGCCTCGATGTGCAAGCGAGCACGCCCCACATAATCCATGCCAGTGGAGTGTGCTGTAGCGATCTCCACGACACCTTCGCCCCATGCTTGTTGCGCTTGCTTCACATCTTCCGCCGTCACCATGTCCATGCCATCTCCAAAATATGCTTCAATCGGTACTCTATGAACAAAATGGCTCAAATCTATACTTTCCTCGGAATCATTTCTTTTCGGACACAGAAGCAGTATACCTTTTCCAACTCGAAACACAATCACCTTGTGCGGTTTGAAAGAGGGATGAATGTCGAAACGTTGGCCTCATATGCCGAAACCATTGAACTGATTACGATTCTTGGTGCTGCACTTTACTCATGGTTTCAAATTAGAGAAATGAATGAAAGCATTGATTCAGAATTGTAAGCATATTCTTGGCTAAGATTTCCCCAAGCGCTCTTCAGATACCCTCTACATCTCACGCTTCGGTAGCGAACAAACAGACCCACTGAAACCCCTTCCAACCGATTTTGAGAGTTGGATGGGTAATCGGATAACCCCTAGCAATTCATCCGAACTGATTTGTATTAGCATTCATTCATTTTCATATATCCACTCATCAGATCCACGATGGGTTGGAGATTTGAAGCCACAGTTTTCGCAGGTGGCAAATCTTTGACCTCTTATCTTACCACGAGGAGAATAGACTGACTTTTCGTTACACTTTGGACAACGCATTTCAGTGCGATGGCGCATTTTTCCCATACACAACCGTATGAATAGTAAGTTATAGTGTTCGTTATGATTTGTTTTCAAAGCATTACGCCCATCCAACACCCTTGCGTGAGATGCCTGTTGGAACGGTA
>JABGTJ010000081.1 GCA_018691345.1 Methanobacteriota archaeon
TAGGCAACGCAGATGTTGATCTCGTCAAGCCCACCCAAGACATCCAACTTCGTAAGTGCAAGTCCAGTAAAACCGTTGATTCGGTTTGCATGACGCATGACAACTGCGTCAAACCATCCGCAACGGCGCTTTCGGCCAGTGGTGGTTCCGAACTCATGGCCTACAGTTCCGAGGTGCTCTCCAGCTTCATCTTCCAGTTCAGTTGGCATAGCGCCGTGACCGACTCGAGTGATGTAGGCTTTGGTTATTCCAATAACTTCCTCAACGTGTCCTGGATGAATTCCTGCACCATGCGAAGCATTTCCAAGAGAAGTTACGGATGAAGTGACGAACGGGAATGTGCCTTGGTCGATATCCAAGAGGCATCCTTGAGCACCTTCGAGGATGACATGCTCCCCTAATTTGAGAGCGTTATCGAGCATTAGGCCAGTGTTACGGATAGAAGTATTGTAAGCGTTCCAAATCCATTCGACATCCGACTGCAAACCGGAGACGGTTATTCGTTCACCCGAGCCTGCAGCTTCGAGGGTCGCATTCATTCGTTCAGTAGTCGAGGTGGCCCAATCTGCATCGTTCATGACTTCAGCAACATCGCCAAATCTCAGTCCAATACGATTGATTTTGTCTGCATACGTAGGTCCAATGCCTCGACCGGTGGTTCCGATTTTCTTGTCCAATCCGTCAAGGAATCGGTGGTATGGAAGAATCACATGAGCCCGCTCACTGATGTAAAGCCGCTCACCGCGCGGGTCTTCGCCAGTGGAATCCTTCCAACCGGTCAATTCGGAATCGAGGACCCATGGGTCAACCACCATGCCATCACCTAAGACAAGGTTGCATTCCTTACGTGTGATTCCAGACGGCAAGAGATGGAATTTGAGTATTTGATCGCCGAGTACAACCGTATGTCCTGCATTGTTGCCACCTTGGAAGCGAGCAACCCATGTGGCTTGTTCGGCAATTCGGTCGACAAGTTTTCCTTTTCCTTCATCTCCCCATTGGGCTCCAAGAACAACTGTGGCTGGCATTCAACTCTCCTCACCCCGTTGCCCTCGCGTACCGTCTTTGAACTATCCGTTCAATTCCCGGTGAATTCTGTATGATGAACTTGCGTTCATACAGTGCATTTCAATGAGTCTTGCCAGTGTCGACCTTGGAGAATTTAGTAAGAACCATGCCATGTCAACCCGTTGCACTGATGAATAGAAAACAACCTTTTATATCCAGTAGTAAGATGTTCCTACTTGTTGACAACCACGGACACCACAGTGTAAAACCGCATCACGCAGTTTCAGCCACGGCGAGCATCCCCTCGTGGGATTTATATACCTCGGATGACGACTAATTAACATGAGGTTAACAAGATGAAAACATACTCCGAAGGAAATGCTGGCGAAGAGCCAAACCGAAAACAGAAGGGCGAGACGAACCGCAGCGGTACCGGTGTAATCCGTCGTACCCTTGAGGGTCACACGCGGCCCTGTGAAGACTGTGGCGTCACCGATTGGCAGATGGACGACAGCAGAGGCGAGATTACCTGCAACAGCTGCGGCCTGGTTGTCGAAGAGAACGTCATTGACCCAGGTGCAGAATGGACCAATCGTGACCGAAGTCAAGATCGTTCTCGAGTTGGCCAACCGCTAACGTACACACTTGCCGACAAAGGACTCAACACCACTATTGATGTTCGAGACTTGAATACAGGCAGCGCAGGTCGACATGGAATCAGTTCTCAGTCAAGAAGGGAATGGCGACGTCGACGCGTCATCGATGAGCGTTCAAAGACACGAAAGAGTCGAGAGCGCAACTTGGTACGGGCAAATCAATTCATTCGAGACCACTCAGGTCTACCAAAGCCGCTGCAGGAAGAATCAGCCCGACTCTACCGACGTTTGTCCGGTGAAGGTTTCGTAACCGGCCGCTCGATTGCAGGGGTTACTGCAGCATGCACGTACCTCGTAGCAAGACAAGAGAACTTACCACGTCAAATCAGTGAAATATCTGGAGCATTCGATGTTAAGGAAAAAGAACTGTCCCGACTGATTCGACAAGTTTCGAGAAAGCTCAATCTCCACAAGATATCATCCCCAGACCAGTACTTTGACAAGTTCATTTCTGACCTACAACTACCACCAAGCATCCACACACAACTGGATCACTTGTGGAGCGTTATCCAACCGCATGACGAGTTGTGGCAAGGAAAGAAACCGATGGGTGTGGCTGCTGCGTTGCTGTACAAGGTTGCCAATGAGTCAAGTTCACCTCGAACACAATCCGAAGTGTGCCAAGTCGCAAATGTATCCGAAGTGACCCTGCGTGGTCTTCTTCGCCTCATTGAAGGGCTACTTGGACAACTCGGTGAAGTTTCAAAGCAGTGAAATTTGCTTGAAACGAAGGAGAACCTTGAAGGACGACATCGGTTGGCGATTAGACATGGGATTCAAATCAAAGGCTCGTAAGCATAAAGCTGAATCTGGCGAAGAGACGGAAACGAAGAAGAAATCCTCGGAAAAAGTTGGCGAAATACCCTGTGGCGTGAAATCCTGCGAGAAGTTCGCCGACAAAAGTTTCGGTGGTCGTTCACTTTCGATTGACAACGCCATCGACGTCTGGGGTGACAGCGGCTATACCGAGCGTAAAGGTCGAGTACGAGTTTGCAAAAGTTGCTACCGCAAGTGGAAGAAGGACAGCAAGTCAGAAGACACTTATTGATTCAATTCACTTTCAGTTTCATCCACGGGGTGTACCGAAAGAAAGTATACCGACGGCTCTGCTTTCGTATGTATGAACAACAGAGTAGTCATCCGTAGCCTTGTCACACGGGAAGGTAATCTTGTAGCCATGGACGATGGCGCCATTGTTTGGCGCCCAACACTTGGCACAAGGGTGCAAATTAAACTTGAAGCAGTTGCGACGGTACTGCTCGCTGTCAAAGGCCCAACTGGATGTTATGATATGGTAGCTGTCGGCGACTCAACTGGTGGAATAAGCATCCTTTCCTTACCACGCTTAGACACCATCGATAAATTCAGCATTGAAGGTGGAATTGTGCGATCACTTAATGCGGTTCATGGTTCTTCACGAAAATTCCTAGCAGCGGCACAAGATGGAAGCGTTTGGGTGATTGGTAACGAGGTTCCAGGGAGAGTTGTGCACCTTTTTTCTCACACTGGACCGATTACGAGCCTTCGAGTCCATGGCGATTCAATTTTGATTCAAAGCGGTTGGAACCGTCGTACCTACGATTGGACGGGTGAAACGACAAATGTTTTTGATGGCACAAGGCAATTCGAACTCAAAGAAAATCAGAGAGCAAACAGGCGTGCCCGAATACTTGAAACTGAACAACTCCGTATGGAGAAATCACAACCACTGATGCTGGATTTGCCAGTGCTCGGTTAGAGGCTCTCATTCTCTTCAAGCGGCCATGGCGGATGCGGTGTGTACCACAGTGCCGTTTGGGCTGGCCGAGGTACTGAACGAGGAACTTGCCCTTCGTTGTCTAAACATTGTTGGAAGAATTGAATGTGTTTTTCGACAACTTCTCGAACATGCTTCAGTCCCTTAATTGCAGGTCCTTGGAGTGGAATGAGAGACTTTGGTTTGAATGTTAAAATACGTTGAAGGCTAGAAATCAAATCAGGTAAGCACCCACTTGGCAAATCCCACCGAGTTGGGCGGTCAGCACGAGGAATTAACGTGCCAACTATCATCATTTTTTGTTCTGGAATCCAATATCCCATTCCATCGGATGAATGCCCCGGGAAGGCAACCGACTCTACCTGTCCGTTACCGAGTGCAAAGACGTCTCCATCCTCTACCTTTTGTGCCGATACTGGGGGCATGTCTGAATCGAAACGGTTCGCCCAAGTGGTAAAAAAATCCCCAGTCTCTAAGGCTGCCTGCCCATCTGGATGGGCATGGACGGTGCAATCATCGAAAGATTTCGAGAGGTGCTGAGCCCCTCCGGAACAAGGATACCGTTTGCTGGTTAGCAAAATGCGGTCAAGAATCCCATCTTCACCAAGAACACCCTTGATTCGCTCCACTTGCAATCCTTGATACCATGAAGTCCCTGCATCGATCAGAAGATTACCCATAGAGCCACCAACGACCACCAAATTAGCGTCGTGATGAATCGCTGGCAGGCGTAGGACACGCATAGTGTTGCGAATCGCTGATACACCTTGAACCATACTCTTCCAGCAAATGCATAGATGCAGCAATACCATCTCCATTTTATGCCACTCGGTTGCGATTAAATAGGGGAAGTGAGTCGCAAGTCCATGGCACGATTCCCAGAAGCTGAAGCTCGCTTGCTTCACCGCAAGATTTGCATGCGTTGCAACGCACGCAATGCAGTCCGTGCAGCACGCTGCAGAAAGTGCAGTTACAAGGGACTACGCCCTAAGAACATCGAGCGCAAGGGCGCATGATGAACTTCATTTGAGATTTTTCTCAATTCAACCCAAGCAATGGCATCAGTATGGCCATTGGATCTCCAAGCAAGAACACTGGGAAAATCGCTGGGAAAAGGAACACGAGAAGTGGAAGTTTTTGACTTACCCACACCTGTTCGACACCTGCTTCTTCCAATTCGAATAATGCAGCATCGACTTCTTCGGGTGAGGGGGACTTACGTGGTGCCCGTTTTCGGTGGTACACGTCGACCAAACCATTTGGCTTTTCGACAAGCGTTGTGAGCAACCAAACATGCCGGTGAGGAACTTCGACGCGTGGTATCTGAATGGCATGCCAGGCCAAAAACAAATCTCCGAAACTCCGCACATGGCCCCGAATCAAATTAAGCGTAAGGAGAATGAACGGGATGGCAAGGAAAGATAGCCCACCCCACATGAGAAGAGCAAAGGCAGGCGGCAATGTAAACAGAGCATCA
>JABGTJ010000095.1 GCA_018691345.1 Methanobacteriota archaeon
ATGTATTTCTGATTTTCCTTTCCGATGAGGTTGAATACATCAAGACTCAACACAAGAAAAGCCGTGATCACGAAGAGCAAAATGGCCAGCATAAAAAAAAAGAAATACAAAGTGGAACTCACAAGTCTTCTAACCTTAGAGGCCATTTAAAGTTTAAGCGGAGCCTTTTTTTGTCCCTACCGATGTGAATGCCGGCATTACTACGAGGGCCGTTGTAAATAATACAAATTCAAAATATTCTGTATGAGTATCCCGGTTCCTACCATCATGAGGACTAAGACGCCAACTGATTCAGCTCTTCTGATGATGGCACGTTCACTCCGCGCAAACGGATTTCTTTACTGACGTGGTCAATCAAGAACCAGTGGACTGCAGAATCGTTTGGAATGTCCAAACTGTCTCGGAAAGCCTTCTTGTCAAGGTATACGGTGATTGTTCTTTGACGTACATTGCGGTCTCGAATAACGGCCCGCATGATCATATCAAGACGCATTTGGCGGAACCTTGTCGAGCGTTGAATCACCGGTATCTCGATGATGGTATGACTTTCTCCAAGACCGTTTGCGTCAAAGGCAGCAATCACTTCATCGACGACACGCTGCTGCCATTGTTCAAACGCCGCAATAACAAGAAGGGGCTCGTTGTTGTAATCGTCCGGAACGGTTACCGTTTTTTTGTTGAGGTTTCTCCCTGTTACAGAAGGGAAGATTTCTGCCATTCCAAAACCTCACACGCACTCACAGTCAACGGTTTTTCAAATAGTCAGCGCCGTACCAAGTCCATTGTTCCATGGTCCAACCGGCCGGAAGGCCTTCGGGTGGAAGAGGGGGTGCTGCCGGACTTTCGACTGGCGCATTCAATGCTGGCAGTGGCTTAATTGGCAGCGGAAGTGGTTGACCTACCGGAGAACGGCGGCGATTCATTGCCAACAAGCCAACGAGCAACAACGTAACAACCACCAGTGACGCTACAATCAGCGGCGTAGAGAAAGAGGTTGAATCACTTGCCAGGTACCGAGTAGAATCCATTGGGTAGGAATCGGCCTGGTCCGACCAACCATCAGCATCACTGTCGAGGCAGCCAAGCCGGTCGAGCGTCGAAGTACCGGACACCTCAAGACAATCGTCAGAGAAGTCTGTACCGGTTTGGTCAGCGTATCCATCACCGTCAGCATCCGACCAGAGCAGGACATTTTCGGGGAACTGGTCAAGGTAATCGTCCCAGCCATCGCCATCGCCATCGGGGCATCCAAGTCGAGTTTCGGATGAAAGACCAAACAAGCCTGGGCAATCATCTGCAGCGTTACCGTCAGGAGAGTCTCCGTACCCGTCTGCATCGTCGTCCACATGTTGGCTCGCATCGTTTGCGAAGGCATCACCAGCGTCAGACCAACCGTCGCCATCAGCGTCGGCGCATCCAAAGAGGTCTTCGGTAGAAGTGCCGAATACTCCGGGGCATTCATCGCCTTGGAAACCGGTCAAAGCATCACCAAAGCCGTCACCATCAGCATCAATGTATTGAGTACTCTCCATTGGCATAGCATCGGCTCCATCCATCGCAGTCCAGCTCATGTCTGGGTCAGACCAACCGTCTTTATCAGAATCAAGACATCCGTTACGATCGAGGGTAGATGTTCCGATTGTTGTCGGGCATGCATCACCGTCTATTCCAGCGACCTGATCACCAAAGCCATCGCCATCGGCGTCGGACCATTGCGTTGCTTCGGTCGGGTATTCGTCTACGGAATCAGCATAACCGTCCCCGTCATAGTCTTCGCACCCAAGTGGGCCGCCAACGGAACTAAGCCCGTAGGTTTGTGGACAATCATCGCCACCATCGGAAAAACCATCGTTGTCATCATCGGTGTCTTCGGAAAGATCTTCGCAACCGTCTTGGTCTGCATCGTTCGATTGAATTGAAGAGAAGGACGGGGCACTCATTGGGCATTCGTCAACACCTGTCGTTGAAGGTGTGCACGCCCAGATTCCATCCGATTGCATACCGTCACAGATACGGTCATCATCGTCATCAAGGTCTTCTGCGCTGTCTTGGCATCCATCGGAATCGTAGTCTGTGGCGGCCGTAGCAATCCATGCGAGGTCGCCCTTTGGACACCGGTCCATGCCGTCGTCGACCATGTCGTTATCGTCATCATCATCTTCAGTCAAGTCGGCACAACCGTCCATGTCATGGTCCGTCGCAAGCGATGAAATCCATGACAGATTACCAAATTGGCAGTCGTCAACCTCGTTTAGTACGGTGTCGTTATCGGTATCTTCATCGCACGAATCACCAAATGCATCGCCGTCGTAATTGGCTTGTGCTGCATTGGCCACGAAAGGACAGTTGTCAGCCGAATCGCCTACTCCATCGGAATCAGCATCGGTATCTGGTTGAATCAATACCACTTCATCTTGGCCGTTATCAACGTAATACAAGAGGCCATTAGGGCCAATTTCAAGTCCCATGATTGATGATGCGGTGGTTTGTATGGAATCCGCTCGAACACCAGCTTTCCCATCTGCGTCCAGTTCATAAGCGGTTATTTTTCCATCGCCGTTTGTGGATACGAACAATTGGTCACCGTCAAGAGCGATGCCACTTGGTCGATTGAGTCCGGTGTCAAGAACGCCCCATTCGATACCGGTAATATCTGAATACTCAGCAAGTAGTTCAAGACGAGATGACTCGCTCATGATGTCCAGTGACGAAGTCGTTGCATCGTCGGTGTTCACCCAGAGAACTCGGTTTGCACCGGCATCTGCGATGTAGAGGATTCCAGAGTCTTTATCGAGAATCATGTGCCCAGGAATACCAAATGCATGCGTGAGCTGGATATCAGCATAGCGCCGAACAATGGCATCCGAGTGGTCATCCATTCCCGTATCGTGGTCTTCTTGGAAATCGTAGTACACCAACTCACCGTAGTAGCCATCGTTGTACCAGTAAGCATTTTCCGAATCGTGAGCGATGCCCACGCCGTATGGAGATTCGTGATTCATGTCGATGTGGCTGCCAAGTAGTCCATCGGATTGGTGTTCCATGGCGAAGTGGGACAGCGACGAAGGCCAAAGCGTTGGACCCATGAAGTTGTTCGGAGAACCTTGTCCGCAGTAGGTGTTTCGAGTTTCTTGAGCGGAGCCCCATTGCCAATCAAATTCAGGATGATAGGAGCCAAAGGCAATCGCACTTACTTCTTCGAGGAAGTGGTTTCTGTGAGAATCACGGCGGTTTTCTGAATATTGTGTTTCAAGCCCGGTGTCGTGAACGATGGTTATGCTGTCAGTCGCTCGATTTGCGACCCAGAGTTCATTGGCTCGCCCCGGATGAAATTCAAGGTCCCGTGGATCATCGAGGTCATCTGAAGAGTCAGCAATGACGACTTCTTGGAAAACTTCTCCAAACTGCTCAACAGGTGATGTTTCCCTTGATTCCACTGCGTGAGATGGGATGGAGAACAACAGAATTCCGAGAAGAATGAGGGTCAATTGCTTGTTCATGAACACCCCAAAATCGCATGACCTTTGATACCTTGCTTCAACAGTGCGTTTCATTCCTCGGAATCTGTCGATGGTTTCTTCCTTCGAAAACGGCTTGGAATCAACTTGCTACGGAAACGTTCCAACAGGCTCCTACCAGCAATCAATCCACCGATAGCAAACAACGTCTCGCCTAAAACAATCAACACAGTAACGGTAACCGCGCTTTCTGAAGTGCTTAGTGGCATGAATGGAACTGCGAACAGTGCCGCATAAGGCACGCAGGACAGTACCATGAAGAGAATTCCTAACCGTTTACGTTCGATAGCACAGCCCCCGGTTAACATCGGCTTTGAGGTAAAAGGTCACCAGTATTCGACTCGAGGCTTCTTGATTCGGAGGTCTGTCCCCTGATAGTGGAACATATCTGCGAGCAGCGATTGGAATTCAAGGTAGCAAGGGTGCTTGTGCAAGCCGAGCGTCTTGGATTCGTTGGAAAGTCGTACGAGAATGAACTTTGGACGTGACCCGTGAGAGAACAACCACTCGTGAACGGTTTGTATGTAAATCACTCGTAACGACTCACAAAAGGCTTCGCCAATGGTCTTTGAATCGTGCGAAAGAAGCGAAGGCCAGTCATCAGGAACCCAATTCGAGTTGAAATGGCTCCACGATGGTTTGAACGCCGCCTCAGCGTATGCGCGCTGAATCGGACCAATTTTACTCTGTAAATCATTCACGAGGTTGGTTCGGCTGAACGCTTGAGTGATTTTTTCGACGTATTCAGGATAGAGCGGTGGGTCGATAACCACTGCACTACGCGCCTTACTGCGGCCCAAGTGCGGGTATATTTCCCACCCACGAGTGGGATTGTCGTTGAAGTCGTACTCGTTTCGCTCCCACCTTTCATCGCCCAATTCAGGCGGGGGCGGAGGGGGTAATTCCTCAGGGTAAATTACGACCCGTGCCCCGGAGTTGGCAAGTGTATCGAGTAATGTGTCAGGGATGTTTTCGCCACGAATAATGATTCGGCGATTCTCAATAGGTACGTCTGAACGACGTATTTGTGAAAGGAAAGTGAATAAATTGTCAATTTTCATACTGGCAATCGTCGAAACATCTTCAGCAGAAAGCGCCCATGAATCCACTGGAATGCCCGGAGTGTCTGAAAACAGCGGTGTTGAGCGCATTGAAACCCAGTTTTCATAGGCTTGAATATTCTCGATTTTCTCGTCGCCGCGGATTCGTATCAAGTCGGTTTGCCACTGAGAAAGTTGCTCAGGATTCGTGTCCTCGATGACTGTTTCACCGTAGGTATATCCGGAATAGGGGGCGGAAACGGGTGTAGTTTCGGTCGTAATATCAAGATCACCTTCTTGCCTTGATTCCAGGTATTCCTGTTGACGCCGTTGGCGGCTTGCCATACGGGCGATTGGATTCAAGGATTCTTCGACTGCTCCGCCAACTTCTTCGATGGCTTGCTCAACATCATCTCCAGCTTCCACGATGTTCACGAATGAACCGCCGCTTGCACCACTGACCTGTCGAAAGACGTTTACTGAGTCGCTAGGAAGCCCTAGTCCGATGATGTGAAATTCTACATCGATGCCAATTTCCTTTATTGCTTCTATACAGGGTTGGAAACCATCGATGCCGTTGAAGGGAGGTGACGAACTCATGTCCATGCCGTCGCTGATGAGGAAGAACAACCAGTCAACGCTGTCTTTGCTTAGTTCCCTCGCCTCTTCAACCAAGAATTCCCAAAGATAAGTTCCACCATAGGGGTTTGGAAAATCTATTTTCATCAAGTCATCATGACTTCGAAATTCAAGCGGAGCAAGAACCTTTGAACGCCCACGGCTGTTAATGGTCGATACCTTCGTCTGGCGGTCTTTGAATGTTGGAACGAGGTTTTCCCACATGGCTTGGGCGACACGACTTTTCTTGACTTTGCCACTAAATCCGACAGCCCGCATAAAACTGCGAAACATCGACGGACGGACGTTTGCAAAATTATCGTCCATCTCACCGTTAATTCGTTCATTCATTGAACCCGAAGTATCCACGTAAATCGCAATTTTCACCACATTGATGCCTCCCTGTTCACCCTTACAGCCACGGATGTATCATTTAACAGTATCACGATAAAGCCCGAAGAATTATCCGTGGATGCAATACTTAGATACTGTACCACCTCGTCTACCCTTCATGGTGGAGCCACAACTTAGCCCCGATGGGAAATCGGAATGGACCGGTTCAGAATGGGTTCCAGTCGGCACTCAAGCACAACACGTCTCCGGCGCCCATGTGTACACACAACAGAAAATTGTTGACAGCGTCATCATGGGCAATCTCACTTCACAAACGATTGTTCAGAACAGTCCGGAAGACCTTGCTAAAGCAATGGTCCTCGCTTTAGAACAAATCGGTTTTGTTGGGAACATCCAATCTTCAAACCCTTCTCAGCAACAAATGGCGAGCGTCAAAAACCTTCTCAAATCAAGCGATAAGTTGGCGTCGCAAGGCGTTCAAATCCAAGGCTCTACAGACCTTAAACTCGGAAACGCTGCGCGGCTCACCGGTCGCTTCCAAGCAGCTATGGAGTACTATGAACGAGCCCTTGAAACATTCCGTTCTGAAAGAAACAAAAGCGGCGAGGCTGATGCACTCATCAACATTGGATACGTCGCACTCAACCAGGGCGATCTTGCTCAAGCCTATTCAGACTTTAGAAACGCACGAGGTATGAAGAACGAAATTAAGGAGCCAAACGGTGAAGCGGATGTCATTTTGGCTATGGCAAATCTCGCACTTGTCGGGAACGAATTCGGTCAAGCGCAACACTTGTTCACTGAAGCGCTGAACATCAAAGAAGAGTACAGCGACGAGAACGGAATTGCCATCGCTTTAATCGGATTAGGAAATATTTTGGAAACGAAAAAGGATTACCAAGCCGCTCAATTGCATTATCGCCAAGGACTCATCATCAAAAGAAAACAGAAGGATTTGGAAGGAGAAGCAATCATCCTATCGAACCTCGCAACCATCGCGGAACACCTTGGTAATCCGAGCGATGCGCAGCGCCTAACCAGTCAAAGCATCGCCATCAAGAGAGAAATTGGCGACCGCCGCGGCGAGGCATATTCGCATGTCCAACTCGCTTCGCAAGCCAAACAAAGAGGCGATTTGGTCGAAGCCGAACGCCTTTACACTATGGCCTTGAAAATGAAAAGAAAACTTTCTGATTTACGCGGACAGTCCGATACACTGAATCTTCTTGGCGTGTTCTATGAAGAACAAGACCGTTTCGAAGAAGCCGAGCAATACTTCACCGATTCCTTGAGAATTATGAAGCAACTTGGCGACCGCCAAGGTGAGGCAATTGCCTTGTTCAACATCGGCAATACAAACCTCTATCGGAATAAATTAGATGCTGCTCAGGACCAATTTGAGCGGAGTTTACGCATGGCAAAGACCGTGAACGACCATGAAGGTGCATCGGACGCCTTGGTACAGTTAGCAGCAATTGCGGAACAACGCCAAAACATACCTTTGCGCCAAAACCTGTTGAAGGATGCAGCTAACATGCTGCGTTCAAACAATCTACCCGTGACTGGGTGGTTGCTCGAAAACGGTTTCTAATCGGTAAATAGGAGCACTATTCCTGCTGAATCCTTATGCTTTCATCCTTCATGCAACCATCATGGAGAGCACAGTAAGCACGGATGCTCCCGTAGCAACTTCCGCCCGTATCGAGTCGTTGGATATTCTGCGTGGAATTGCTTTACTCGGGGTACTTCTCCTCAATATTCTCGGCTTTGGTATGGCATCAGCGGGGTATTTTCATCCACTGGTCGGACTCGGAAAGAACCCGGAATTGAATTATGCAATTTGGGGCATCATGAACCTGTTTTTTGAAGGCTCAATGCGCGGGCTGTTCTCCTTGCTGTTTGGGGCTGGAATCGTCATGTTCGCCACTGGCTTTGGCACCCGATCAGGTCGAGAGAAGGGCGCTTGGTTGCACTACAAGAGAACCTTCTTCCTCCTGTTGTTTGGAATGTTCGATTCTTTTGTTTTGCTTTGGACTGGAGATATTCTCATTCTCTACGCTATGGCCGGAGCACTGCTTTATCCGTTACGAAATGCTCGACCAAAGACATTGCTGATTCTTTCAACTACGGTCTTGCTCTGCACCTCAATCCTCTTTGCTGTTTCTGGAATCCTTGTCGAAGAAGGCCGTGAGGCGGCCACAATGATTGATGCAGACCCGTCCGCAGAGTACTCGAGTGATGAGTGGGAACTTGCTGCATTGTGGACCAATTCCGAGAACCAGTTCACATTCAACGAATCAGCAATGGAGGAAGAACTGGATATTCGACGAGGTTCATACTTGGAAATCGCCAGTTACAGCGGAGAAAAGGTAATTCAAAGTTTACTTTTCTTTACGCCCGTATTCATGCTATGGGATTGCGTTGGCATGATGCTGCTTGGCATGGGCCTGTATCGGCTTGGCGTTCTCTCAGCCAAAAGTTCCACGAAAAATTACCTGCAACTTGCCGTTGGCGGGTTTACCTTTGGCTTGGTGATCAACGGTTACGAATTGTTCCGAGCCATTGATTCCGATTTTGATGCAATTGTCGTATCAGGATATTTTCAAGGAACCTATCAAATTGGACGTGTCGCGATGTCGATGGGTTGGCTCGGGCTGATTATGTTGTTTTGTCAAGTCGAGGTTTGGGCGGGGATGAAAAAGCGGTTTGCGGCGGTAGGTCGTATGGCACTGAGCAACTATTTACTCCACTCGCTGATTTGCTTGGTTGTGTTTACTGGTGCTGGGCTTGGACTCATTGGCGCATTTGAGCGATGGGAACTCTATGTGATTGTGCTGGCCATTTGGGCCTTTCAATTGATGTTGAGCCCATGGTGGCTCAACCGTTATTCATTCGGGCCGGCGGAATGGCTTTGGCGCAGTCTTACTTACGGGTCGATTCAAAAATGGCGAGTAAAGGATGTTGCAGTCAAGAAAACAGAGCACGATTGATGTCCTCACGAGTGACAGGGCAGAATTCACCGGGTTCTAAATTAAAATCAGAAAGCACCATTGCCTCGGTTGACAAACGGTGGAGGTATTGGACTTGATTCCCTAATGTCGTAAACATGCGGCGTATCTGTCGCTTTTTCCCTTCATCGATGGTTAGAATCGCACAACGATCGTTTTCCAAATAAACATGGGCACCGCGGGTGCGAAACTCTTCCATCGTTCCAAATTCCACAACCGATACATCAACGCCCTCTCGAATAGCATCGATATCTTGACGTGAAATTGGATGTTCGGTCTCCACCCGGTATGTTTTCTTGATGTGTCTGTTGGGGTCTGTGACGGCATGAACCATTTTCCCATCCGTCGTCACGAGAAGAAAACCCGTTGTATCTTCATCGAGACGTCCTACGGTGACAAGGGACTCAAACACTTTTGGTTCTACTGCATCACGAAACAATTCATAGACGGAAGTCTTGCTGAGTTCGCGCTCTTGAGAATTGAGGCGGGAACAAATGTATCCTTGTGGTTTATTGAGGAGGAAATAAAAATCTGTTACCGGGAGTTGCAATATTCGCCCCTGGTACTCAACAACACGCTTAGCAGGATTGAATTCGAAGGCGATGTTCTTGACGACCGAACCATTGACGGTGACATCGCCGTCCCAAATCGCCTGCTTTACATCTGCTTTCGAGGTGAAATCCCCTGTTTTCGAAAGGAACTGATGAAGTCGAAGTTTCATTTTATTCCCTCAATTGTATGTGTAGGCCCAGTGCTCTTAGCAGTTCCTCTTGAATGATGGAGCATTGTCGCCAAAAAGTGGCCCCCGAAAGGCCACTGAGAAGTGGGCGATGCAGGATTCGAACCCGCGTCGACGGGTTCGAAGCCCGTCAGGATATCCAGGCTACCCTAATCGCCCTTGACCCACCCAGATGCCCCCCCTTCTTGAAGAAGGCGGATGGTTTGGCAAGGATATGGCCCGCTCACTCCCATGCATTCCGACGGGGTGTTCGGCCTGTTGCCGGGAGACGACTATGCC
>JABGTJ010000103.1 GCA_018691345.1 Methanobacteriota archaeon
ACCAACCATCCGTTCAGAACGATGGTTTGAATCGTTTAATTCTCAGCTTGGCCGTCAGAGGAAAAAGAAATATTGGCGCCAACCTGATGGGCGAAAAGAGGCTTGGGTCGCTGAACACTTTGGTTTGGGAGTCTTACTCGCTAGCCATCGTAAAGAACACATGACCGAAAAGAAAGCACGTCACCGACTTCGAATGGCTGGCGTTGTTCTTTCACCAAGCAACCATTCGTTTTCACACCTTGAAAAAAGAGCGAAGCACTCTGACGGAACTTCCAGTTTACGTGAAGAGATTCGAGCAGATTGGGTACATCAAGGGAAACGAATACGGCTCGGCCCCGGTACAGAAGCTGAAAGGTTCCCACCTCATTTACCAGGTCCAACGGGATTTAGGATTCATACACGGAGCTGTTCGAGTCATGCAGGTAAGCACCATGCCCAACTCCCCGATAAACAGAACAAAAAAGACGGAAGAAGAAAAATCAGTTCATGATTCAGTCCATCGGACGGACATTATTCGGAAACCATATTCCATGATTGTGAAAAATGCTGCACTTTTACCGGAATTCGGTGTGATGATAATGTATGATGCAAGAATGCGAACCTTAAAGAGGGAGTATGATGATTTTTACAACATGGAAGACGCAACCTTAGTCAACACGAAACCTTCGACCATGGAAACCCTACGAACCGCATTTGCCCTTGTCATGAAACAGCAACGGCTCAACCGAGATTTCCTCAAAGTTTCCAGAGAAACCGAAGAGCGACTTTCCGCTGGCCGACCGTCAACAATTCTACTTTACGGACTTTGATCAACTCACGCCTCGCCTCTCTGCTGACCGCATGTCAACCTCCAAAGCAGAGAGGTGATGGCTTCTCTTGAGAAGCGTTGATGATGGCGAGACTTCACGCACCTCCATGGAGCCACTGGCCTGGGAAGCAATTCTAGCCGCTGGAGTCTTTTTTGTGCTCGGCGCAACGTCTCCTGGCCCGAGTCTTATTGTTGTCTTACGGAACACCCTCATCGGTGGAAGGCGTCAAGGCGTAGCATGTGCAGTTGGGCATGGCATCGGTTTCGGAATCTATGCTGGTAGCGCTGTTTTCGGTCTAATACTGTTGCTGGAAAATTCGCCTAGCGTGTTCTTTGCGCTGCAAATCATTGGCGTTTTTCTGCTGATATGGTATGGAATCAAAATGTGGACTGCGGAAGTCAATGCCTTGCAAGAAGTCGATGCAACGGCTGTACAACATCAACGTCAGGGATTTGCTGAGGGATTTGCAATTGCTTTCTTCAATCCAAAAATTGCCCTGTTTCTCGTGGCTATATTGGCACAAGTACTGAAGCCGGGGATGGGATTCAGTACCAAACTGGCCATCGGTATGCTTGGAATGACCATCGATACAGTGTGGTACCTGATTGTAGCGTTGGTTCTTACCGGTACTCCAGCACTGGAATATTTGCGTAAGAAGGGAGAATACGTCTACAAGTTTACCGCTATTGCTTTGTGGTTTTTCGCTGCCAGCGTCGTCTACAGTTTGGTCTGATTACTTTTGGCAGCGTGGGCACAGGAACGTTGAGCGATTGCTTTGTACAATGCGTTCAATCGTGCCGTTGCAATCCTCTTTGAGGCAAGGCCCGTCTTCTCGGTCATAGACTTGGAAATGATGTCCGAAGTACCCCAGCGTTCCGTCGACTGCAGCGAAATCGTTGAGCGTTGAGCCTCCAACTTCAATGGCTGCTTTGAGAACTTCTTTGACCTGTTCCACCAGTCGAATCAAAGCTTTGGTAGGGCGGCCGTCTTTGCGAACAAGTTTGTTGGTTTGAAGCGTGGGTGAAATGTTGGAGCGGTGAAGCGCTTCACAAGCATAGATGTTGCCAACCCCAACGACAAATCGCTGGTCGAGCAATGTGGTTTTGATCGGAGAACGCTTGCCTTGGCAGCGGCGAGCAGCGTCTTCAGCACTCCATTGTTCGAGCGGTTCTGGGCCGAGGTGTTCGAGCAGTGGTTGAATCGGTTCCTCTACGCGTTCAAAGACATCAGCAATTCCAAAGCGTCGAGGGTCGGTGTAAACGGCAACAGAGCCGTCATCAAATCTGAATTCCATGTGATCGTGTCGACCCTCATAGCCGGTTAAATCACCAAACTTTGAATGGTTTGGGCTGCTCTGAATCTCAGAATAGCGAGGGACTTCTGACGGCGTAATCAGCGTGTAGCGACCTGACATCCCAAGATGTGAAAGAAAGACAAGCCCATCGGTGGTATCGATGAGAAGATACTTTGCTCGTCGACGGACCGCCTCAATCTTCTTCCCAGTCAATTGCTGAACCATGGTTTTAGGAAACGGAAAACGCAATCCATCTCGTCGAAGAATGACCTCGGTCAACACACGTCCAACCCATGCTTGTTCCAAGCCGGTGCGAACCGTCTCAACTTCGGGTAACTCTGGCATCAAATCACTCCATCTTGCGGACTGCAAAAAGTACGTGGTTATCCTCGTAGCCGGTTAATTCAATGCGTTCTTCAACCTCAAATCCGGAAATTCCCAGTTGATGTTCGACTGCGTCAAACAAAGCCGCTTCCCCTTCACCGGTCCATCTCTCACTTGCAGCCTTCAAAGAAAGAAGACCTGTTCCGTCGCGGTTGAGGAATCGGCGGCAAGCAGCGATGAAAATATCCACTTGACCTGCTTGGGCAACATCTTGAAACAACCAGTCAACCTTTCGTGGAAGAAGTACGCCCCATGCAGCATGCTTTCTGGCATCGCCAAGTACGGGCACCAATCCAGGTCGACTCTTGGCCATGTGCGTCAATTCTCTCAAACATCGAGGTGCAAGGTCAACAGCGACCAATCGGCCTTTCAAATCGTTTTGCTGGCCACAGAGATGGTCATGCAAATGGCTGATTGAAGTGCCGTGTCCAGCGCCAAGGTAGAGGACGTCAGTACCTTCTTCTGGTAGCAACCAAGAAGGGTCACGGCGAGTACGCATAATGGCAGCACCAAGCTTCGAACGTGAAGGGTCCCAACGGCGGAACTCAGTTCCAGAAAATGACCGTAACGACTCACCGTAAACTGCACGCTTCGGAACCGCATTCGCCGTCCATAGGGCCCGTCCGTCTTTCATGACGGCCCATGAGAGCATGGTCTTACGGCGGTTGTTGTATCGTCCCATGAAAACACCTCAACCTCGGCGTGAAGGAGGAGATGGATACGCTTCACGAATATCCTCAACTTTTTGTTCAAGTTCTCTCATTTCTTCTTCGCCCCACGGTTCGCCTTCAAAGGCATCGATCTTAGCAGCAATGCTCGCCTTGGCTGCTACCGTTCGAGAGATTTTTCCGCGAACCCATCGTGGAGAACGAGAAATCCATGGATGCATGAAAATGTGGCCGTGTTTTGGAGGTGGTGCTCCGGTCTTCAAATGGTTGAAGAATGCTTTTTCCGCACCGAGAACTTGTACGGTTCCGGCTGGTAAGCGAGCCAAACGCATTCTGCCGTGGGCTTCGACGCACAATCGAGCAGCGAGCAGAGGGCCAAGCAAAGCCGATAAGGATGGAAGGTGGATTTCTGAAAGATGGCGAATGGCGTTTTCTAAGCGGTCGAGTTGACCACGGAAAACTGAAACTCCTAGGCCCCATTCTTTGAGCGCCTTCCACTCAGGTTTGTCAGGTCCAACTGGAGGGAGTGGTACGCCGAGGGTCTGCGATAGATGTTCCAACGATTCGGCTTGAGATACTGTTTTTCCAAGTGAAGAGCGATCTTGGCCAAAGCGAGCCTCTGGCAAAAAGAGCCCTACCCATTCCACAAGTCGTGCTTCCATTGTGATGAAGGTACTGCGCATCTCATCGCTTGCTCGCATCAAGTGCTCAAGCCGTCGGTCTGGGTCACCTGCAGCTTGTGCAACACCCATTGTCGCCATTGCTATGGCTGCTTGGTCGGCTGCTGCTTGAGCCTCTTCATCGGGAAGGGGCCAGTCTGCATCTGGAAGGTCCGGTTCGCCATGGACACGAGGCTTGGCTTCAGGGAATCGTTCCAGAAGAAGCATTGCTTCAGGCGTGAGTCCGCCGGCTGCTATGCATTCAAGCCGATCAACAATGGTTCTTTGGTCGTGAAAACCATCCCATTGTTCGTCGTCCAAAATCGAGCCGTGGTCATCTGCAATCGCTGCTGCACGCCAGTCATACCAAAGCCACATGATTCTCCGATTGGGCACCATCTATTCACCCTTCCCTTTGCAAATGTTTTGTTCGCTCAGTCACAGGCATTGGGCTGAACAACGTCACGAGGTTGAGATTGAAGTTCCGACATATCTAAGTAGCCCTTGACATGACGACTTGGTATGTTTTGCCCACAATGTGGAACCTTATCCTTCCCTAACCCAAGCGGTGACATCTCGTGTACCAACTACAAATGCGGTTACAATGGACCTGCAAACGTCGTCATAAAAGGCACCGACGGAAAAGATGTTGACCTTTCCAAGGCCACTTCAAACACAGAAACTCGAACTCGAGTCTATGAAGTAATCAAGGATTCCGATAAACTCCACGGTGTACTAACGACGGGAACCTACATGTGTCCAAAATGCGATGGAATTGAAGTCTTCTCCTACCTTGAGCAAACTCGCTCTTCCGATGAACCCGAAACTCGAATGCTAACCTGCAAGAATTGCGGCCACGGCTGGCGAGAATACTGAGCCTTTCGGCCACTTGAATCAATTGACCCACCAGGGTTGGTTTCACATGTCGTTTTCAACACGTGGCGCAAGGAAGTACTGAATCTCAGCAGCGCCGTCATGGAAACTAAAGGACATTGAAAGCGGGTAGTTCTCGCCAAATCCAATGTGCACCGATTGGATGTTGCCGAAGATTTTCGATAGCGGTACCAAGTACGTGAGAGAATATTGGCTTCGTGCAGGAGCATCGCATTCGATGTGCTGCAGTTCCTCTTTGTCGAAAGCAACGGTTACCGAGTCGGTTGAACCTTGAACGTGGACGGTAAACGAATTCTCGTCAATGCTGAAGTTGACAAGATCTCCAACTTGGCGAGCAGCTCGTAATGCTTGAGTGAAATCAGCACCGGAGATGGTCACTTTGCACGGCAATTCCAAAGCAGGAAGAGTCGGAGGCGTCATGGTCGAGTTGTCCAATGGACGAATGTTACGGTCAATCTTCCCGAGGTTTACGGTCAAGACGCCAGTCTCGTCACCGTACGCCATTTCGATGAGGTCGGTAGGACCCCCTAAACTGACCAATTCCTTGATTTTTCGAATCTCGAGACCTAGGCTTGTTGAATCAAGTTCCCAGGTGTCAAAGGCAGCAGCGTCGATGTCCATTTGGATCATTGCAACGTGCGATGGATCGACGACACGGACTTGTAATCCATTTTCGCCAAAATCAAACCTTGCATCTTCTACTACTACATTCAGCGTTTCGATAATTTTGCTCATCAAGTCCTGTCGGGCCGTGACGTTCAACATGAGATACACCCCTCTCCAATTAGTCTGCTTCTTCGACGGCTTATGAACTTAACATCTCGGATGCGTAAAAAGCACCCCGTCCGCCGCGGTATTTTCTCAAAACTCCATTTACCGCGCATGTATAACCAATTTCTATTGGTTCATCCCGCCCTTGACTTGATATGGGCGGCCTAACTCCACTGGGCATGGGCGAAGCATCAGGCTCCGTGGCACCGCTGCTCAAAGAAGACGGCAAAGCATTCAAAATCGCCGTGTTGATACCGACCATCAACAATGCAGATGAACTCGATATCGTGCTGGGACGACTCGCTAAACAGACCTACTCCGATTTCGAAGTCATCATCTCCGACTCTAAGTCAAAAGACCACACGAAAGACGTGTGTGAAAAATACGGCGCAACATGGATTGAAGACCCGTCTCGTAACCGTGCTGATGCCTGTAACTACGCTTTGCGACAAATGGACCATGAGTTGGTATTGTTCACCGACGATGATACGGTCCCTCCTCTCGACTGGGTCGAGAAACTCGTGCGCTGGTTCGACAACCCCGAAGTTGGCGCAGTAGGTGGACCTAATTTTGCTCCGGATGATGACCCATTTGGAGCCAAATGTGCCGATGTGGCGTTCTGTACCAAGTTTATGACAGCCGGCACTCGCTACGGCGCTCAGCCCAAAGGCGAACTTGTCCCCATCACTCACAATCCAGGCGTGAACTGTGCCCATCGTATGGCGAACCTACGAGAAGTTGATTTCTTTGAACCAGGCTGCATTGGTGCTGAGGATGTCGTCCTCGATGCGAAAATCCAAAGAGCTGGACACAAGTTATTCATCGACCCGTCCAACGTCATGCCACACCGCCGACGCCGACCGTTCAAACCCTACATGAAGCAAATGCGAAACTACGGATACACCCGAATGGTAGCGAACAAGCGCTGGCCAGAAATTTCTGCATGGTCCCACACCGCCATTGGTTTCTTCCCCGTCATCGTGGTCACAGCACTCCTTGCCATGCTCTACGGTGGACTTACCGGCGGAGCAGATGCAGACCTCTGGTTCTCTCTCACTGGAGAATGGGATTTCTCACGTGTTGCGTTCCACATACCGCTCGGCCTTATTTGCACCTACATCGGAATCAGCTGGCTTGGTGCAGCCATAGGAACTTCACCGCATCGTTCGATTGGAACGGTGTTCTTGGCACCACTTTTTGTCTTCCTTGCCCAGTGGGCGTACGGACAAGGTGTCATCAAGGCATGGAGAGAAATCCGACGTACCGGTGGAAGAGCCGGAGAAGGCGCTCAGATTGACGACCGAATCCGAACGGCTTGAGACTGAAAGGTGAGAAATACACACCTCACTCGAACGATGAGGGTAAAGCATTAGTCATGGTGAAGGTCAAGGCTGTTCATGGCGAGTCGGTTTCAACAACGGTTTGCTGAACTTGACAAGCCTGATGATCTCACGGATGAAGATGAAATCTGGTCGCTGATTCGCTTCAGCCTCGTCACCTTGCGAGTGCTCCTGTTTGTTGCCATTATTGTCATCTCTGAAATCATGGAGAGTTACTTCATCTACAATTTATCGATGGCCATCTGGTCACTGGTCATTGGCATCCCGTTGTTCGTATTGATTTCGATGGGAATCATTCTGGGCGACCGATTCATGCAGCAAGAGAAGACTTCAGCCACCGCATCAGCAGTCCTGCGACCGATTCAGGAACGTTTGTGACTCACTCATCAGCGTCTGCAAGTCCAGCCATGTCACCGGTTTGAATGGTCCACTGGCTGGCATAAACACCGTCTGCTTCGACCAACTCATCGTGCAACCCACGCTCGACCACTGCGCCATCAACCATGGCAAGTATCTCGTTGGCGTTTCGAATTGTGCTCAAACGGTGAGCAACAGCAATGGTTGCTCGATCGCTGCCGCTGGCGAGGAGATTTTCTTGTATTCTACGTTCAGTCTCT
>JABGTJ010000048.1 GCA_018691345.1 Methanobacteriota archaeon
AACACGGTAGTGGTTTGCGCAGCATTCAAGTCAATAACTGCTTGAAGTGCACCGTATTCAAAACCTGCAGCGTCTTGGGCCAATGGGCCAGTTGCTGGGTTCAAAAATCCAATCTTGACGACATCGGGTTGTGGTTCGTCAATGTCAGTATCATCATTGCTTGTACATCCTGCAAGTGCGGCAGACATAAACGTCAATGCGAGCAGGGCGGTCAGTATTTTCTTATTCATAGTTAGTCTTCCTTAGTCACTTGAAGAGACTTCCCTTTATAGTAATATCACCGTTATTAACCGGGCTGGAAATGATTGAAGGTGGTTTATATCTATTCAAAACGCTGTTGCAAGTCAATCTCAAACAAGTAGACTTCACCGTCGCGGTAATGCGACGGAAGACCGGATGGATCGGCAAGAACGATTGGTTCCAAGGCCGTAAAACCATGGCCCGTGTACATTCGAATTAGACCTTCGTTGTATCCGACGGTGTCGAGGCGAATAAACCGTATGTGTTCCATCGAACACAACGCCTTGGCCCAATGTACTATTTTTCCAACGAAGCCTTGACCCCTGTGAAGCGGATGGTTGGCGATTCGGTGAATAAAAAGCGACGGTTCGTCTTTCCTTTCACCCCAAATTTGAGAGTCTTCAAAGGCCACAACCCAAACACAAACAATCTGACCTTGTTCCATCATTTTCCACTGTCGGCCTTCGTCAACTTCCGTTTCAATCAGGCTTCGGTCAATCTTCGGCCATTGCGTCATGCCTTTCGATGCCTGAAGAGCCGTTGCCTCGTCGTACAATGCCAATATGGCCTCAACATCTTCATTGCTGCTTTGAGTGATTTCCATTACGCCAACTCCGCACTACCCACTTCAACTCAATCTCGACCACAAGTGAAGCGTTTCTTCGCCCCATGGTTCAGTCGCAATATGGGTGAGGCCAGCATCTGAAAGGCGCTCAGGACTGATGTTGGATGGGACGGGTTCTGAATGAAGGATTGGGCTATGAATCAAATAAAACTCGTCAACCAAGCCTTGGTCCAAAAAAGAGGCTACCGTTGTAGGCCCGCCTTCGACCATAAGACGCTGTATTTGCCGGTCACCAAGTAAATTGAGAAGTGCTGAAATCGAGGTGAAATCGTTACTCATGTGAAGGGTTTCAAAGCCATCAGTAAGCAACTTCGAGGTCGAAGGTGCACGGTGATTCGGGTCGATGATGATGCGCAGTGGTTGCCGGTCGGTTGGAATTCTCCGCACAGTAAGCTGTGGGTCGTCTCGAACGACGGTCTCAACACCAACCAGCACTGCGTCGCATTCCTTTCGTAACATGTGAACTCGATCAAGACAAGCCTCCGAAGTAAACCGCTGAGCAGCCATGCATCTGTCATCGACAGAACCGTTCGCATCGACCGCCATCTTGACCGTTACTTGCGGGCGGCGGTGCTCGCACCAATGCAAAAATGAACTCATCTGTGCCGATGCTTCGGCTTCAAGCAAACCTTGACGAACCTGTATCCCAGCATCTTGGAGGACTTGTATGCCCTTTCCCCTCACAGTAGGATTAGGGTCGTAATGAGCGACAATGACTTCCTTTACGCCTGCCCACATCAGCGCTTCAGTACAAGGGGGTGTCCGTCCAAAATGATTGCAAGGCTCGAGAGTGACGAATGCAACGGCGCCGTTTGGAGAATGGCCATTTGATTCTGCATCGTGGATTGCCATCTGTTCTGCATGCAACCCGCCGAGGTGGTCATGCCAACCTTCAGCAATAATCTCGCCATCTTTAACCAGGACACAGCCAACCAAGGGGTTCGGGCTAACACGGCCCCTGCCTCGTTCTGCGACTTCAAGAGCACGTTTCATGAACTCTTTTTCGTCCTCAGTCCAAAGGCTCGCCATGGCATGACCATATCGGTCGAGTTCAAGACTTCTTGCATTTCCCCCCGCTACTTGATTTGGAAAAAGGGGGACTGCTTGATTTTTATAGCACTCTGACACGATTTATGCATCTTGAATGGATTTCTATTCACTTTAAATTAATGCAGAATAAGGGCTCCAAGGAGAAGACTTGAAACCAAGAACCCATCTCATTGGGATATGTCAAACAACGAATCGAGCCAAGGGCCTGCTGCTCTTGCGTTCAAACCTGACCCGTCTTCAAAAAAGAAAAAGGGCGAGCACAAACCAATTTATGCCGAGGTTTTTACCCAAAAATCCACGCACAAGTCAGAGGTTGGTCGCGTCCATCTCCTGGTAAATCCTTACGCTGGTAAAAGAAAAGGAGGGGAAATTGGCGAGTACGTCAAAGAGTTACTCGAAAAAGAAGGCCGTTCAGTCGATATTCATTTTTCAGAATACAGTGGCCATCTCATCGAAGTCGCTGAAGCCATCCAAGCACAGGCAAACGATGTCTTTGCTGTCGTTGGAGGGGATGGAAGTCTTTCAGAAGTTATCACTGGCCGAATGAGGGCAACATCCGAGGAGCGTGAATTGTTTGCGCTTATTCCAGCTGGAACGGGAAATTCGGTAGCGAATGACCTCGGCCTCACCTCCACTGAACAAGCGGTTCGTAGCATACTTCATGGCACATACCAAAACCTCGATTTAGCTAAAGTTGAGTTGATCGAAGGCCTACCCGGTTCTGAAAAAGGTCAAACTGTACGCTACAGCCACAATCTGGTCACTTGGGGGCTGGGCGTTGATTCAACAATCAAGGCTGAGCGTATGCGTTGGATGGGGCCAATGCGATACGATGTTGGAATTCTTATGGCCATCATGGCGAACAATCGCCGTCATGCCACACTGACATTGGATGGCATCCAAATGGAAGATGATTACACATTGTTTTTGATCCAGAACAGTCAAACTGGAGGTTCCATGTTACCGTTGGCACCAGGCGCCTCACTCGATGACGGGTTGATGGATATTGGGATATTAAAGAAAATGACTCGTAGAGATGTCCTCAAGGCCTTTGGTATGCTCAAAAGCGAAGGCCGGCACGTCTTCCACCCACGCGTGGACTACCATAAATTCAAGACACTGCGTATCGAAACACCTACTCCAGCTGCAATCAACATCGACGGTGAAAACATCGGTTCCACACCCTTGAAGATGGAAGTCCTGCCAAGTGCTGTACAGATTTGCGTACCAACATCAGAATGAGAAATCTGAGAAGTCTTCGTCCGAGTCATCGTACGTTTGCCGTTCTGTTTTTCGGGGTTCTGGTCCTGGTCCAGGTTCAGGTTCTGGTTCTTCCTGCTTGACTGTTGCCTTTCTTTTGCGAACTGTCTTTCGCTTGGGAGGTCCTGAATTGGCTTTCTGTGGCGGTGCAGTCGAAGAAAAGTGCTCGGCTGGTTGAGACGATGGCTGACTGGAAGTGATGTTCGAAGTCGATTGCCGCGGTGGTGCGGAGGTTTGATTCACTGGTGGCGTGAATTCAGAGGTCGGTTTAGAGAAATCTCGTTCCATCTCTTTGGACTCTTCCGTCTTTACAACAGATGACTTCCCACCACCGAATTCACTGGTTGAACTGGTGCTCGGAGCGGATGAAAGTACGCTGTCCAAATCAAACCCGGCAAGCGCTGGCTGCGAAGATGCTTTATCCGAGCTGCTGTACGTCTTTTCGGCTTGTTTTCTCGATGCTTTCTGACGGTCACTTGGGGATGACAATCCTGAAGCCTTGGCCGACTTGACGTCCTTTTTCACTTGCTTAACTGCGTCCATTCCTGACTTTCCAATGAGGTTTTTCATCGATGCTTTCGCACCTTGTAGGACGAACATCTTCGAGAGAATAAAAGAGCCAACACCGCCTCCAATACCAACGATGATAAAGAAGAAAATGTAGCCGGTGCGTGAGAAAAGAGGTACATCTCCGTAAACCCATTCGTCGCCATCTTCTCCGCTCGAACTCACGGTTGAGTCGCTCAATTCAATGGATGTGACCAGGACATAGAGGCGCTCGTTGTTGCTCGAACCAATTTTGAGACTGCAGTTTGGATTCGCTTCCTGTGAATTGTATAACCCAGGGGCGTTACTACTGCTTGATTCCATCTGAACAAGATAACCATAGATGGTCACGGATTGATGCCATTCGTTGACTGCAACCATTCCGTCTTGGATGTTTTCAGTCGTGGGAATGAGACCGAGAACATACCATTTTGATTCAGCATCAGAATTCAGCTCCTCAAGATTTACAGTGCCCATGCCCGTTCTTGGCCGTAAAGGTTCCATCCAACTCTGTACGTCTATTCGAGAGCCTTCGCCTTCAACAACGGATTCCGCTAGTGAGATTGGCATCTGTTCAATGGCCACACTCGCTGTAACTGCAAAGTCTAAGCTGCTAGCGTCGGATTCTGAATGCGACGAAAATATTTGACTGGATGCGAGGTAACCAGAGAACGAAACAGGAGTGGAACTGTTGCTCCCAAGATCGCCTTCCTCAGTCGCACAACCGATTGGCTGAATGTCGCTAAAGGTTTGACTCTCCGAGCCAAGAGAGGAGGTGATGGTGGTCGACTCTTGACTGAAATCGACATGCACTTCGCCGTTGCCTTTACCCCATGATGCAGTCGTAGGTCCAAGGCAACCTGCTAAAGCCATGCTGAGTACGAGAAAGATGGCGAGTCGAGCCCTGCGCATGGTCAGCGAGGTGCGCCTTAGTTTGAGAACTCTTCCGTCAATCAACAAGGTAAATACCACTAAAATAGTAAGGCGCAGAGAGAGGGATTCGAACCCCCGAGTCCAAGGGACAGTGGATTTCAAGTCCACCGCAATACCGGGCTATGCGATCTCTGCTGAGTTTAGGGTCCGAAAACCCGTTATCGCAAATGCAGGTCGGCCGTCAATTCGATATGAGCCTTACGCTTCTTCTTCCTCTCTTGAGCCAATGTGAACAACCGCTGCAGCGAATGTCAAACCGGTTACTGCGATGAAGAAGGTCATTCCAGGAAGTGGGTCAGATGAGGCTGAGGATGACTGCGATGCGACGACTTGCTCGACATCAGCTCGGAAATCATCGGCTTTCCAAGAGTCCCCGCTCCATGCAATCTTTGGTTTCATACCGTCCATAATGAAGGTAATTGTGGAGTGGCCAACCGAGTATTCAACTTCTGTTTCTTCAATAGCAACGCACGATAAACGGTCGCCTTCGCCCCATTCGTAACCTTCTTCACACATGCAGTGTTTTCCTTCTCCCGAGCCCATTTCCCACCCGTATCCATTGCAAACTTGGGGTGCCATAATGTCTGTTGGGCGCAACGATTCTGGCATTGGGATGTCTGAAACACTGGTCGAATTTGGAGCCCAAGCGATGTACGTTGGCTCGACTAGGTCATCGACACCAACCGTAGATGCATCCCAACCATTACTGGTCCTATTCCAGACCGAGAGTGACCAGGACCATGACCCGTCGCTCGGAGTGCTTACATCATCGATTGAAGTAAGAAGGTGACTGCCGTTGATGTTGTCAAACGTCGTGTTCATACCAACACTCGAAAAGGCACCCTTGGTAAGGTGATAAGCATTAAAATCGGTTTGAAGCGAATGATTCGCTGTGGAGTTATCTGGATAGAGAACGGTAACCGAAGGCGTGGAGCCATTCTCTTTTGGAGCAGGAATCTGAGAAATGTTGGTTGTGGATGCGGACCAAAGCATGTTGCTGTGTTCCACAGCATCGATGGAATCGATGCCAACCACAGACTCTTCCCACGCTTGGGACGAGACGTTGAACACATTGAGAGCCCAATACCATGACCAATCGGAAGGCGATTCAACTCCATTTATTCCAGTGACCAGATGCCCATACTGGCCGTACGTAGCGTTGAAGGTCCAATTTGCTTCCTCGGCAATGATTTCATTCATGGTCCAGCCGTTTGGAGCAAACATTGTTTCACTAGCATTTCCGGAGACATCAACATAGGTAACGGTTGGGTCAGCGTTTGCGATATGGGCTTCGATAACCTCTTCTTCAACGATGATGCCAAAGGAGTTGTAAACATCTTGGAGAACTTCTTTGTCACCGGTAAGATGGGGCCAGGCAACGTTGTGGTAATCAGTAAAAAGATGGAGTTGCTCTGGAGTATCGTAACTTGGATCCACCGTGATTGAGACAAATTCCACCATTTCTGCATCTTCGGGTGAAAGTCCATCCTGAACCAATTTGAGCGATTGAGTAATCACTGGGCAAACATCAGGACAGCGGGTAAAAATGAACGCAATCACGTGAACATCTGAGAAACTCTGTGAAAACGTGAAGTTTTCATTGTTCTGGTCGACCAATGTGAAGTCAACGACTTCAGCACGTGAGAGCTGATGTCCTTTGTATGCTGAAGAAAGGGGAGCGGTTGCAATCAGAAGAAGCGTCGCCATTGCTAGGCTAACGAGTACTTTCCTGTCCATGGATAACGCTCAACAACGGTGTATTATGAATCCTTTGAGGTGTTGTCAAAGTGTTCAACGGGTTGTTGCATAATCCCAGTTCGGGGTACACCAACTTGGCAAGTCCGTAACGCCAGCAGGGTTGGATAGACCAAT
>JABGTJ010000061.1 GCA_018691345.1 Methanobacteriota archaeon
ATTTCATTGCGACGTTTATCGTCGTACTCATAGATCCGATTCGAAGGAAGATGGGTGCACGGTCACAGCGGTAGTGTTTACCTGGTCCCATTCCGAACCCAGAAGTCAAGCCTGCCTGCGTCTCTCCCAATACTGTGGTACGAGAGTCCACGGGAAAGGAAGTCACTGTGCCCCTCTTCTTTCTCCTCGAATCTATCCTCAAATTCCTACTTCGGTGGGCGCTAGGCCGGTTCTCCTTTGGAGCGCCGGCCTTTTTTGCGTTCAATAGAACCATAACCACTACTCAACACGGACTGCTTGGAGAGACCCTCATGCCAATAGACACAGCTGATATTTTCGGAAGCGACCAAGTCGGTATTCACCTAGCAACCGTAGGCAATGTATTGCTCCATCCATTGGAGTTACCTCAACTTGTTCTCGATATTCTCGAGACAACTCTTCAACTCGAAATGCACGCTATTTCGGTTGGTGGCTCAAATCTTATTGGAGCATTGGTTGCCGGTAATTCTCGTGGGATGGCTGTCGCTGATATCGCAACTGAATCGGATATCGATATGTTAACCTCTTTCGGTGATGTTGTGGTCATGGAAGGTGGTGTCAACACGGCCGGTAACCTACTCCTGGTCAATGAACAAGGTGCAATTGCTTCTCCGAGTATCCCTACCGATGGATTGGAAATCATGGCAGAGGTCATGGGTGTCCAAGTGGCAGCCACTACCATTGCCGGTCAAGACGTCGTAGGCAGTCTTGGTGTGACCAACGATCAAGGAGTTCTTCTTCATCCAGACGTCACCCCTGATGAAGTTGTACTCATCGAAAGCGTTCTTGGCGTTGCTCCGATGGTTGGTACTGTCGCTTTCGGCTCTCCCTATGTGGGAGCAGGAGTTTGTGCCAATAACAACGGTGCTGTAGCAGGAACCGAAACAACTGGTCCTGAACTGAACCGTCTTGAAGATGCTTTGGGCTTGATTTGAGCCTGTTGTTCGACTGAAATGTTCAAAGACCTATCTCTACGGTCGCAGTGTATGGCAGAGATGCTCTATCAAGGTAAAGTGAAGCAAGTATGGTCGACCGATGACCCTGACATTCTCGAATTTAGATTTACGAATCAAATATCAGTGTTCGACCAAATCATCCCCTCCCTCATTCCACGTAAAGGTGAATCATTGAACCGTACAACCGCTCACTGGTTCAAACTCATCGAAGACGAAGGTATCTGTGGGACTCATCTTGTTGAAGTCAATGCAGCAGACCGCTGCCTAGTCCGAAAGGTCGAGGTCATCAAAGAGCCTGGTGCAATACCTCGTGACATGGAATGGGTCTTCGTTCCTCTCGAAATTATCTGCCGGCATTACCTTTCTGGCTCTGCATGGCGCCGCTTCCAACGTGGTGAACTTACCGCAGAACAACTTGGGGTTGCTGCCGACTGCGATTACGGTGCTAAACTCTCAAAACCATTCCTCGAAGTCACGACGAAATTCGAGGCCTATGACCGAAACATTTCCAACGAAGAAGCACTGGAAATCTCTAACATCACTCCTGATGAATTGGAATCCATTTTTGATGCTGTACTCAAAGTTGACGCACTGATTGAGCGTGAAGCAGCAAAGAACGGTCTTATTCACGTTGACGGAAAGAAGGAATTTGCTTTGGGCCCTGGCCGAAAAGTCGTACTTGTTGATACCTTTGGTACGCTTGATGAAGACCGTTGGTGGGATGCTGAAGCATACGCAAACGGTGAATGCATTGAACTTTCCAAAGAATCCGTTCGAACGCATTACATCGAAACCGGGCATCAGACCGTCCTCAAAGCAGCTCGTGATGCGGGCACTGATGACCCACCAATCCCAGCTCTTCCTCAAAACGTCATCGACCAAACAGCTAATCTTTACGCATCAATGTATGAGCGTTTGACATCGCAGAAATTCAATTAAGCGTGAGATCGCAAAAACATGCCGACATCTCGGCGTTCAGCAGCACGTAGTACTGCAATGAGGTTACGGCTCACGTCTCTCATACCACCATCGATTGGCTCGTCTGCGGTAACACTCCATGAACGTCCAGACAGTGCTAATCGTAATTCTCGCACCTGTTCCTTACTGAGGAATCCACGTATGCTGAGACCGGCTTGGCCATTATGGTATCGTTCATGCCCTACATGCGATGGACCACAGCGTTGTGATAGGTTTTCAATGAGGGTGATAATTTTTTCATATCCTTCGGCGTTGTTTTTACCACGTTGCTCGTTTGGTCGTATGAATTCATGCATGTAGTTGAGCAGCGAACCGTTGCCCCATGGAAAACGGCCGACTTTTTCTCGTAGTATTCCATCTCCTATTGGCAACGGCTTACCTTCTTTTGATAATTCTACGCAGCCAATGAAGAGTACCGTAGCGTCATCCCAACTGATGTTTGAGCGCTTTTCAGGGTTGCTTATTCCTTGTTCGGTGAGGCGTGATTTGAAGTCTTCATCGTTTGTGATAAGTGTATTCCACAGCGATTCATCGCCGGTTGCTGCAGACTCCAATGCAGTAAGGACAGCCTCTGCACGGTTACCGTTGCATGCGTCAAGTGTGATGAAGGGTGAAGTCCCCCCCTCAAACTGTTTGAGGTCCATGATTAACCGCCACAGTCAAGCGGTCATAAGGCCTTGCTTCTCACCGGTCGCCAAACAATCTCTTCATCCGTTCTTCACGAGATTCTGGTTTCTTCTCTCCGTCTTCGATTTCGTTACGTAATGATGCGAGACGTCCAGATGCGGTCACATCAACTTCTTCATCAAGATCAATTACCTCATCGAGCTTCGGAGGTTCATCCATAACTTGCTCAAAAACTTCAATCAATGTGTCTGTTATGGGCTCGAACGAGAATTCTTCTTCCTCTTCTTCTTGTATCTGCTCTTTTGGTTGAGTTTCATTTGATTGCGTCACTGGTAAACGATTTTTCTTTTCTTGAATCTCCTTTTCCTGTTGTTCACCTTTCGGGTTAAGCATTCCTGTGAAGTATCCAACAATGAGAAGAACAGTTGCTACAATGACAATCGTCACCATTTCACTTTGTTCGACAACGGGCTCTGACTTGGCATAGAATATCGTCGTGACTGTATTGTCATCGGGATTATCATCTACATCGTATGGTTCATCGCATACGAGCGTTGCTTCGAGTAGGTGCTTGTCAGAAATCCCTTGAGGATTACTGATGAAAACAACTGGTGCATAATCTGATGTCACAATGTCAACGACCCGTGTCGTCGTCCATGTCGATTCCTTGTCAACTACATTGATACGGCATGTCACATCCTCGAGGCGTTGGTATTCCTCTCGCTGAATACTGATCGTCAAGTCACCGTCACTCGATGTGAACGAGAAAATACCGATGTTCCATCCACTGCTCCGTGATAGTGTCGTTAGGTTTGTTGATGACAGCGTTCTACCATAGGAATCGATCACCAGCAACTCGAGATTGATTCCGCCTGCACTTGGCGACCATGAGGACACATTGACTTCATAGGTCCCGTTTTCGTTGGCACCCAGCTCAATCGAACTTTGTGTCAATTGAATCCGCTCCCCAGTTGAACTGAGCAGTAGTAATGTGGCATACACACTTTCTTCACCCGCCTCAACGCTGCACTCTCCGACTCTCCCAGTGAGAGCTACAGTCCCCAATTCGGTGAATGCATTGGAGAGCAGCGAGCAGTCGACCGTAACATCAGGTAATTGGTATCCAGCCAAGAACAGGGAAATCGATTCACTTTCATCGGCCGATGAGGCCAGAACAATCTCGTCGGAGTCCATACCCATCGTTACGTAGATTGTATTTTCACGAACTGTAAATACGTCATTGCTGGTAAAGTCAGCTGTGACCGTAATTGAATTCATCTCGATGCCGACTTCTTTGCCCGATGTTGCTTGTACAACGGGGGTAGTTGCAAATCCAAATTGACCTTTCTCTACTTCAATGTCAAGAAGCTGTAAGCCAAGCACTGGATGTGTGACTTCTAATGTGGCAAGAAACCGCTCACCGCTCCATCCTTGACTCGGGACTAGGCTGAGCGGGATACCGAGTAGCTGTTGAGGGGCGACCACCATTTGAGTTGGCCCACTGATGGTCCATCCGTTTGGTAATCCCGATACTCCGAGTTCAAGAACAGCGACATCATTACCGGTGTTTTCGACCCATGCTGTGGGCATTCCACCTTGGTCGTTAACTCTCCAGATGCCTTTGTGACCAACGGACATGTTCGGCGCATCACCTACTCTGACTGGCACGTCTTGGATGGTCGAGCCAGAACCATCTGCATCGCTTATTCGGATTTTGAGAATACCAATTTCTCCTGCGACTGCATTTTCAGGTGGTGAGACAAATACGGTAACGCTCGTCGATTCACCCGGCTGGACAACAATGCCGTTCTCTGGATAGCTGATGTTCCAACCAGCACCTGCTTTGTCATAGTACGGTGCTTCAGGTGCGTTTCCTCGCTGTTCTACAGTCAATGTGAGGTTTTGTCCTGCTGGGTCGATTACAAGCGATGTATTCGCTAAGTTAAAACTCCAGCCTGAAACATGCCGTACTGTATAATGGATTACCATTAGATCGACAAAAATTTCATCAGAATAAATTGCGAAATTCATTGATGCCACAGAATCTGCCCATGCAGTTTCTGGTACGGTAAAAGAAAACGAATACGCTTCTGATTCATTCACCTGCAACTCTTCACCGTTGAATTCATCTGCCAGCCAAATTGAAGCATCGTTTCCTGCATACGAATTGCTGAATGATGGAACAATCCGTAGTGTGTCGTTTGCGTTTCCAATATTTTGTGCAGTAAAGGCCACTTCGATCTCTTCATTGGGAGATACAGTACTTTCATTTCCGTTTGTCATGTTGATGTTCCATCGATGATCTGGCTCAGCTTCGACCAGAAGCGTAACTGAATCAAAAACCGATTCGTCACCAAGTGATGTCCATTGGAAATACAATTCGAAAGGACTCTCCGCTGGTACTTCCTCGCCGAGTGTAACTTCAACAGTAGCAATGGTGTAAGCGAGTGGTCCAAGCATTCGCTGTTCTTGAGATACGAATTCAAATTCAACTGGTGGCTGTAGAGTTTCTCCTGAAATTGGATGTGCAGTTGCAGTAAGCAGGAATTCATCTTCTCCATTGCCCGGATTGTCGAGTCGTAAGCGGACACTCTGGCCTTGACTGACGTTCATTGAAACAGGCTCTCCTTCGAATTCCGGGAGTGGTTCAAGCAAGGTTGCTTGTGAGCGGAATATTTGCAAAACTTGCAAAGAAAAGGTGAGGTTCGAATGGTCCTCTGCGATGTCAGCTGTGGCAAAGGAATGCCTTTGCGGCACGGAGTTTGGAGGCAGGTAGAGTGTTAGCACACCACTTGCAAAACCGTTGCTCGTTCCGCTCATTTCGAGTCGAGACCCGTTCAGTGAAAGTGCTCCGGATGCAGTCCACTGCCACCCTGACTGAATCATTTGAGCATCAACCATGTTCCAAGCGAGTTCTCCAGAAAAGGGCAAATCAGAATCGATTTGCCACGAAAGCGTTGAATTTGGAAGACTACGAGAGTGGAGAGGTTCGACCGTTGTTGCAACAGCCGTGAACACGACAGATAAGTCCTGGCAGAGTGCATCATCACCGCTGCCAATACAGAGCGTGAGTGTCGTCGACGTCGTAGAGCCAAGACCCTTTGAGGCAGGAACATCAAGGTGTGCGAATAATTCGATGTCTTCTTTTGGCTGAAGTGTTAGAGCAAAGATTTCTGTCCCGTCTGCAGTGTGAAGTGATGGTGAACCGCCCCATGAGGTTGCAGTCCAGTCAATGGAGGCAGTTGATTCTTGGGCATTGCCTAAATTTTCTACGACCATCCATGCTTTGGCAGTGCCTTGGATTCGACCGTATCCATCACTTTCCGCTAGTCCAGTTGGACCGGTTACTGAAAGTCCACGTGTTCGCAGAACTTCAAGAGGCATGCGAACAGTTGAGTACATTGAAGAATCCTCTACATAGGTCAAAGTAAGGTCGACATAACTGTTCTCATCTCCCATCGCATCGCTTGGAATGCTTACCTCAAACGTGATGGTACTTGGAGCATTTGGAGTAAGGCTTTGTTGGAGTGACTCACCGGATTGCGGGATGAATGTCCAACCGCTTGGTAAGGCACTGTCGTCCCATGTGAGTGACCAGTCTGCGGTGCGTGAGCCAGTTGCCATTATATTGATTTCAACCGTTTCAGTCGTGCCGGGGGATACTCGAGTGACTTCTGCGGGGGCATCAATCTGTGCCACGAATGGCTCCACAATAACCAGCTCGGCTGATGCGATATTGTTGTCTTCTCTCGCTTCAGTCAAATTTTCATTGACATCCAAAATCATCGTAATGTTATGAATTCCAAGTTCTGCTGTGATGACTGCACTGAATGTGAGGGGCCCACCTTCACCCGAAGGAGCTACGGGTTCTACATCATCGAATCTCTCTCGTTTGATTTCATTGCCGTTCATGAGTAAGACAACGTCGAGGTCATCGTCATTCTCCATCGTCCCGATGTTCGAAAATTGACCGGTAATGGTAACTTGCTGCCCTGGATCTGGCTCGGCTGGGTTGAAACTAATGCCTCTCCCGTCGGCCAAGGGTGCAAAGTCAGCAACGCTTTGAGAGACCAGTGTGTCACCAATCAAAATGTCGAGTGTTCCATCACCGTCCATGTCTGCTACAGCTGGACCGGCCCATACACGATGCGGCATAGCCAAAGGCGATGACCATTGATTGTTGATGTCTGCTGATGCACCTGATTCACCATCAAATGCCCACAGTCTTTGCCCAAAGGCAACAATGATCTCAGGCTCATCGTTTCCGACAATGTCCATCCAAATTGGAGAGGAAACTGCAATTTCATCGTTGTCGTTGCCTGTGCCGCGTTGCAAATCCCTGGTCCATTCCTTGATTGGAGTTTCAAGACTGATGTCATGGCAACCGAGCATTCCTTTTCGATTGAAGGTAATGGAAGATTCGGAATACCACGTGACCCAACACAATCGGTCGTGAATGCCGTCATCTGTTGTATCAATTGGTAATGGCTGTGCGTCAGCGTAACCGTTTTGCGCTCGGAAATTAAAAATCTCGTTTGTTGAAGTGAGTTCCATACCAACGTATCGAGCGCCGCTACCAGACGTTGCTCCGTTCGAATCAGTTGGTACGGTGAGAATCATTTCAGGAGCCGCATCTCCATCCAATTGTACAATAACTGGACCTGGCAAGCGAAGCCGTGGCGAATCGTTGTCTGAGTCTGTTCCTTGAACAGCAACTCGTTCCCAGTCGAGTGAGCCTGACGCTCCATCGATTCTCCAAATCCACATACTACCGGAGTTTGAGTCAATGGTCGTGAGAACAATTGCGGTGGTTGTGCCGTCAAGAGCCGCCCAGGTAGGGTCGGATGGGTGGGTGCCGCGGTCAAGCGAAACATCCCAATCCGGCTCCGATGGAACGCTTGAGGTAAGCGAAAACGACAGCACAGTTGGGTCATCCGTATTTTGGTCAACGGCTGCAATCACGAGCTCTGGCGAGCCGTCAATCTCAAGGTCGGCAAGAATTGGTTGAGTTACAGAGCGGTGATTGGTTTGACTCGAAGGTGTATGTGGGCTTCCAATTCCAATACGGTAGTCGGTGTCACTGTAACTCCAGACTTTCTCGTTGCTGTGGCCATTTTTTTGCCATCCCGATTCGGAACATGTGAGTTCAGGAGACCACATTTCTATCTGCAAGCTACTGGAGGTGTCGTAAACGACCAATATCTCCGGTTTGCCATCCCCGTCTACGTCATGGACAATTGGAGTGGAGCGTATGTCAAGAGTTTCACCGAGGTTCACCTGCCAAGCCATTTTGGCCTCATCGCCGGTCATAATGCCGAGCATACTTTCAGTGCCTTCTTTCCAAAGCATCACTGCAAACAACTCTCCGTACCCACAGCGTTCGAGTGCAGCAGCAGGAGCAGATACGCTGTTTGAAAAATCACCAATTATGGATCCGTATGCGTCAGCACCATCATCAAGACCGACCCAGTTTACGATTGGACTATCGATGACCCCGTAAACACTGACGTCTTCAACGCTGCCTTCGCCTGGGCCGCCATCTGGGGCATGGGCAGGCATGGTGCCGTTGTGGGTAGGTGTGCGTCCATATTGCCCCCATGGTTGGTCAAGTCCGTCCCACAATCCGGCCGAGCCGGAGGCTGAGGAATTGTGTTCGGCGTCAAGTTCACCTTCATTTTGCTCAAAATCGAGAATCACGGGCGAAAGTGATGAAAATAGGAACAGCAAAATCGGCACGATTGCACCGGTCATTTTCCCGGTCCTAGCCAATGCATTGCTCGACATCAAGGTGTAGGGGGGTCGGGGGGTTGTTATGGCTTATGGCGATGTGGGCATGAATACGCCATTTCCAGGCCAAACAAAAGAGTCTCGAATTCATCCTCATCTTGTGCCATTTCTTCCGCAGTAAACGGTTTCATGGGCGAGTGGATTAAATAGGGGTCGTCAGTGGCGAGAATGACTACGGTCGACTTCTCTCCCGAGGCAATGCCGGTGAAGGACGGAATGGGATTCCCCACTCCTTCTTCATTCTTGCTTTTTGAGAGCGGTTTGAGGTGAACACAATGTATAAAATTGTCACAAAAGAAGACACCATTCGCATTCCAGCAGAATACATGCGCAAGGGTGCATCGTTGAACGACCACATTGACCGTCTATCCATGACTGCTTTCGAAGGTCGTTTCGACGAGCAAAACCGATTCATTCTCGTCACCTCGAACCACGAACCTCTCGGCCGTGGACGAATTATTCACGGTGATGGTGCAATTTATCAAAAAGTCCGTTTCGATGCAGTTTTGTTCTGCATGGACGATTATGAAGTCGTTGAAGGGGCGGTATCTGAAGTCAACGAATTCGGTGCTTTCGTCCGAATCGGCCCAATGGAAGCTCTTCTTCACAAGTCCCAAATCATGGAAGATCAAGTTGAAGCCAACGTCGGAGCAGGTGTCATTCAGGGACGTCAATCCAACCGCAGCATCGGTGTCGGAGATTCCGTCCGTGCCCGTATCGTCTCACTCTCACCAGACACTTCGGACCCTCGTCGTTCGAAGATTGGGCTGACCAGTAAACAATCCGGACTTGGCTGCCACGACTGGCTTGGTGAAGATGACGACCAGTGAGGTGTGATGTATGGTAAAGATTCCTTTCGCATGCGGTGAATGTCACCTCGTACTTGATGATGGTGTGGACACATGTTCTCGGTGCCCAACTGCCCGAGTTTCCTCTGAACATCAAGGCTATGTCATCATTATGAACCCAACACGCTCAGAAATCGCAAAGCGATTGAAGATTGACCGGCCAGGTAAATATGCACTCAAAGTAAGTATTCGTTAAGGAGATGAAAAATATGGAAATCGTATCACGCAAAGAAAACAAATTACTCAACCGAGTGGAAATTAATTTCCGCTGGCAACACATTGGTCAATCAACACCTTCTCGTAAGGCGGTCATGGACCTCGTCAAAACGCTCGAACCAGGGTCAAACCCTGACTTCATCGTCGTGAAGGAATGCAACACACGCTTCGGTCAACCACTAACGACCGGAATGGCCTTCATCTATGGAGATTCATCCTCAATGTCAGTTGAACCAAGTTTCATTCACAAGCGCCACAAGCAGTTCCGCTCTGGAAACGCTTCCGACGGTGAAGCACCTGCTGATGAAGGAGGTGACCAGTGATGGGAGACGGTCCTAAGGCTGGTGCAAAGTGGTCGAAGTATTCCGTCGGTGAAGACGGAACACTCACCCGCAAGGCTGAGTTCTGTCCTAACTGCGGTCCTGGAGTATTCCTCGCAGTTCACAAAGATCGCAAGTCTTGCGGTCGATGTGGTCACACAGAACCCATTGCTTGAACATCGTTCGCCATTGAGCGTACATCATTGAGGATTCCTTCGGGATTCCAGTTTTCATGCGTCCAGCGTACACGCTGGAACCCATTTGCATCAACCAATACTACTCCGTTTGTGTGGTCTAAGTCGTAGTAGACGGTATGCCCTCTTCCAAGGTTGGTGCTGGAATTAGCTTCAGTCAAGACAATACCGATTGAAAAATCAGACCAGACTCGTTCAATGAGCGATAAATTTGCCTCCGAGTCGACCGTAGTGGTCAAATGAGGCCATGTCACATTGTATTCTTGCTTGTAACTTGTCAATCGGATTGGTCCATCGCGCCAAGGGTCTACAGTGATTGAAATTAGACTCACATTTTCAAGTTCCTCGTCCGTCAATTGGGATTGTATCCAAGCCATATCTGTGGTCGTCGTGGGGCAAACATCTGGGCAGTTTACATAGATGAACCCAAAAACAGTCACTTTTCCTTCCAACGATGATGAATTGAACGTTGAGTTGTTGTCTTGTTGCAACTGAAAGGGTCTAAACATTTGTGCAGGGTCAATGTCTTCGCCTTGATAGAAATCGATTTCGCTTTGCTGAAGGCATCCTGGAGTGAGTACAATGACTACAATCATAATGGATATAAGAACTCTCAGCATGTTAGCGCCTCAGTTATGGCGTGAACGAATGAAGGCGATACCGGCAAGAGCCAGGAAAGCACACGATGCGTTCCAGAGGTAGCCAGCGTTTTCTTCATTTGATTCCACAGCATCGAGTAGTTCAGGCATGTGGGTGTAGAGAGTTTGAGCAGCATTCGCTCCAGGTGGGCCGCCTCCGCCTCCAGGTGGTCCACCAGCGTCTGCGTTACTCATGTCTGCCTCACCATGGAAGCACAACAGGAAATATGGGAATCCAAGCATAGGGACCGTGTCCCCGTTGGTATCTACAACGCTCTTCGTGGATGCACTTACGGGCGTTGAAACATAGTGGTATGTGCCTTCTGGATATTCTGGTGTCGGTCCAAAACGACCGTTGCACATGTCCAAATCACCAAGATTCTCAACATAATTCCAATCGTCAATTCCGTTGTACCCTTGATCACCATTTTCGCTACTTAATTCAACTTCATAGGACGATTTCATTGCCTTTACACTACCGTCTTCTGTCCAACCGTACATCCCATAGATCGGATATCCATCAAATGCCCATCCAACGATGGGAGAATGCTGTGTTGAATCGAGGAGAGTATGATCATAATCCGTAATTGATTCACCGTTACCCGGTATCCAATGCTGGCACATGGCATCGTAATGGTAATGGACGCCAGATGGACCATTGTGTGCTCCACAATATCCTAAATCGATTGGCTGACGGTCTTCTTCAAAGTAGAAATATTCCAGCGCAACTGCATCACCGCCAGGTCCTTCTTCAGGACCAAATATTGGCACCCCATTGACCGCAACTGCAACTGATCCTCGATCTGGTGCACATTCATAATCCCCATTTGATGCAGGACAGTTTGTACTATCGTGACCTCCGGACGTATCATTAACAGGTTGAAGTGGGATGGTAAAGGATTTACTTTGTTCATCAGCACCCTGTGCGTACGTCGAAAGCCAATCGTGGTTGGGAATAGAGTTTGAGCTGATTTCCATATTCGAGGAAGTCATTGAAACGGACATGATGCACTGGAACCACGGCCCACTGCCGCCTCCGCCTTCTTGTGCAGCACCATTGGTGTTTGCGTTGTAATTGTTCCCATCACCGTTCAAATCTTTGGCCCACGCACCTTCACCATCAAGGCAGAGCAATGAATCTTCCTTGCTCCATTCTGCTAAAGCGCAACCATCTGTACCTACTTGTGTCCCTTGAGGGGTGTTTGGACAGGCATCGCTCGCATCGTTCACACCGTCTCCATCTGTGTCTCTTTGGGTGTTAGAGCATCCATTGCTATCAGCCAACTCAGTTTCAGGAGTGTTTGGGCATTGATCTAAACTGTTCACTACGCCGTCGTTATCATCATCTTTCTGCGATTCTGAACACCCGTTCGCATCTACTGATTCGGTTGTCAAGGTGTTGGGGCACAGGTCCATTGTGTTCATGACTCCATCTTCGTCATCATCTGTTTCAGAGTCCGAACAACCGTTCGCATATACTGGCTCACCTTCGGGAGTACCGTCGCATAGGTCCGAGTCATCAAGAATACCGTCACTGTCAAGGTCAGTTTCTGGTTCCGGAGGTGAAGGGAAATTCACTCGAATGCTGCTGCTGGACTCAGTGAACATGCCGCATGTAGCAATCAAATCTCCTTCTGTGTTATGGTATGAAGTGTTCACGTTCAAACTGTAAGTTCCTGTTGTCGTGTTTTCATCGGCATCGATGAGCCTCGCTGGACTTTGCCCCAAGGGGTGATACTCGACGGCACATGTGCTCGGGAACGAGTGTGCCATAAATCCTTGAACAGAACCAATCGAGGAATTCTCTGCTGGTGCAATCCATAAAAACGTCAGAATAACATCGTTCTCAACTGGTGGAAGAATGTGAAGCTCCGAGAGAGTGAGGTTACTTTTTTCACCCTCCAAGTCCGTGGCTTGGATTTGGAGGATCCATGATCCCGGTTCAGACTCCGTAGTTTGGATGCTCCATGCGCCCTCCATATCGATGACCGCTTCCATTACAGGTCCAATTTGGGCAAGACTCACCGCATCAAGTAGAATGGCTTGCACAGATGCAGTCGATGGTGATTCATCGGTGACAAATCCAGTGATCGAAGTATTTGTCCCATCCCAGACAAATTGATAATTCTCTGGCGCAAGAATGTTGGGCGGGGTATTCACAACTGGAGATTCAGACTCTTGATTCAGTTCACTCTCTTCTTGTTCGTTGTCTGTATCGCCATCTAAAACAAGAAAAAAACCCGAACTCACCATGAGCAGTGCAAGTATACCGCTCAACAATGCCATTCTGTTATCCATATGATAATTGTTATTTCGACGACACATTAAGATTTCCCTTAGGTGGGTGTTCTTACATCCACACTCGATTACAGTGAAGAGCGAATGAAACTTCCATCGTTCATAACAAGGTAAAAACAGTCCATACATTCGATGACTTGTACGGGTATTTCCTTTAGTTTTGCACGTTCGAATGCATACCGTGAGAGGACACACTCTTCTCTCCACCCTGCAATGTGCCAGGTTTGTGACTGTTTGTTCCACTTGGCATGTTGCACAGAGCCATTTAATTGCTCGGTTTTTTGGATCTCACCGTTTGAAAACCATACGATATCTCCACCGTCATAACAAAGCAAATGTTCACCGCTATCGGAAAAAACGGAGTTGAGTATTCCATCGAATGGAACCGTACTTGAATCGAGTTGTCTGCCATTATCTGCGCTGTAGGTAATGACTCCTGAACCTCTCGACCAAACTTTGATCGTATCTCCTTCAAATGTAATTTCAGTCGTGACTTCTGCATGTGGTAATTTCTCAAGTTCTTTCCAACCGGGCTCTGCCGTTCTCCAGTGTTCACCAGCATCCATACCCATTGCATAAAGCCCCTTTTTCCAGAGCATGAAGGCGAATTTTGAATCATTTGAACCAAGTGCGAGTGGTTCTGCATCCAGTACGTGTGACCATACGGTTCCGGCAGGATGCAGTGCTGCAGCAATGGTTGTTCGTGTGCGTAAATCACCCCTTTCAGGACCGTTCACGAAATCCTTGCCCAGTTCGAAACCAGCAATACGGGCGACCATGAGTTCATGTTCAATCCACGTTGCAATCAATCGGTTTTGTACAACGACAGCCTTTTTGACTGAACTCGGGAATGGTTTTTTTGGCTCGCCTATTTGATTGAGTTGATGATCGAGTAAGAGGAAATCGCCATCAACGCCAATGGCAACGAAGCCTTCATCCCAACGAAGAATTTGGTTTGGATGAAACGGTAGTGGCTGCACCGTAGCATCGGACATGATGCTTCGTCTTCGTGACACCTTGTCAATACTCGTATGAGCGGTATTGAAATGCTGATGATGCATCGTTACTCCATGGGCGATAGAAATGTTGTCTTAATTGCAGTAAGTGGAACGGACATCGCATCGACGAACCAAGCCGATGCTTTGATGAATCTCGCAGAGTGGAACTCTCTCCCCGATGTTGAAGGTCATGCTGCGTTTCGTCTTCTTCACTGCAGAATTTGGATTCTACCCGGCAGTATTTTGCGTGAAGATTTCCTTGCACGCCGATGGTATGAAGCGACTGGCGAGACACCGACAGAAGTTATTTTCCCTTCAAGGCATTCTGCAGCGAGTGGTCGTCCATCACTCACTCTACACCCAATTGGAGTTATGCAACTCGATGAAGATGAAGAACCACCTTACGGTGGAAAAGCAGGTGATGCCCCACCGCCATCCCCTCGTCTGGCGTCATGGTGGAAAGAACTCCTTCAAGTCGCATCCTCCACCGATTTTGGTCTTGAATTTGACACTTCATTAGAAGTGACCCACCACGGACCGTGGTTGGAGGTGCCTTCCCTGTTCATCGAGGTTGGTTCAACAGACGCAACATGGGGGCATGTGCCTGCTGCGGAGTGCCTAGCAGGCATTATTCATCGTGGTTTAGGATTGGATGGTAGTGATGGGTTTGGTCATTGGGATGCTGAGGCAAACAAAGGCGAATTGGTCTTGATCACCCTTGGTGGGGGACATTATGCACCTCGGGCAAACTTACTTGCACAACTCGATGGTGTACATCTCGGACACATGTTAGCTACCTACGCTTTACCGTTCATCCCACCATCAGTGGAAGGAGAGTTACCGGGTGGAAACTGGAAACAGTCGTTAAACGCAGCGTTCCGTTCAACTCAAATTGCTTTTCCGAATGGGAAAATCATTTTTTCGATGGACAAAAAAGCGTTCAAGGGATGGCAGAGACAAGCGATTCGAGAACATCTAGAACTCCTTCAAACACCTCTCTTGACATCAAAGAATATACGTGCTCTCCTTGAAACTGAATAAGCAGCACTGCAAAAGGTAAGCCTCAAGAGTCTCCTTCACTGACGCACAATAAGGTGAGCGCATGGTCGGATGGGTTTCCAAATCAATCGTAGCCATGACCATCCGCATGCCGCGGTGGTTTGTCGGCTGGGTTTCTCGCCGATATGTTGCAGGCCCACGTTTGGAGGATGCAGTTGAAATCATGAAACGACTTTCAAAAGAAGAGGCATGTTTCACCATTGATGTTCTTGGCGAAGAGATCTCTTCGATGGAAGAAGCACAATTTTTCCTTGATGAATACTTGAACGTCATCCAAGCCATAACCGAACACAATCTTGATTCGAACCTTTCCATCAAACCTACGGCCTTTGGACTTCTCATCGACGAAAAGAAAGGTATGGAGAACATCGAAAAACTCGTTCGTACAGCGCATTCACACAACCTTTTCGTTCGGTTGGACATGGAGGACCATCGGGTAACAACCTCAACCATACAGGTCGTCATCGATTTACACAAGCGTGGCCTTACAAATGTTGGAACGGTGCTTCAAGGTCGACTTTTCAGAACTCTTGACGACATCAATGACCTTGAATCGAAACTCGGTCCTAACGCTGACTATCGGATTTGTAAAGGCATTTACCTTGAGCCTGAAGACATTGCTTACACCGCATACCAAGACATTGTCGATGCGACCAATGCCTGTGTTGACCGAATGCTCGCTGCTGGCTCGTACTGCTCAATTGCCAGCCATGATATTCCGGTTATTGAGTATGCAAAATCAGCCCTTGAAGCACACGGTATGGGTCCGGATATTCCCGATCCAAGGAACAATGCAGGTCCTCAGCGAGACGCTAAAGGACCAGGCTATGAGTTTCAAATGCTTCTTGGCGTACGTGGGCCATTGCGTAGGAAACTCGCAAAAGCAGGTCACCGTACACGTGTCTACATCCCTTACGGAGAGAAGTGGTACGAATACAGTATCCGTCGGTTACAGGAGAATCCGACGATTGGAACGCAAGTAGCAAAGGCTTTCCTTCTGCCATGGACGAACAGGCCATGATTAATTACGAGGTCTTTTTTGCTTCCGTTTGTTGCTTGGAGTTACGCCCTTTTTGACAATCTCCTTTGGTAGAATAGGGTTTGGATTGAATCCAAGTTTTCCTTCCTTCCATGCTTGGCGACGTTCTCGGGGTGTGCGAGGTGCGAAATATTCTGGATTTGGAGGTTCGTGCAGATACATTCTCTTGATGTCCGGTGCTTCAACTGTACCACGAAGTGTACGGCCTCTTCCCGTGTGAATGGCTCGAATCCGCCAGGTTTGGTCGTCTAATTCAATGAGAAAACCTGCAGTGTAGGTTGTCTCTGCAGGTACAATCAGTACATCTGCAGTTGACTCTTCTCCACGTGTCATTGTGAGTTTGACTCGTACCATATCGCAGCGCAATGCCGATGCACGAGCAATTTCACTTGCTAAACAATACTTGAGGAAACGGCCGTCTTTTCGCTCAATCTGGTTAATCGACCACAACTTCTCTTCTTCTTGAAAGACATCTTCGAGTTCAAGCACTTCATCGGCGTCAATTTCAATCATTCTGGTCATCGAAGATGGGCCTTCTGTGAGGACGAACGGTATCTTCACCACCGGTGGAGGACGAATGTGAACGGTGTGAACCTTGCTGCAATCCTCACATTGAAGCAAATAGTCTGCACCACTGCCCTTGGGTTTTTCATTGAGTATGAGATGCCCAGTCATGTCGTTACATGTCGGGCAGTGAACTGCATTTTCAAGAAGTACTTCGTCTTCTTCTAGGAATTCAGCTTCATCTTCTTCGATGAAACCGTCTTCTTCCGCTCGCTCGTCCATGGACATCCCTGTCTATGCGCCTTACCTCTCATGCTTGAAGTCATCGGCTGTTACGAAACCAAGTCTTGAAGGAGTTTAGCCGGAAGGGGTCGGCATGGCCGGCGATGAAGGAGTCCAGATTGACATCGGAAAAGACGGTGTCTTGGCCCATTTGCTTTCACCTGATCCATCGCGTCCACGGGATGAACCCGAGATTGCCACAAACATTGGCATCCAATTGAAGCACATGGGATTGAACACCTGGTCAATCTCGATTCTTCGGAGGCTTCGGGACGCATTAGGCAGACTCCAACCCAAATCTATTCTCGAGGTTGGAGCTGGAATTGGACACCGCAGTGCATGGATTTACGACCTGTTCACACTCGATGAAAGACACCCTGAACGGTACCAACTGGTTGAGGACGGTGCTAAATTTGCTGTTATTCTGCGACGGTTGATGTTACGGCACGACGCTGAATCTTACACAAAGATTGTGGTTGGTAACTTGGATGTGCTGGCGGGGGAGTCGAACGCTTGGCATGCTGCATCCTCGACCGGAGTTGAAATCGGTTCACCTCCACTCGAGAAGAACCACGATGCCATCATCGTTGATGGCACTTCAGAAAACAGGGCTCGGCATGTAGAGTCTATGCTGCCGTTCCTCTCCCCTGGTGGTGTGCTGTTCACGGTTGAACCAGACATGCCACTTGGAAACGTCGAAGAATCTGACCTCGATGGTATGAAACTCGTTGAAGGGTTCAATCAGTGGATGGAATTTATTCAGAATGCAAATGAAACTCATCATATTGCGTTCATGCCACTTTTCGGTGGAACACTTGTCGCCGTGACAAAAAAATGATGTCAAGCATTTGCTTGATCGAGGAGCGCTTGGATTTTCAACAAGCCATATCCATAATCATCATCGTGACCGCTTTGCCCTTCTTCCGGTTGTACGGATTGCTGAATCCACTCCTTGACTTGCTCAGAGTTTGTCGATGAACTCGCATCTCTAAGACTGGGGTTGTCTTGGAGCAACAAGGCAATGGCGCCCGTGACGTAGACAGTTGCAGCACTTGTTCCATCAACGAGGGACCATGAACCTTGATAATTAATCACTGGGACTTTCTGCGCAGGAGCGACGAGTTCAGGCTTTTGATTGGGGTCGGAGCGTGGTAACATGAAGGGGAAAGCGCGACCATTGTTATCACCTGTTGAAGAGCCACTCCAATGCTCACCGTTTTGCTTTACGCCACCAACGCAAATTACGAGGCGCTCACTGCAAGGGCTTGAAACATCTCCGTCATCTTCGTCTCCACCATCGTTTCCAGCAGCAGCAATAACAAATACACCCTGGTCGATGGCATCGGCAGCAGCCTCGTCAGAGCCTCTCCCTGAGCCGATGTTGAACGGCAACACATCAGGCGCACCGCCAAGTGACAGTGAAATGATGTCAGCACCGTTCGTAACGCACCAATCGATGGCCTCTGCGACATCTCCATCGTCGCCATAACCATCATCAGAGAGTGCTTTAGCAACCATGAGGTCAACTTTAGGAGCAATGCCATTCATCCACCCATCGGCGATTAGAATACCTGCCATGCTTGTACCGTGACCGTGGTCATCGTAGGGTGATGCACGGTCTTGAACGAAGTCCTTCCACATGACAATGTCTACATTATCAATGTCTTGGTGGTCTGGCATTATCCCTGAGTCAACGATGCAAACTGTGACTCCATTACCGTCCAATTGTATACCTTCAAAATCAATCAGATCCGAATAAATCTCTTGAGATTCAAGGGCTTGGTCACCGGGCCGATAGGTTACAAATCCATCACCTGCAAAAAGAATAGTTCCAATATAAATCATTGAACACAACATCAAGATACCCACACCCACTGCCACAAATTTCTGGACGGATGCGAGATTTTCTTCTGCAGCGTCGCTGGTTGCCATAATTGGCATATCGTGGGTCTCGAACACGTGTTCTACGATTGTTTCCTCAGGATTTGGCATTGAATCACTTCACTGTGCTGAGAATGCATGCACTGCCTCTGAAAAAGTCTCGGCAAACAAGCGTGCTTCTTCTTCAGTGTTGTACATGTATGCTGAGGCTCTCAATGAACCGTTTGTGTAGCCCCTTGCATTGAACCACGAATGAACGCAGTGTTGTCCGCTACGAACCATGACACCAGCAGCCTCATCCAATAGGATGGCAATGTCGTGTGCGGGTAAATCTTCCATCAAGATCGAGCAAATTCCACCGCGCTGTTTTGGGTCTTGGGGGCCAATAATTTCGATTCCGGGTAAATCCTTGATTCCATCGGTCATTATTCTGTTGAGTTTTACTTCATGCGCATGAATATCATTCATGTCGTATTGTGAAAGAAAATCTATTGCTGAACCCGTTGCTATCATGCCGGAAAAATTACCGAGTCCACCTTCAAATCGAGAAGGTGGTTTCGCCCAGTCAATGGAATCATAGGTAGAAGTAGAAACAGTTTGGCCGCCTGATTGGATCGTACGTAAATCATCCAGGAGTTCGTATCGCCCCCACAATCCACCCATGCCAGATGGACCACACATTTTGTGTATTGAAAATGCCATGAAATCGATGCCTAAGTCTTGAACGTCAACCCTCATGTGCGGGGCCGATTGTGCTCCATCAACGCACACCAATGCGCCGTTGTCATGTGCGATTCGGGCAATTTCTTTGATTGGTATTTTGACACCGTCTAAGTTACCCACTTGGCTCATCGATACCAATTTTAGTCGGTTTCCTGCTTCTGAACACGCTTCTTCAAAAGATTCCAAATTGAAGGTGTTGTCTTGATTTGAAGCGACAATACGATGGTCAATACCTTGTTCTTTCTCGAGTTGAATCCATGGTACAAGGTTCGAATTATGTTCTCGGTCGGTGGTGAGAACTACATCACCTTCTTCCCACTTCATACCGTGAGCCACTTGGTTAAGGGAATGTGTAGCATTCCGAGTGAAAACGACCTCGTTTGCCGATTCAGCGTTCAAAAACTTCTGTAGTTTTACTCTTGCTTCGCTTGTTGCTCTTGATACTTTGGTTCCGTATCGGTGAACCGATCTTCCGCCGCATCCAGGTGTCTTTGTGTAATAGTCTGTGATCGCTTGAACCACACAATCCGGTTTTAGGGTCACGCATGCATTGTCGAGATAGGCTGGTGGGGAATCTGAACGAAGTGTTGGGAATTCCATTCGAATTTTATTAATATCCATTACCATGCCTCCATATCAGATAAAAAGTCGAGTGCTGGCGCATTGATGCCGCATTTCGGGCAATCATAACGTGAGGGTGAAAAAGTGGAACAGGATTGGCATTCGGTTCCAACAGCATTTGATTTGGAGCATCCAGCGGTAGGGCAAGGTACCATGACAAGACCATTCTCGTCACGGTAGATATTCACTGGAGTTTCGCATTCAGGACATTGCGACTCCTGCTCAAGTTCAACAACGAGGGTACCTCTCATCTCTTTTTCCGCCCTAAACGCAGCTTTTGTGGTGACTTGCGTTCCAGTACCGAGCATTCGTTGCGGGTACCATATGAGGCACATGTAGAGCGGCATCGAAAGTGCACCCGTTACAATGTGAACGGAGAGCGAGCCAATTCGGTCACCGCCACGCTCGGATACAAAGTGGGCACCAGCCCATGATGAAATGAGAATCATGACAAACCAAGTTCCTAGGACAAAACTCCAGCCACGTAGCGAATGTTCTGCCATTTCCATTTCCATCTGACGGACATCTTCGTGAACATGGTATTCTTCGACATGCAAGTTCCGTGTTTCAATTACTGCCTTTCCGAAATTATAGATGAAAAAGAGAACCACCAAGAGGATGAGTGTACCGAGCATCATATCACCAAGCGTAGCACCTGATGGGAAATCAATTTGGTTTACATGGAAAAAAAGTTGCGAGACCATCGTGAGATTCCACAAGACCAGGAGGGATATGGCGTGTATTCGTATGACTGGGAAAAGCCTCCATATTTGCATGGTGAAGATGCTCCAACAAATCAGTGAAAGGAGCATTAGGAAGAACGCCACACCACGGACAGCGGCTAGACC
>JABGTJ010000094.1 GCA_018691345.1 Methanobacteriota archaeon
ACGACCCAGGGTCGGATAAACATGCACAGAATGCATTGATAGCCAAAGTACGATTGGGTAATGTATGCGGAAAGCGTACTTCCTCGTCTTAATTGTCTTCTTGATGGCCTTTGTGCCTTCATCGACCGTAGCCGCCCCAGCGACACAGACGGATGTTGGAGTGTTGTTCGGCGGACAATGGTCGCTATCAAACGAGAGTGGTGCTTCATTATCCAACCTGAGCGAATTGCCACCCATCGTCGAAGTTTACACCGCAACATGGTGTTCAAACTGTGTCGATGTCGAACATGCTTTGGACAACATCGAGAACGAAACTGGCATTCAACAGTACCATATTCATAGAGCAATCAACGAAATTCAAGATCCACTAGGTAGCATCGAAATCGATCAACACTTCATTGACCGCTATGGCATCCAAGCGCCTCCAGTCGTGATCTTTAACGGTACCACCATCAAGATAGGTAGTATCGCTGAAGCTGCATCGTTAGAAGAGGAGTTCACCGTTCTTTCCGATGCTCACCTCTCGCTTATCGGCGACTCAAGTTTTGCATGGACGCCTCTTTCACAAGATACTGGGTTCGTCGCTTGGTCGCTGGATGTTGAAAACATGGCTGCTCCGGAAGGCAGTTCCATCGTTGCTCAGGCATGGGTTGTCGAAGACTCTGCTCGATTTGAAGACGGGTCCAACGGTCTCGAACATTACCCGCACGTTGTACGTGGAATCGTTGAATTGGGCCACCTGAACCTTACAGACGAATCCGTTACCATGACCGGTAATACAACCATTTCGCTCCCACCTGCATACGATGGGTCCGACTTGTCTGTTCATCTTCTGTACCAATTAAAGTATCCAGTCGAAATTGTGGAAGAGGATGACCAAAGCACCGACTGTGTAGGAACTGAGTGTGAAGAAGAGGAACGGATTATTCCTGCAGCATCCATGCTGATGAGCGTGAGCGTCCTCATTGCCGTCGCTTTACTCCGTAACGATTGATCCCACGGATTAATCGTGTTGACGATATCTGTTGTTTACATCGCGAAGGTCTTGTTGTAATTCTGAACGGAATTCTCCGAGTCGTTGAGGCGTTTGCCTCACCTCGCCAAAGTGCCAATGCCATGGCGGCGCATCTGGAACTCCAAGAGTTGATTGAGCACTGTCAAGATGAAGTGAGAGGTCTCGACGCGCCGTCTGCTTAGCATGATCTCTTCGGATAAATACGGTTTTTTGGTCCTGAGTGCCATTTTCGACAAACCCAAGAAGAACCGCAAACCTTCGGATGATGCGGCGTTCCTGGGGATTGCGCACAGTCATCGAAAGATGACAGTGCTCAAAGGTAACATCGTCGCCATCGAGAATGCCGAGCCGGAATGTAGATCCAATCGGATGCAGTAACAAGGTTTCCCAAATTCTCGGGAATATTTCGCAATACCGGCGCTCTCCGTTTCGGATATCACCGGCAGGCAGGTTTTCAACAATTGGAACGTGTTGCTGTCGTTGGTGTTGGAGTTGCGCCCAGTTGTTCCTATCACGTCCAAAATGATGGAAGAAATGATTCATTTCCGGACCTTCCTCAATAGGACCGTCTTTCAACGATTTATGCCACAGTTCAATGAACTGCGGGTGCGGCATGGTAGAATTTGCAGCCACTGCGTGCTCGACAAGAACATTGCAACGAGAGTTATGACTCGGACCGTCGTATTCACGTTGCCATCGTCGTCGATTGAATGCTATGTTCCTACGGAACAAGTGCATCATGTTGTGTTGTTGTCCCAATTCTCCTTCTGACTGATCTCGCGGTAACCATCGTATACTGCTCGCATGCTGATTCATGACCTGTTCGAATTCTTTAACCGTAGAATCATGAAGATAGGGGAGGTGTTTATCTGTCAAAGGCACAGGAAAGCCAAGCGGGGGCCTTGAAGCAATATGTTCTCTCAAACTATCTATTTCACCAGAAGTCTTGACATCGTCCACCAGTGACAGAATTACAGACACGATCGTATCTCCTAGAGGTACGGTGGAATGAAATGAACCATCGTGAATACAAATTGGCGTTGTCCTTCTTGGTTCTAAGGAATCAATCGCTCGAATAACAAACGGCGCCCCATGGGCCCCTTTGCCGACTTTGACTTCGTAAAAATGACCCATCCGGCCGATGACCAACATGCACTCATCATGGACAAAAACCCTATCTGGATTGCTGTCAATAACTTCGCGAAGAAACTGAATTGAGCGGCGCAGAGGAGCCGGTATCTGGTAGGAGTCATGTTTTGAATCGGTCCAATTATGCTGTAAAGCATACAGCAGATTGGAAGCTGAGGACTTGATAGGTGAGTATGCAAGTGAAAGAAGATAGGCCCAAACTGCGGGTTCGTCTGGAACTGAAGTTTTACGCGATGCGTTGTTTTTCGACCGTACGACGAACTTGAGTTTTCCACCAATGATTTTGAACGGAAGGGTTCGAGGAGTAGTGAACTGTTTGGGTTCATTGTAGGCCAACCATCGCCTGGTCCAAGGATAGGTCGTGAGTTCCTCTAATCCCGTAGGATAATGGGTAAATGCCTCTTTCAAATGGTTCTCAAACTTCGCCCCAATTGGTGTTGACAACCTCTGACGAACATCTCGAGACCAGACGCCCAATGAATTCATTACCGAATGCTTTGGTGGTTCAAGTTCCTCTTCAGCCATCCACTCCACCCATGAAAGCATAGCAGACGCTGTCGGCTTATCCAAAGATTCACTGATTCGATGAGGGCCAATTAGGCGGCGTGGTAACCGGCGGATTTGGAGGGTGTCAATGGCATCAATTCTCATCGATGCGATTGCAGTCAGCAATTTCGACATGTTCCATCCACAGCGGTGTTTTTTAGAAGAAAGTAGAGTGAGTACCGACACCATTGGAACCGTTGCGAATGTGACTCTGCCGTTGATGTACATTTGGTCTGCGACAAACGAGATGTGTACGCCATCGAAGAGATGGAAGCCACAATGCAATTGATTTCGTTGTTTTTTGTCCAACCGCACACCGTCAGAAATTCGCTGGATGATGGTTTTCATCCCCGCATCATCGCAAGGAGATGCCAGCACTGGATCCATCGATGCGTCCTGTAACCTTGCCCAGCAAACATCTTCAGTTTGAGACACATTCTGCATTAGATTGCGCCAACGTTGTCTTGCCGTGCAACTTCCACCACCAATCAATTCCAGTGCTTCAGCATGTTCATTCTCGTAGATCTCATACGACCACCTCTTTGCTGTTTTAGAGACGATAAGTGATTCACACAATGGACACGGCGTTGTTGGAGACGGATGCTCGCAAACAGAGCAAAAGGACGTCCGTGATTGCCCAACCATAGCAAGTAGATTATCGAGAGTATTTAATTCTCCATCGATGAGAAAGCCTCAATGATACGCTCGACGTCCTCATCCGTAACATGAAGATGGACGACAATGCGACACACATTCGGCTTCACGTCCAAGACATCGATATTCAGTTGTCGGAGGCCTTCCATGACCTCAAGCGCTGGCATCTGAGATTCAAAGTACACCATGTTGGTCTCTACTGTATCCATCTTAACTTCAAAACCCTTGAGTCCGTTGATGGCTTTAGCAAGCACTTGAGTGCGCCGGTGATCATCAGACAAACGGTCCACGTGATGTTCAAGCGCGTGCAAACATGCGGCCGCAAGAATACCTGACTGGCGCATACCTCCGCCGAACATCTTTCGCCAGCGATGGGCGCGAGCAATGAAAGAATGAGTGCCAACAAGAACAGAGCCCACTGGTGCACCAAGGCCTTTGGAGAAGCAAATTGAAACCGAATCGTAATCACGTAACATGCGGTCAAGAGGAGTAGATGTCGCAACAACAGCATTGAAAATACGAGCGCCATCCATGTGGATTGCGCAGTTGTTTGCCTTGGCTACTGCAGCAATATCGTCCAAGGTGTCCTGTTGATAGCATGCACCGCCACCTCTGTTGGAAGTGTTTTCGACGCAGACCAATGTCCCGTCTGGAAAATGTGAAAGCGAGCCGGCTTGTTTTCGTATTGCGAGTTGGACATCTTCAGCTCGCATCAAACCGCCATGAACGTCTACAAGTGCGATCGAAGCACCGCATAGAGCGGCGTATCCTCCACCTTCATAGATGTAAATATGGCTGTTCTTAGCAGTAATAATTTCGTCGCCTGGACTGGTATGGGCTCTGAGAGCAATTGCGTTTGACATGGTCCCTGATGGCACAAACAAACCGGCTTCTTTACCGCACATTTGAGCCATCTTTTGTTCCAGTAACGACACCGTAGGGTCATCACCAAGCACATCGTCACCAACGACAGCAATGTTCATTGCTTCACGCATGTATGGAGTTGGTTGAGTAACGGTATCTGAACGAAGATCGATTCGGTCGGAATTGTAGTCACGCATAGCCATCGCAAGGCGCCACTCCTCAAGAAGGCAATGGAGTTGTTCAGAGGAGTTTCAATTCACCCGTAATGGCTTGCAATTGCTCTTCCGTATCTGGCCCCAAGGCGAGTACTGTGAGTGAACCGCTCGGGATTTGAGTATGCCCTGCGTCATGGACAAGTGTCGTCATAATCCCCGCTTCTTTAGCTCGTTTTTCAAGCACCAAGAGGTGTTCTGCATCCGCTCCTTTCAAGCAGACTTTCTTTTGTCCAGTTGCGAGCCACTGCTCGAGGTAAAGGGGTTTGATTGAGCCGGCATTCATTGTAGCCATCACTGCGCCATGTCCGACTTGAGCAGCTATTTTCCCCTTACCCATCTTCAATCCGTGATTAACCACACACACCATCTTACACGGTCCTTGCGGGTTTTGCCCACTTGGAGAAGGAGCAGTGAGTCGATGCAAGAAAGAACGTAAACCCATTTCATCACCTAATACGGTTTCAAGTCCGATACAAGAGCATCAATGGCGCGTCGAGGTGCGGGGCCAATCCCGAGCACCGTGATCGTCCCCGGTGGAACTTCAGTGTGGCCTGCGTCTTTGACAAGCGTCGTCACCAAACCTGCCGCTTGTGCCTGTCCAGCAAGCCGTTGTAGCGTTTCAAGATCGTCTGCCCGTAGGCAAATTTTCCTTGCCCCACCGTTCATCCATCGCTCAACAAGTCGCGCATGCGACTTACGAGCATTCAATGTACACGTTACTGCAGCGTGCGAGCATTGGACTGCAAGTTTGCCTGCTGACATCTTGAGGTCTTTACGAGCAATGAGTACCATTGATGGATGCTCAGCCGTCGATACCATGGCCATTCACCACCGCAAACTCGATTTCCTCGAGCGATGGTTGCTCTTCAAGAAGATTGCAGAACCAACTTCCCATCCAGACAACAAAGGCCAAATTGCCTGCCATATGGAGGAGGTCAAACGGTACGCCATGAAGGAGGTAGGTCATAAATTCAACAAATCCGATTGTACCGTCAAGTATGGAGAAAGAGACGATGATGTCAAACCATACCGCCGCAGCAAGAGAAGCGAAAATTGCTCTGCGTAGATTCAGTCCTGAAGGAGTAACCAGTGAAAGCTGCGAGCCAGCGACGGCGATGCTGGCCCAACCGGCTGCTTGGAATACTGTCCACCAACCATCGCCCATGAAAAAATTCGAAATCATTGCGACAAGGACAGCAAATGCTGCCCCACGCCGTGCCCCAAGTTGAGCGCCAACAAGTAAGGCGGCTACCGTTACCGGTTGGATATTTGGCAACGGTTGCATGACGACTCGAATCAAAGAAACCGACAAAACGAGCGCTGCCAAGAAGAGTGTATCCCTAATTGGACGCTTCGTTGGCTTTGCCAAAAGCCAAAAGGCAACTCCCAGTAACGCGGCATCCAAAACCAAACTTGCGAATGGAGAAAGTGTGGGGCCGTGAACTCCCATTGCTTGGAACATAAATCAACCCAAGAGGGTGAATGATTTGAGGCTTACCTAAGTTATACTGGAGTCCATCGGACTATTGAGGTTGATTCAATATCCACATTATCAACAGAAACTCGTCCTTTGGAGCCGTCAACAAAGTACTCCCATCCATCACCTTGCACGCCATTAATAGAAGATATGTAAATGCCAATACTCGTTTCTTCAACTGTAAATGAATAACCTCTCTCTTCTGCAGCGGCTTTGGTCAAGGCGTATACACTATCGTGACCCATCAACCCACCAACTGCAACTTCTTCTCCATCGAATTCGAAAATGACGATTTGGGTGCCAAGCCAAGATTCGGGCCAATCATCATTCCAATCCTCTGTTGTTGAAGCAGGAAGGTTTTGATCAACGGCCTCGGACCAAAGTTGCGATAAGTTCGGAGCCATAAGAAGCAAAACCAAAACAGTGAGAAGACTCGAAGACCGTAAAAAGAGGTCTCGATTTCCACTAAGAATGAAAATTGCTGAAGAACCGAGAAGCACGTAGGCTGTAAAAATGATGCCTTGTGTCGCCCAGTCAAAGTTCTCTGAACGTTCAGTTTCCTCGGCCTTAGCCAATTGATACAGATGAAGAACAGACTGATCGTTACCAAATGCGGTATAATTCACTCCATTTGAGACGAACCACAGTGGGGCGGCCGTTCCGTAACCGTAGATACCTACATCGATAAATTCGAACGTCAAGTTTTGCCCGTCTTCAAAGATAAACGAGCCCCAGTTAGAGTCAGGAGTGTTGGATGGAGCGATGATTTGACCATCAATATGCCAACCGATTTCACCGTTCGTATGAAACGGTATTTGGCTTTCAACTGAACATGTATCGTTGCATTTCAGCACCCTTAGATTCTGTGAATCTGCTACCACCGCATATTGTCCTTGGAGCGAGGGCACAGCTGGCGAAGGGCCTGCGAGAAATTGTTGCCGTTGTTGACCACTTTCAGGGTCGAGAATGAAAACTGTACTGTCCATCGGAGATTGGACATGGACAAGCAGACCTGCGGAAGTAAGGAGTGGAGCGTGACGTATTTTTCCTTGGAAACTAGCCAAAGCTGTCGCATTACCGGCTGGATGAACATGCCATAGCGTACCGAGTTCATCTCCAGAATAGATGGAGTCGCCATAGACACTCACGCCGTTTCTCCAACCAAGACCTGTTGCAACCCACCAATCTTGCGAACCGTCTGCAAGGCAAAATTGTCCAATGCCTCGACGTGTCGGATAGATGACGTGGTCTTGCGATACGCTTGCAGCACCGGTAATGCCCCAACCTGCAACTTCAGTTTGAGCAGTCCAGTATACGCTACCGTTGCTCGGATGTAAAGCGTCGATGGTCCCATCGGTCCAGCCTACCAAAAGAAGATCCGGCCAGACGCCACATGCACCCTCGCCGGACTCCACCGCCAATAGCGGCGACATGTCGTTGCTCTTGGAATTAAGATTGGAATGTTCCCACGCCAAAGTCCCATCAAGTTCCAAAGCAGTCACCGAAGGTTCTGAGTGTCCAGAGGTGCGGACAATAATTTTCTCATCGACAAAAATCGGCGAAGTGGAGATATACCCTGCTCCGAAATCATACTCCCAAGCCTGTGAGTTTTCTTGGTTCCAAGACGACTTTGTCTCGTCGGATGAAACAAGCGGTAACAGCATGAGGCTGAACAACAGAAACGCCATCAAGCGCTGAAACATGGTAATTACTCCGAGAGGTTTTGAATCGCTTGGCGTAGAAGAGCACTGACGACTTTACCATCAGCTGCCCCCACTGCTTGCATAACCACGCCCATAAGAGGGCCCATGGCGCCCATTCCACGTTCTTTGACAAAGTCTGCTCGCTCAGCTACAATGCCTTCGATAATAGCACCGAGGTCTCCCACGTCAGCTGGTTTGAAGCCATTTGCTTCAGCGAAGTCAGCAATTTCTTGACTGCTTGGTGAAGCACCAACAAAGTGCTCGATGATGTCGTTCATTGATTCCCGTGTAAGGAGACCCTCTTCTTTGACTGCTAATACTTTAGCACACAACACGGGGTCTGCAGTATCGTTCTCTAAAACTACGCTCGCCCAACCCTTGTGGGGTAAACCGTTGATGTTGTCGACAAAAATGTCGTCCAATTCACGTGCGAGCAGTTGGCTTGCTTGGTCACCTGAAACTTCAAACTTAGATAATCGATCACTACGCTCATCGTCGGTCATCGGTAAGGTATTGAGAATTTCTTGCCAACGTTCATCGGTTAGCGGGAAGACTGGTACATCGGTCTCTGGATACATACGAGCCCCCCCTGGTAATGGACGCATTGGGGAGGTTGTACCGTCTTCAGGTGCACCCTTTTTGACAACAACATTTCGTACTTCCTGTGCCGTTCTGTGCCATGCTTTTCGAGCCCGAACCAAGACGCTCTCGAGTGCAAGTTCAGCTTGCCACTGTGGAGCAAGGCAGAGAATGAAACCGTCTGCAGGAGAAAGAGAGAGGTGTTTGCGAACCAAATCGACATGTTCCACTTCAATTCCATACGCTGGTAGTTCATCCGAGTGAAAAACACCTTTGACACCGGCAAGTTTTGCAGCGCCCGCTAATTCTCGACCAAGTCTTGGCATCTGGGCACCTTCTTTATCCAACGTCTTGGAACCGATATTTCCTGCAAGGCCCGCAAGAGGTAAAGCAAGCATGGTGAATCCTTTGGCTAGACCAGTCTTGACCATTTTTGAATCGCATGAAGTAAAGCACTCGCTGGTATCTTCCAAAACAAGAGGGAGATGTGCAGCAACGGCATTGGCAACATCCGCTTCGACCGCTGAATCATCGCTTCGTCGGTCTGGAGGGAGTGCAGGCAAGGACAAATCACCGCGCAACTGGTTAGCAAGTCTGTAGAAATGAAGTTGGCGAGCCATTTCGAGGCGAATGATTCGCGGTATCCATGAAAGGTCTTGACAGCCTTTGATTTCAACACGGTCACCGCATGCCAAAGAAACGTTCAGGTCTTGACGAATACTGCCAAGTCCTCGACGAACTCTGCGCGTCTGTCGAAGACAGCGTCCGAGTGCCATCGATGTTTCCTTTGCGTGCTCTGGAGACACGACATCGGGGGATGTAGCAATTTCAATCAAAGGTAAGCCAAGTCGGTCAAGATTGTAGATGACTTGTTCTCCATTTGAGGTCGACAACGTGTCGAGTTTTCGAGCACTGTCTTCTTCTAAGCACAAGACATCGACGCCTACAGGGCCTGTTTCAGTTTCAAGAACTCCGTCGACCGAAATAAGCGAGGTTCTTTGAAACCCACTCGTATTTGAGCCATCGACGACGGTCTTACGCATCGTTTGAAGCAATGAAACCGGTTTCGCTTCAAGCAAGGCCGAGACCGTGAGAGCGATTTCAACAGCATCCTTGTCGTGTGGAAGGGGCGGCTGTTCATCCAACTCGATTAATCCGGAATTAGGCGATTGGACGTAAACGAATGAACGGTTACGGCGGGATTCAAAACGAGCTGCAATATCGATTGCGCCACCTTCGCCACGAGCTGCTCTCAAACGTCGTTGATAGCGAGCCCATTGCTCTGGAACCGTGTCAATCGTGACATCGTAGAGTGCGCCTGGTTGGCGGGAATGGAGTTTGCCAGTAGCGAGTTGTTGGTGGACTTCAATGCCGCACATGAAGCCTAATTGCACCGGATCAAGCGCTTCGGCGTCATCGACATCACCGATCGGTTCGGTGCGGATAGGGTCGGCCATATTCTTGCGGAGCAGTTCATCCTTCAAGACTACAACCCTTCAATTTGACACGAAGTATCTGTTCGATATCTCAGTCAACTCGAGTTCGGCCTACACATGCTGTGGCACAGAGTATGCCTAACAAGGTAAGAGCGACACTTAGGCTTGGTAGAGAGTCTGCGTCGGGTTCAATTGGCTCGGGCTCGACTTCTGGGTTTCCATCGCATGGAATCCAGTGGCCGTCAATTCCCGGCTCTCCTGCTCCGGTAATTCCACCGGCTTCCGACAGATAGAGCGCTCCTGAACCTGCAGGCCATTCGACAACATAGTTGCCAGAATAGAAAGAGATTGTATCATCCCATACTGGCTGTCCATTTGCAACCCATGTCGTCTTACAAGGGCAAGAATACGGCGTCCAGAATTCATAGTCTTGGTCATCACCAGGGGCAGTTGAGACCATACCATTTGTATCAACTTGAGTCACTTGGTAATACATACCTGAGTTCACTGGATATTCGTAAATATCACCAACTGAAACCATAGTTGTACTGTTCCAAACGCCTGATGTAGTTATTCCTTCACAAGGCCCCGGATTTGCGCCGTTTCCATTGCAAAGGACCCAGTGTGTGTCAACACCTGGCTCTCCTCCACCGATGGAAACGCCTTCTGATTCAAGTGGAATATACAAGTTACCAGAACCTGCAGGATGTTCGACAACATAGTTTCCTGGGTAAGCAGTATTTGCAACCCATGCAGGTTCCCCATTTGCCGCCCAAGTTTCCTTACATGGACAGTCGATTGGTGACCAAACGTCCATATCGATATCTGGGGCACTTACGCTCCAGAATGGACCGCCAGCATTGACTTGGTAATAGATACCTGAATCAAGAGGGTATTCGTAGATTTCACCGGATGTGACGTTCATCGAAGAGTCCCAAACGCCAACTACAGTTAGACCAGCACAAGGATTTCCTGAGGCCGAGGGTTCTTCTCCATCGCAAAGGACCCAGTGTGTATCAACGCCTGGCTCTCCCCCACCTATGGAAACGCCGCCTGATTCAAGTGGAACATACAAATTACCTGAACCTGCAGGATGTTCAACAACATAGTTTCCTTGATAGACGGTGTTTGCAACCCATGCAGGTTGCCCATTTGCTACCCAAGTTTCCTTACATGGACAGTCAATTGGCGACCATACATCCATATCGATGTCTGGTGCACTGACGCTCCAGAAAGGACTTCCGGCATTGACTTGGTAATAGGATCCCGAATTAACAGGATATTCGTAAATTTCACCGGACGTGACGTTTGTTGAGGAGTCCCAAACGCCTACAATATTGAGACCTGCGCATGGAGTTCCATTTGCCGGTTCATCTGACTCGCTGCAGAGTATCCAATGGATATCAATTCCAGGTTCGCCTCCATTGGAGGAGATTCCTGTTGCGTCTAATGTGACATAAAGATGTCCAGAACCTGCTGGCCATTCAACAACATCGCTTCCAGAGTAGGATGTATTTGCTGCCCAGACCGGTTCTCCGTTGTTCATCCAAGTTTCTTCACACGGACAGTCTACAGGAGCCCAGACATCTAAATCAATAAGAGGAGAGGAAACCTCTTGATCGAGATATCCTTGAATTACAACTTCGTAATAGTTTCCTGAATTTGCAGGATACTGGTATACTTCACCACTTGAAACTCTCGAAAAGTTATCCCATACGCCCATCGAGTTTGCTGCTCCACAAGGACCGCCTGCGGGTTGTTCACCGCCACAAACTTCCCATTGGTTACCGTCAGCAAACGGCTGGTCAGGGGTTACACCTGTGGTAGTTTGGCTAACAATCGCCATCCAAATATCGCCTGTGCCTGCTGGATACTCGACCAGAGCGCCAACGGTGTAAACTGTGTTTGAATCCCATACTGGATTCGAGGCTGCTTCCCAAATGTCATCACAACTACAGCTGTCTTTCGACCATGATTGGAAGTCAGTACCTGGAGCGCCGACCGTTTGGTTGGAAAATCCTGTGGCTACTGCATGGAAGACTCCGGAACCCTCTGGGTATTCGTAAATCTCCCCTGTTGTAACTAGAGTTGAATTCATCCAAGGCATACCTCCGTAGCCATTCATATCTTCACAAAGAATACCGGTTAGTTGTTGTCCATCACAACTTCTCCATAGATAGTCATCAGGGCCACCTGGTTCAACTCCGACACCATGATCGTAGGAGATGTAAAGGTTATTCGAACCTGCAGGCCATTCAACGACTGCCTGTTGAAGATAGTCAATTGTCGAATCCCACACAGGTTGTCCACTGTCATGCCAGATGTCTTTACAATCACAAAAATCTTCTTTCCATGCGTCTAAATCGACACCTGGTGTTCCAACTGTTTGATTACTGATGAATGGAGCAACCATGTAAAAATCTCCCGAGTTTGCAGGGTATTCGTAAATTTCTCCTTCGGTGACCAACACCGCCGAAGACCACACGCCGACGTTTTGCATTCCAACCAATTCATCACATGGTGAAGAGTCTTCATCTGTGCACTGAACCCAAAGGTCATTGCCTACAACTGGTTCATCTCCAGCCATGGTTCCAGCGTCCTGTGCAATCCAAGCACTACCGTTGTGAAGGACGATTTGCCATTCACCGTAATTCACGGTGGCATCCCAAGTGATGCCACTAAATTCGGCGATTTCATCACATGTGCAAGGGCCTTCCCAGTGATCTTCTTCCAACGAACTTGGACCAGAGTCGCCGGTTTGGGTTTGATAAAATTCACCAGAATTAGCAGGCCACTCGACAATGGAATATGCTGTATAGTTGCTACCATTATTCCAAACTGGACCGCCGAAGCCGTCTGCCGGGTTATTCCAGTTTGTTAAAACACAAGTTGACTCTTCTGTAGTATTTCCATTCATCCCAGAACTTTGTCGTCCTGCAAAGTCCACTTCTTGCTCATTGTTCTCTTCAAAATCATTGTTCTTTTCTTCAAATGTATCAATTCCTGAAAGAGAGACTTGTAAAGCAAGTAAAGCCACAATCATCCAACATACCGTATTCCGCATGGTTCTTACTCGCTATGCGGGTATATATTGTTATTCACTGCACTCAGGTATTTGGTGCGGAATCGATGATACTGCGGGAATAAGACGGGCTTTCGTAAGATGAATGATCAAACACTCCAATTACACATCTCATCAACGAGTATCTTTTCGTTATTCTACTCGAAAAGATTACGCAATTTGGAGCGTATCGTAACCTGATGGTCGAAGCATGCGTCCATGCTGGCATAATTTTTCAATAACGTCTTCCGCTGTTGCTCGGTCGATATCGTACCGCTCTGCTTCATTAAACACATCAAGCAATTGTGCAACACCCCCGTTGTTGGCTGAAAGCGAAGCAACGATCTCCATAATTGCCTTCTCGCGGTTTCGGGTTTTGCCCTTCTTTCCAGTGACCATTGTGGTTTCATCAAAATTGCCACCCATAAGGTCCTCTCTCCAGAGTCGAGTCATTCGAACAGCCCTTTCAGCGTCTTCAAGGGTGGCAACTTGGGACAATCGGATACGAGCACTGGCTTCTGCTAATCTAGCAAGAGCCTCGAGAGAACGCGCAGTGATGGCCACACTGTCATTTGAGTCTCCCGTTTGTTTACGAGTTTCAACGTAAAAGTTGACGATTATATCACGTGCTGCTTGTTCCAAATGTGGATGAACAGTACGTTTTGAGTATGCTATGTATTTGCGGATGAGGTCGCGTGAGAGCACTTCGCCATGTTCTGATTTTTCAACGCCCGAAAGTGAGGTCGATTTCGTAGGATCCGGCGCGCTGCCTTCACTCACGAGTAATTCGCTGACGCCTTGCAAACGATTACTGATGATGTGTTGAGCGATTTTCGCATCCTTTTCGACTTCAGGGTCATCGGTCAAGAGCCAAATAATATCAAACCGGGAAACAAGCGGTGGTGCAAGATTGATTTGAGCGGTGAAAGGAACTTCTGATACCGGCTCAAAACGGCCGTTCTTCGGATTAGCTGCAGCCAAAACTGCACATCGAGTTCTCAAACTCGCATTGATTCCTGCTTTCGAAATCGAGATTTTCTGTTGCTCCATCGCTTCGTGCATACTGGAACGGTCGCCTTCATTCATTTTGTCGAATTCGTCAATAGCGGCTAGTCCAAGGTCTGCCAAAACCAATGCTCCTGCCTCAAGCGTCCAGCGCCCATCTGCTGCTGCATCTTGAACCGCTGCTGCAGTCAATCCCGCCGCTGATGCAGATTGTCCAGAAGTAAATCGGCCACGAGGAGAAATGGTTGACATATAACTCAAGAGTTGAGATTTTGCAACACCGGGATCGCCCATCAGTAAAATATGGATGTCGCCTCTGTTGCGCGTACCATCGGAATTGAGCCTTGCTACACCTCCAAACAATTGCAACATCAGTGATTGCTTGACGGGATTCATGCCGAAAATCGAAGGAGCGATGCTTTTGGTAAACAGTTCGTAAATATCTGGACGTCTTGCCAATTCTTTAATTTCCAATTCTTCATCTTCAGTAATGACAATTTCTTCAAGCGGAATGTTCTGTCTTTCAAGAGAATGAATGCGCAAGAAAATATCGAAAACTGGGGTGTCTTTTCCGCCCTTTCTCTGCGAACGTATGAACAATACGCCGTTACCTTTCACTCGATCTCCAGGATTAAGTTTGCCAGCCAAATCATGTTCAGCAATACAGATAATGCGTTCCGGCTGAATTCCGCCCTTCATCTGTTCGGGCAATTCTTGCAATTCGATGAATTGTGAATTAATGAGGATCGAATCTTTCTGATTGAGTTCAAATCGGGTTTGACGCTTGGCTCGACCGCAGCCTCCATCCAATTGTTGGCATTCTATTGGTTCGATCAATTCTTGCTCATTGGGTTGGTTGACAACCATCGAGTGACCGCAAGCGACGCACTCAAATGTTGCCGCATAAATACGTGGGCGTACACCTGAAATTTTAGTTGTAACAGCGTCGATAGCCAACATCATTCCTATGTCATCTGCACGCAATTGAGAAACGGTTCGGACTTGGTCCACGGGTAGGTGGGCAATTCGGACGAAAGGATACATCGTCGTATGGCCGGCATCCATGAGGAACTGGCGAAGCGCTTGATTGGATGCATGGAAATGAAGCTCAGGGTGCTGAACAATATCATGTGCAAACTCGTGGTCAAATCCTTCGATAACACGGTAAGAGACTTCCAAAGATTGTTCGTCTGGCCACATCTGTGCGAGGTTGTGAACCGATTCAGCAAAGTGGTCTTGTATCAGGGATGTCCAACGCGCTGGTAGGTCGAATTCTTGGAGCATTTTAGTCACCTTTGGAACGCGGGAGAGGCTCCCGACTTCGGAAACAAATTGGCAACGGTATTTAGCCGTGTCCGAACAAAAAACCCACCCCCTCGCTTCCACTGGAGAAACGTAGCCTTGACAGCCTACGATTTAGCAAATAATC
>JABGTJ010000059.1 GCA_018691345.1 Methanobacteriota archaeon
AACATGTTCACAGTTTCCATGAAAAAAGAAGCGATTGAGGATAACATATCCTTTGTCATCCTTCATCCCGGGTGGGTAAAAACGGACATGGGTGGCGATAGAGCGCCTGTCGAAATTCCGGATAGCGTTTCTGGGATGCGTAATGTTTTGGCATCCCGCACCCTTGAGAACACAGGGGAATTTGTTCAATACGATGGCCAGATTCTTCCATGGTGATGATTTGGTTAGGGTTATGTCCAAGTGTGAACTGCGAGAGATATGGCAGATGATTCACCAATGTTCACAATGGTGAAATCGCAAGAGATTGCCGATGTCCCAGACGAACTATCAGAGAAGTCTCGGGGTCTCATGAGTACGCTTTCGATGCTATGTTCATTTCATAGTTCTGAAGATTTAGCAAGTTTTCTTCATTCAGAAATGTTCAGCGATTTAACCCGGCAAGGAGACGTTTGGATTGGTTTTGAAATTGGGCTCTATGTGGACCATACCAAGACTTTTGACGTGTTTCCATCTAAAGACGAGATTGTTTTTGCCGATAATTCAGCAACAGGGGCCTTTACAGAAAACCTCTACCGTTGCACTGGAGAAGAAGATACTGCAGAAAAACTCGAGCGGTGGTTTTCGTTGGTCTATTCCTCAAATTCCCGATTTGAGTAATCAGAAAAACAGAGAGCAGCATGTCAAAGAACCGTCTGCTTCACGAATCTGGCTCATGTCAAGAACAACTGGCTCAAGCCCAATGTCAAGAACGGCCTGTAAAACATGAGGATATCCTTCAGCGAGCATGACTTTTCCGTTCGGTAAGCCGATGGTGTTGCAACCGTAAACTTCCACAGCTGGCATCCATAGAACTTCACACCCTTCTGGTAATTCCCCGAAAGCGTCTTTCGGTAGAAATCCTTCAGGAGCGAGGATAACAGAGTCTGTTGGTGTTGAACTGATACTGGTGAGATGCAAAGCATGTCCAGGGATATCAATGACTCGAAGTTCGTGGCCCAAGTGGGTAAGTAAGTCACGCAACTCTTCGATTCCTGCGTCGTTTGTACGGGATGACCGTCCAACGAAGAAAAGATCACCAAGTCGTAAAATGTCGCCACCATCCATGCGTGCATCACCGTGCATTCTACATATTTTCGTACCTGATAATTGCCGAGTTATGAATTCTGCAATCGGTGGCTGTTCGTTGACGCGTGATGGATGTCCTGGGACTGGAAGAAGGACGTGGCCGTCTATGACGACTGCTTGATCTTCAACGAATGTGCAGTCTGGATGGTTTGGATCTGAAGGGAGAACGGTTACTTCGATTCCTTCATCGAGCATTGCTTGCCTGTAGGCTCTGTGTTGCTTCCTTGCAAGTTCGATATCGGTCGGACCGGTTCCAAAGAAATTAGACAAAGCACGGTCAAACGAGGTAGGAATTGCTCGGGTAAGCGCCCGGCTTTTCTGATCCAACCGAACCGTTGCCATGTGTAAATCGGCCGCTCAACCGCACTTAACGCTTCGCCCTTTATTGGAAGCGGGTTTCCGGAGTGCGGAAGTATGGGTGTGGGAACCGTTGGATTCAACAACAACGGCGGGCAGGGGTGGTTATGCGCTCAGGCTTCTTACGTGCTACGCTTCTCATCATGCTGATGTTCTCAGCAACGTTTGCCGGCTGCTTTGGGGAAAATGAAAGTAGGACTCCCCTCGCTTCAGACCTTATCGTAAAGGAGGTTGATTCCTTGCAAGGCGGCGCGTGGCAATCAATCACGCTAACAGCTGAATCCGACCTTTCTGTATTTATCCCATACTTCATTCAAGACATGGGTTCATTGAGGGCTCAGAACGGTACGGTGTTTGATCTTCAAGCAGGCCAATCTCAAACCGTGAATGTTTTGTTCCCGCCCCGCAATCCAAACATCGTCCTCTTAATCGGCGATTATGCTCGTTCGGACTGGCCAATACGAGCGGCGGATGAATCTTGGATGGATTGGATAATCGATGACTCTCAAGGCTCTAGTATAACGATTGTACCAAACGAAGATGCTGGTGGGATATGGCCTTGGGTCGTTCCTGGGATTTCCTCTGGGGGTGAAGTATCAGTATTGCAATTATCAACAGAACGTCCGCAGCGCGCAGACCTAACAGAGGAAAACGGCGTAGCAGCAAGTGGCGGGTGGTTAAATGGGAGAGATGTGTATGAATGGGTTGATTTCATAACCGATGAAACTCCAGATCCACTTGATCTTGCAGATGGTGCTGTTGGGTATCTTGACCGTTGGATTGGTAACGGAAACCCGGCCTATGAAGACGCTATTACCTACTTTGAAGGGGTAATGATTGGTTATGGGCTTGATGTTGAGGTCCACAGATTTCAATCGGGTACGCTGTGGGCGGTCAACATCTGCGGTTACAAAACCGGAACCGTTTATCCTGACGAATGGTTGGTCTTCGGAGCCCACTTCGACATAGCACCGATTGCAACGCCGACCTCGTTTGTGCCCGGTCTCGAGCAGACTGGATACGGCACAAGAACAGGTGCATACGATAACTCTGCGGGCACATCGATGGTCCTCACTACAGCGAGTGTGTTGGCAGATTTTGACGCTCGTAGAACGATGGTGTTTTGCTTGTGGTCCTCCGAAGAAGAGGGGTTGTGGGGTTCAAGTGCTTTTGCAGGCGACCTGCCAGATGGAGTCACTGTTAGCAATTACCTCAATCTCGATATGGCTGGAATAAATTACCCTGGAGACTTTGCACTTTCAGTCTACCTCGGCCCTGACGGAACGGGCGATGTTATCGATCAAAAAGGCATGTATCATCTTGCAGAATGGATTGGTGCTGATGCTTTTGACCTCTCGTACCAAATGGAGAGGGGTCGGGCTGAATGGGCTGCTGGAGGTGAAGAACCTCTTTGGCAGAACAATTACCAAGATGTTGTTGCGATTTACGAAAGCCCGACTGCTCGAAGCGATCATCAGCCTTTCCAAGACATTGGCGTCGCTACGCTTGGATGGAATGGGGTTGTCGATGGATATCCATGCTACCACAAAATTTGCGATAAGCTGCCTGAAATGGAAGGGTATATGGCGACCGATAATGCGACAGGTGAAGCCAACCTTGTCCACTCTTGGGACATTGTAACATGGTGGGCTGTATACGCATTCTTACACATGGACCAAACGCCAGTTCCGAATGAATTGTGAGTTCACTCAACTTCCGCTAGGAGCGTTCGAACATCGGCGAGGAAAAGGTCGGTAATCCAATCGTTATCTCCCCACCAAATCCTCTGCATGCCGTTTGAATCGACCAGGACCGTACCGGTAGAATGGTTGACGCTGTAAGCGTCAGGATGGTGGCGGGCAGATGTTGAGTTGTTTCCGGTCTCCTCCAACACCAGTTCTTCAATAGAGAGTCCTACAGCAAAATTATTCCAAACCGATTGAATCGTTTGGAATTGCGGGGAATTTTCCTCAGTGGAATTCGCTGTGACATGGGGCCAAGAGGCGTTTCGATAGTACTGCCATTCGAACAGGGCAGCTACGTCGTCTCTCCACGGGTCAACGGTGATGGTCAGGAACTGGGTCTGGTTGTGTTCATCGGGGGAAAGTTGGGAATGGACCCAGCGTAAATTTTCAGTTACAATTGGGCAAATATCAATGCAATTGGTGAATAAGAAAGCAATGATAACGACTTTGTCTTTGGTCTCATTGTCAAAATTCCATTCTTCGCCATCTCCGTTCATCAAAGTGAAGTTTTCAACCAATACATTCGGCGTAATATCTTCGCCGTAGAAGTTGGAAATCTCGCTTCCTGTTCCCGTACATCCGGCTAACAGCAGCACGCTCGCAATCAACGGCGCTAGAATTTGTTTCGAATTCATGTAATCACCTCAAATAAGTTGGTCGAGATAAGCAATATCAGTCTCAAGTTGAACGATATACAGTCCGGTAGATATGCATGAGGCGTAGGTCAATCCGTTGTGATGTTCGACGGCCCACAAGAACGGAACCCACCCGAAATCGTAGAAACTGGAATCAAGTGGTGTTCCGTCTTCTCCGTGTGGTAAATACCATCCAACAGTTGCCTCGAAATGGGTCGCAATACGGTCATCTGGATTCGTTGGAGATACCAATGTTTCAACATCAATAACCCACAAACCAGCATGGTAATGAGATATGTAAAGGCGTCCATCCCAGCCGCCTCCACGGCTTTGGTCGGTTGTTTCATCGGTTTCAAAATAGGCACTATCGAGGTTGTGAGGTGAGAATAAAAGCCACTCCTCGTCGTTTGGATAAGCTTCGCAGTCTGCACCGTAACAATGTTCACTCGCCCATGGTATCTCCCAATCTCGAATCAGTTTTGGTTGGAATTTGAGTTGCCCGTCGACCATCGTATAGTCTGTGGTGTCAATTAGATAGATGATACCGGTTCCTTCATTGGTTGAAAGAACTTCAACTGCGGCGGTTACAAGGTGGACCGGTTCATCAGAATACCCAACGTGAGAAAGATCAACCATGTTCGGGAATGGTTCGGCGTAATGGATGTAAGACACGCGACCACCGTTTTCATTGCCGTTGGTTCCACTATCGGGTTTTCCATCTTCATCCAAATCTAGGAATTCCATCCACTGGCCAACTTCTTCAGCTCTCCATCGGCATTGCAAAGGGTTGCCAAAGCCTGCCTTGCAGAGGGTCGCGTGGAGAGTGTATTCTTCAGGAGAATTTACTGGGTGTGGTACGTCGGTAACATCTGCTATTCGCAGGCCTGCTTCCCAGTAGCTTCCGTAGATGAATGTGTGGCCATAACGTGGGTCGTTTGGATCTTCCCCCGGCCACAATTGCACAGTCATATCATGAATGTAAATCCAGCCTCCATTGGTTGCTTCCCAAGCGACCTCGTATTCTCCGACCTTAATGATCGTATGACCAATACCTGATGCTGGGACTCCGGGGAGATTCCGGGATGCAGAGCCGTCAAGATTGAGGTGGGCAATGGTGACGCCGCCGCATGCCTCTCCAATGGCATCGTTGCATTGCTCATAATCTGGGTTGGCAATAAACACATACCACTCGCCGTCAATCATCTGCGTGTACATATTATGCGGACCGCTTGGATGGTCGACATCATACCAAGAATCAATCCAAGTCGGGTTTGTTTTGTCAGTGACATCGATGAGGGTAACTGAAACTTGGGCTGGGTCACTCCACTGGCCCACATTGGGGTCTGCATTTCCGGGATCGATGAGTTGATTTTGTTGTAAAATATATTCACGACCGTTGTATTCGACGTACTTTACATCGAGCACTTGTGTGTTCGGGTCGTTGTAGACTCCTGTCACCGTCGTATTGTTGGGGTTGGTGACATCGACGATGTGCATGTCGTTCCATCCAGCGAGGTATGCGTATGTTTCACCATCTGGGGTAGTAGCCACTTGAATCTCCGCGTTCCCTGTCGTGGTGAGTGAGTTGTAGTCCATTAGCGCCATATTGTCGGTCCCCGCAATATGCTGTGAGGCGTTGGAGTGGTCGTGGTCTTCACCTTGGAAAAGAGGGTCGTCTGAAATTGAGATACGCTCCGAAGAGTTATCCGAAGAGATTGAAGAGCCGAAAGTCAAGAGTGATGCTGAACCGAGTAGAAGAACGATGAAAACACCGAGCCCAACTTCTTTCACACCGATGCCATTACGCTCCGCCATGATTATGGCGATACGCTACTCCGTTTTGTCTTTATGTAAGGTTGTGAAGGGACTGATATGTCGCGAGGAGTGGGTTCGAAGGCGCTCATTGGGTTTCTCATCGTACTGCTCCTTTCTCCGAGCGCCGCTGGCCATGAACAAGAAACGTTAAACGTCATTATCGTCGAAGACGAAGCGCGACCTGGAAACGTTACCGATTCTGCTTTCGTTGAAGGGAACAGTGTTGTTTTCCGAATGCGAGACAATACTGAGAACGCGTCGATGCGAATCTCTATTGACAACAACCAAGATGGTAATTTCTCAAGCTCAAGTGACAATGTCTCCACTTGGCTAACACGGACTTGCGAGCTTGATGAGAATGGAAGTTTAGTTGATGAGTTCTGTGCTGTGTCTTATGAGCGCATATTCAATGCTACATCACAGGGAACCTATCTGTATCAAGTTGAACGAAAAATAAATCAAACTCTTGTTGAAACTTGGCGCTACAACATTACCGTACACCCGGACGTTCATACCGAGCCGGGGCAGCCCTCAATAGGAGACTGTTTTGGAGCGGATTGTGGTGATGAGGTTTTGGTTGGTGCGGATGATGGATTTGAAATTGGCAGAGAAAATATTCTGATTGCTGTCATGATCTTTGCTGCTTTCGGCACCATCATGCTCGCACTTAGTATACGCAAAGAGCGGCATGTGGTGGAGTCCGACCTTCTGGAATCGGAGTAACTAACCCTCGATTATAGGACAGAGTTCGTCTTCGTCATCAAAGATGATGATGTTGGCCCACAAGTAAGTTGTTCGTACAGGTTTTTTTATCGGCCAATGTCTCTTCAACTTCGTGATAAAATTCACGTCGAATGAGTATGCTTCCCCTTTTGTCATGCTATCAGAAAATTATTGTCATACTACCTATATCAAACAATGGCCTATATCCTATGAAAAAAGAGTATACTTTTCCATAATGTAGTAAATAATTTCTTAATTAAGTAAAATCACCGCACATAACTGGTTTTTAATGTGTTAAAAGAGATGTGTTCGTTTTTTAACATTATTCGCAGGAATGCATAGGTTTGAGAAAGGTATGCCCTGAGCCATAGTCATGGCCGGGTCAAATGGAGCGCAGGCTTTGCTCCTCGTTCTGATAATGAGTCTTGCACCTCTCTCTGGATGCTTTGGTGAGAACGAAAGCGGAGTTGTTTCGGAAAACGATGTCGATGTTACTCCAAAAACATGGACTGGTGGCGTCTTTCAAGGCGTTACTCTGACTGCAGAAAAGTCTATTTCGGTTTTTGTTCCGTATTTAATTAAGGATTCTGTTTCTGGGTTTGTTCAAAACTCAACCGTTGTCGACTTGCGAGCTGGAGAATCGGTTCAACTTTCAGTTCTCGCCCCACCTCGCGCAGATACCGCGATTGTTCTTGTTGGAGAATTTGGCCGGGAAAACTGGCCAATCCGTGATGCCAACGAATCGTGGGCAACGTGGTACAATGACAACGGCCACCTAGCTGCAAACGGAGGTGCAGTAGAACGTGTCGAGGGGGGTAATGGAAGCCTCAATGCGAGCATGGATACTGGCGGGACTGTAGCAGCATACCCCCTCGTGATTGTTCGGGGTGTTGCACCTGCATACTCAACCGACGATGGAGGTCGACACTCAACTGGGCTTGTCGATGGCCGAACCACTTACAATTACCTCCACCATTTGACTGACGAAACTCCCGACCCACTGGACTTGTCCGATGGTGCTGTGGGCTACCTTAATCGCTGGGCTGGCCAAGGTAATGCTGCGTACGAAGAGGCTGCGGTCTATCTCATTAACAAACTCGAATCGTTTGGTTTGAGTGTTGATACGCAAAGGTATGAATTTACAGATGTGTTTGGAAATCAAAACCCTGAATCGTACAACATTTGTGGATTTAGGTACGGGAGTGTTTATCCAGATGAATGGATGGTCTTTGGCGCTCACTTTGACGTCGCCCCGCCTGCAAATGCGCTCTTACTCGACCCGCACGTAACTGGAACCCGTACCTATGGTACTGGTGTTGGAGCATACGACAATTCAGCAGGGACGAGTATGGTTCTCACGGTTGCAGAAGCGATGTCAAATTTCGACACTCGCCGAACCATGGTTTTCTGTTTCTGGTCAGGAGAAGAGGGTGGAAAGCGTGGAAGCGATTATTGGACTGATTATTACGTCAAAGAAGATAATCCTGACGTCACGGTTACCAATTACATCAATCTCGATATGGCGGGAGTAAACTGGCCTGGTGGCGGCGGCGCCCCTCACGGTGACCCTGCAACTACAGTCGACCCCGATGGATATCCAAAAGACGAGGAAGTTTGGCCAATGCGTGTTTATCTCGGCCCTTCGCTCGACCATGACGTGATCAATCAACCAGAGATGGTCGGCCTAACCCTGTGGATTGGTGCAGACGCAATCGGAGTTGAACAGCAGCAGAGCATCCTCGTCGGAGAAGGGTTTGCTGAGGACACGTGGAAGGTTGACGATTGGCTTGACCGTGGGAAACCTGAAATTATCATTTATGAAGACGTAACCGCACGCTCTGACCACGCCAGTTTCCAAGCGAACCTCGGAACGGTGACGATTGGTTTTGGAGGTCTCGTTGATGGGTACTGGTGTTACCACCAAACATGCGATACTCTCGATGAAATGGAACAATGGATGGATACAACCGGTAAGGGATACGGGGAGGAGCATTCCGGCGTGTCGAATCTCGTTGACAGTCTAGACATCATTACATGGTGGGCTGCATACTCGTTTTTCCACCTTGATGAAAAGCCTGTTCTGAACGCTTACCTTTAACCACGACGAGTGAAGAATCTCTGGTCAATTGGTATTGTTTCATCAATATCTTCATTGGAATCATAGCCAGCTCGATGCATGGTATAGCGTATGAAGCCCCACGCAACCTGAAGTGCGTATCTCTTTTGTTCAGGCGTAAGGCCTCCACCGATTTGCTTCCGGCCGAGGAAATAGAAGTGGTCTTTGGAAAAGTTGTTGGGGAGATTGCTGAAGTCTGATGGTGTGAAAATGCTCTTTTCTTTGAATAAGTAATGGACTGGATCCGTCAGCAGGCGGAAGAAATCATTCAGTTGTTCATTGTTCGATAATAAACTCGAGAAGTTGAGGTTATCTTCGGAAACCCGCTGGACTTCTTCAACAAGGGCAGTCATAAATTCATCGAAGGAATTTGTTTTTTTGTTCCCTATTTTCATCATTTCAAACAGCACTCGCCAATCCAGTTGATGGTCTTCTAAACGCGTTTCTTTTCTGATGCCTGATGTACGAAGAATCGAAATAGCCAGTGTTCGGCCTGGAGATGATTTCATTGAAGTGTGAGGAACGGGTGATGTTTTTCCGTCAAAGCGATTGGCCATAGCATAACAAATATGATGGATAATGCGCTTCTTGTTACGGCTGTTCGCCCCACCTACCGCTTTCGATAAGCCGTTGAGGTTGTTGATGATCCATTTTTTACGTGGGTCTTCGGCATCTTCTGATGAACGTGTAGGGGGATATGCAATATCAAATGCGGACATGCGTGGTTGGTGTATGCCTGAACGTTGGTCGGGCAATTGGCGAACGGTCGTCGTACCGTCCTCGTTTGTCGTCTCAATTGATGAACGATAGTAGAACGGTACGAAATTGACAAATGCCCGGATTCTTTGAATTGTCTTCACTGGTAGTCCAAACTGTTCAGAAAGTTGCTTTGGAGAGTTTGAACTCGAGGAAATTAGCTCGGCGTCACGGGCAGAGATTCCCCTGTGTTTATGGAAGCGATAAGCAGGGTGGAAGCACATAGGGTTCGCATCTCTCGCTTCAACAAAGCCTTCGGGCGTGGTATCTAATCCATCAACAAGTTCAGTCAAAGCGCCGATAAAGAAGGCGGTCCTAGAATTGATATTGAAATGTGATTCTATTCTTGTTAAGATTCCTATGTTTTGCAGTTCTTCACCTTTCTGGGGCGTCCAATCGTTCGGTGGAATGTACTCTCCACAATTCACCATGGAGAAATATATTTGTAAAAACCGGAGAGGTGAACATTTTCTAAAGTGGTTTTCGAAATAATCTTTCAAAGAATTCACCGCCATTTTCCCTCCTTGGTTTGAAACGAACCTCTTGTGCTCGACTTCTACGGATGCCGCATTGCCTCCAAGAGAGAACTGGTGTTCTAACGTCCCGTACAGCAAAATCGCTAGCCATGCTGACCACGCTTCATCGACCCGCTCTTGATTGGTGAAAGGTATACGTGTTGTGAGGACGTTGTCGATGTTAGCTAAGTCTTCGGCTAGATGAGCGAAGTGTTCTGAAAAATTCTTTTTCCGTTTCTTTTCGTCGTCGGTTCTGCCGCTCAATTCTGCAAATATCTGCGGTGCGACGTCGTTAACGCTTTGATAAATACGGTTGTAAAAACCACGCTCACTTGAGAGGATACGTTCCCCGTCTGTGTTTGATTTCGTGTATTGAAGAACGATTTGGAATAAGAAATAGAGTCGGTTTTCGATAAATTGTGGATCTAAGCGATACGACATGTCCCTTGCACTGGTGGTGAAGACTTCTCCGAGTTTACTTGCTTGGCCTGCGTCTACGTGGTGTTGTTCGGCTTTGAGAGTGAGTCTCGGACCGGCAATCAAATCGCTCATCAAGGTACTGAACATTTGTTCAGCGCGTTTACTTCGTCGTAAAATCTCCCCTTGGTCAAACTCGTCGAGGAGGTCGTTCATAAGAACAGAATTTTGGACAAGTGCTTGAGATGGGAAATTCATGAACAGCATGAGATCGATAGCGAGGTGTTTTGATTTACGCCAATTCTGTGCCTTTGAGAGAGATTTGCCAATCCGGGAAAGATAGTCAAAAAAGGCCGATGTGGAAGACGGGGGGCGGATTCCTTCAATGTTGAAATACCATGTCGACCAGAGTGATTTACCGTCGTTGGAAAGATGTTTTGGGGGATTTGAAGAAAGGCGTTCTAAGGTGTATGAAACAACAGCCGACCAAAATTTTGCATTGTTGAACAACCGCCGCATAGGCAATTCAGGATCTACGCCTCCGAACTCGATAAATTGAACATCGAGAATATCCACAAAGAACTCTTCCAGCGATGAATGGTTTTTGTTCGAAAAATGCTTGAGAAGATGCGCTTCATTATCGTGGAAGAAGAAGTTCTTTACCATCGCTAAATTCGTCTCTTCAGGCCACCTCAGGACTGGCGAATTTTCTGTAGACAGCGCCCAAATCATTTGGATTGTGTGCCTTAATTCTTGGCGTTTGATCGATGCACTCAGTAGGTTGTTCATGTCGCTAGGAGCATCGACGATTGATTCCCAATCTGGATATGAGTGAGTCATCTCGACCCAGAATGGGGATTGGTTTGGGGCGTTGAGTATTTTTTCAATCTCGTCACGCGATGAAGGTGCGAGGGAAAAGGCGTCTGGTGACAAGATGTGATCAAAGACTGAATGGTCTATCTGTTCAGAGATATGCAGTAAAATTTGATCAAGAATATGGGCCTTGGAGTCTAAAACGACGTTGTTGCCCTTCATGCGTTCAACGGTGTGCTCAAGCGATGGTTTGGTAAAACGAGGTTTAAATTGGGCATTGAATGAAAGGTCGTCATCAATAATGACTTCCTCGCCTTGTTTTAGTTTGTATTCATCAAAATGAATTCCGAGTAAATCTTTGCCGATGAGGTGGAGAATATACGGGTGGTGTTCGGCGCACATTTGTGCATCTTGAAGCACATATTCAAGGAAGTTTTCAAGTAAATCTCCAAGTGAATAATACGTTTCGATCGGCAACGTGCCCTCTACAATTCCTTTCGATAAGGATGTTAAAAATACCTCAACTACGCCCGAGGAAGATTGATCGGAAAACTCACCCCACCCTGAAACTGTACTGTACTGCTTTCTAAAGGCGGTGAGGACTGTTGGAAGTCGTATTTGATTCCCGATGAATGTACCCGCTTCTGCACTGCTTGTTCCAGAAAGAAGAAGCGTGGAAAATATGGGAATCGGCGCTGATTGGGATTTGATTAATTCATTGGTTTTTACCCCGAGTAGGTTGCTCCAAGATTGCCTTTCATTTGCAAAGTTACTGATTTGAGACTCGTCGAGAGCCCAACGTAGGTAATCATTGATGCTGTATCCTTCAACGTTGCTTTCTCTGCACAAAGCATCAGAGATAAATTGATCTATGTTTGTGTTTGTTTGGCTCATGTCGAGCATTTGAATATCGAGCTCGGAGGCAGTTTGTTTCGAAAGAGTTGGTAGGCTGAAGACAATGGATTCGGGAGCGTCGAAATAGGTATTAATTCTCAGTGCCTGTCCTTCCACTGCTGTTTGTGGAAAAGGTTCGCGTGTAACAAGAAGTAAGCGGAATTCCGGACGAGAGAGGAGTACGTTCATCCTTGTCATGATATTTTGATACAATTGTAGGAAGTTTTTCACCGATTGTTTGGATGGTTCGGAATCTCTTTTCATCCATGTTCGAATTCGTTCTTCAATGCCCGATTTGTTCAATCCTTTGTTTAAATTCCCTTCCGCATCGGAATAAAACATCTCGTAAGGATTGAAGATGACAACTCCTGAAAATTCGAGGCCTTTAACCGTCTCACCGTTGTATGTTGTAAAGTTTCCAACCGATTCTAAGTCCTTCCCAAGTGTTGATTCATAGGGTGTGATGATGGAGGTTTTAGAAGTAATAGATATTTCACGAGCATTACGATTGAGAGCATCGATTACCGTTCGAACATGTGCATCGGTCGGTGCTGATACGATTGATATTTTACAGTCAGCGTTCTTTTCCTTTGCCATATCACTAATTTTGAGGAAGTCTCGGGGGTAATTCGGCATCGTTTCTGTTGGATACTGATCTGCAAAAGTGCTACGGAATGTGTCGTTAAGTACAGCAATGTTCGGAGCATTACGGTACACTTGTTTCAAAGTCTGCAAATCTAAATCGATGTTTTGAGAAATTCCAAAAGAAAGGAGGCGATCAAGTTCTGGGTGGGCTCGTTCTTCAGTCCAAGTCAGAATTTCAATGGTTTTTTGGCAAAAATCAAACCATGCAAATCCACTCCGGTTAACCGTCTGCAAATCATCACCGGCAACTAAAATCGATTTCGAAGAAAATCCAGGCTTGAGAAGGAGGAGGAGAAGTGCCATTGTAGAGGGTGTGATGTCCTGGACTTCGTCAATCATCAACATGTCAAATCGATGTTCGGATTTTCCACGGTTACGCGTCAGTTGTTTTCGTGCTAGGAAAGCAGCATGCGGGTAGATCTTCCATTTGCTATCAAGCGTATAGAAGCAAAAATTAGCGAAAATCTCTCGTTGCGTTCTGGTTCCAGTAACTGAGCGATTTTCGTGTTCTTCGTATGCCGTTTCATCATCGATTGTGTTGTTCACAGCACCACTGGAATGGTGAAAAAGAGTTGTGAAATCAGACCATGCATCGGTGTACGACGGAGGAGGGGTTGTCCCTTGGCCCTTCTTTTCAAACCAGAGGTCGAGTGCTTGTTTGAAACGAGAATAGTCGAGAAGTTTGACTGAATGGAGGTTTGAATCGTCAGATTCTCGCAACACCCCCAAAATGATGTTGGACACGCTACGCGCACCAGAACCTGCTTTCTCCATGCCCATAATTCCGCTGTTTTGTGGGCGCGCTGCCCGCTCAGACCACTGAGCGACAACGCTGTCAACAAGTGGTTTGTTAAGCGTGACATAACGCCACAGCATCTTCTTAGAAGTCGTCTTGAGGTGTTCAACGATGAAGTTGAGACAAAAGTAGGTCTTCCCAGTTCCTGGTGCTCCACGTAAGAAGAGTGCTGCGTCGTTGTTTGAATCCATATAGTCTCGCAGAATGATGTTTTTCTCGTTCATTTCATTCTCTTCGGCATCGGAAAGAATATTCAGTTTGTAGGCTTCTTCAATCCAGAGGTTCCAGTCAGCATTTTCCGCACTACCTATTCCCGGGTGGTAACTTAAAGCGGCCCCTGTCCAATGAACTCGGGCTTTCTCGGCCTCTCTGCGCAAGAGATCTTTTCCACTTCCTTGTGGAAGTTTGCGGAGTGCAACCGATGGGAATTGGAAGGTTGCGATTTGATTGGAAGTTTGAGTAAAGAGTGTTTCTTCGAACAACAACTGATGTGAGAATTCAAACCATTCATCTGTCTTTTTCAAAAGGCCAAAGCGCATACAGCTCTCAAAAAAAGTTGTTATGTTTTCGTTCTTTGAAGAGCGTTTGGACTGTAAACCATCACGTAGAGGTAAGAATGCTTTGAGTTCTTCAGCGTAATCACTGTTTGAATCAAAAGTTGAGGATGAGCCGAGATTGGTAATTTCTTTGGATAACTCGTTTCGATATTTTGTGAGTTGCGCTGCACTCTTTTTGAGTTGAGTTGAACGGTTCATAACAAACTGCGAGATTAATGCCTCCAGTGAGTTCTCGGAATCTCCGGTGAAAGCTGTGGTGTATTCAGAGGCTGAAAAACGTAATCGGTGGGTTCGTGACCTTCGAGTGAGCCCCATGATGTGTTTCTCAAAATGCGTTTGGAGTTCTGCTGCTTCAGAAGCGTTCATCGATGTATTTTCAAGAAGACTGGTATGAATCTTCGACCACAAAGAATGATAATACAGTGTTGAAGGAAGTTCGAGGTTTTGCGTTCCAAGTGGGTTGGTCCATATTAGATCAATATGTTCGCCGAGTTGTTGAAAGAATTCGTGTGGTAGTTCGATGTCGGGTGTGCTTTTTACGGTCCATCTGCTTGCAAAAAGGGGCATGTAGGCTTGGAGGTGTGCGGTCCAACTCGTCCAGCGTTCTTCATCCAGTTGAACGGGGTTTGGGAACGGTGTACATTTGGTATTTTCAAGCGGAGGAAGTTCGATATCCATGGTTCTCTTCAAAATTTTTACAGGTAGTTTTTCTTTGAAGTAATTCCACTCATAAGGCCTGCAAGTCCAAAAAACCGAAACGCCTCGTGATGAGGCTTCAGTCAGAAACTCGTTCCACTTCTCCATGGTGTTCGCAGTTCCTGCTGCTTCATCCAAAAGGAGAATATCAAGTGTGTCAAGCACAATAAGAGGTGTTCTGTTCGTTTCCTGAGCGGACTGAGCAAACGTTTCAAGTGAGTTTTCGTATTCGGGAGCGTCTTCAAAAAGCAACGAACCCGTGCGTATATTTTCCCACATTGACTGATTTGGGGAAGATTCTGCGCGTTGAAATTCAGAAAACATCAATAGAAAATTCTGTTTAAATTTTTTCATCCCGCATAGAAGATGAGTTAGATTACGTAATTCTGTTGTTTTACCCAAAGACGGATGGCCGTAAAGCATGAGATTTAGAGAATTGCCCGGGGATGATTTTGAAAGATCTTTTAGAATACGCTTTCCGATGTAGTTTTGGAAATTGCTTGTCACAATAGTCCCGTTCGCCACAAAACGGTCTATCCTAGGAATGAGGGTTGCTTCTTGAGAGAGTTTTTTAGAAATCTTAGCAAAGAGGTTTGAATCCATAATCTCACCTCACTCGCATAAAGCAGTACTGCCTGTAAACGTGTTCGCTTTGACGTTATATAAAAAGAGAAGGAAATGAGACTAGAACAGCAGTGCAATTGATTTCAAGACTGCAGTCGGGGACCAAAGTCCAAGCGGAAAGCAGGAAAGGGCAAGAATTGCAAAAATAGAAATGGTGATGTAAAAGGCGTTCTCGCTCCAATCCTTAACCTTCAAACCGTCGAGTGGACCCCATGGAATCATGTTGAACAATCCTAATGCAAGGTTTGCACCAATCCAGTATTTCCCGGCATCGATAAGCATTTTCTGCCAAATCAGTTGCCCTCCGACCAAATAGAGCGACCCGGAAGTTTCCACCTCAAACGCTCCAGTCAAACCGAGTATGATGCCCCACATCGGAATTCCTATCAGAAAAAGGCCGAAATTAACGGCAGGGCCGGCCAAAGCAATATGTCCGTTTTGACGACGGGTGACAAGGCCAGCAACCATGACAGCTCCTGGAGCCATAAATAAAACACCAACAAAAAATGAAAGAAGAATACCGAACCTTAAACCCCGGGGATCGGCTCGAAATTCTGCCCAACAGCCGTTCTTCTTCGCGATGATTTTATGCCCGATTTCGTGAAAGAGAAATGCAGGACCAATAGCGAGGAGGAGGACTGGCATTGACAGAAGGAGTTGTACGGTCCAAGTAGAGGTGCCTAGCGTCCCTGTGCCCCAAATTCCACCGACCGACATAAATCCCAACGCAATGGTGAATGCCGCCATCGCTAGTCCGAGATGTCGTTTTTCTTCACTGCTGAAATGCCATATTCCGCCTTCATGCAACTTCGCAGGTTGATTTTTCGACATGCCCATGAGTTGAGCAAAGAGAGGGTTGATTTTTGCATTCGAACCGGTGTCGAAGTGGATGGTCCCGTCACGTGATTGGCGTGTGTGAACGCGATGTATTCGTGGATTTTGGCGCCTGAAGGGGTCGTCTTCAAGAATATCTGCTCGTGAATCCCTCCCTGCCATGTTCTCTTCTCACGGCTGATGGATTTGAAGCCTCGCATCCGAAGTTTGATGCCCAATGGATGCACCAGCAGGCTTGAGTCAGCCATGTCAATGCCCCGACGCGCCATGAAAGAAATGGGTTTCCAAGCCTGTTGTCTTCGTTGTGATGCTGAAGATGTGGCAGCTTCAAACCGTTGTAAAAGATGTATTTCTAGACATACTGGAATACGTGATACTTTGGCTTATACTTCTCACGATGACCCATTTTCTCAGTTTGCCAAAGAGATGTTGATGATGGCGGCTGAACCTCACCGACACGACCACGATGAAGTGCATGGAGAGGTACTCATTGAACAACAGCATCTCGCTGCTGGGTTATCAGCGCCCATACAACAACGAACCATGGAAGATGTTGTATCCATATTCGATGACCAGAAACAACGTCGAAAGGCGAATGTTTTGAGGGATGTAGCAAACCAAAATGAATGGAATGACAGCCCCCCTACCTTGGAACAGCGAGAGGGTATTCTCGAAGTTTTTGGTGAACAAGATCATTCC
>JABGTJ010000038.1 GCA_018691345.1 Methanobacteriota archaeon
TAAGGCATCTGCAATCAGTCTTCAGAGAGTTTTCGTCCAAGAGCAAGAGAAGAACGCCATTGAAGGTGAGAACTTGAGCCGTGCTGCTATCGCAATCTCCAATGCAACACTTGCAGAGAAAGAAGCAGAAGCACGACAACGTGCTGAAGTTGCTCAACGCCGTGCTCAAGAAGAGATTGAAAAGGCTCAGTATTCCCTTGAGAGTGAACGTCTCCGTGCAGCAGACATCGCACGTGAAATCGTCGCCAAGGAACAAGTTGTGATTTCCGCTGATGCAGAGGCTGAACGCCAACGCCGTATCGCACAAGGTCAAGCAGATGCTATCCTTGCACGCTACCAAGCTGAAGCGGTCGGTCAACAAGCCGTCCTCGAAGCCAAGGCTGCTGGTTACAAGTCACTGGTTGCAAGCGCAGGTGGAGACACCAAGGCTGCTGCAACTCTATTGATGGTTGAGAAGATTGAAGAACTGGTCTCTCGACAAACCGAAGCAATTTCGAACCTCAAGATCGACAAGATTACTGTTTGGGATTCTGGCAACGGCGGAAACAATGGAGAAGGTGGCTCAACATCGAACTTCATCTCATCCCTCATGCAAAGCCTACCACCTGTTCACGATGTTGCTAAGATGGCTGGAATTGAATTGCCAGCCTATCTTGGCGAGATGAAAGACGAGTGAGTCTTTCGGCGCACTTTGTCAGGTGTAGAAACAGTCGTTTCTGACCGAACATGACCCGAGGGTTTCAAAGCCATATCGTACCGCATACATGCTCATGGCAAGTGATTTGGATATCGCACGTGCAGCAACTATGGAACCAATAGAGGCCATCGCTTGGAAACTTGGGATTTCATCCCATGAATTAATGCCAATGGGCAGAGGTATGGCAAAAATAACCTGGGACGCTCTCAGTCAACGCTTTTCAAAACCACAGGGTAGTCTGGTTCTGGTCACTTCGGTCAATCCAACTCCTTTTGGAGAAGGGAAGACAGTAACCACAATCGGACTTACCCAAGCACTGTGCGCCATTGGACAGAGCGCCACTTGCGTCATTCGTGAACCTTCAATGGGCCCAGTCTTTGGAATCAAAGGAGGAGCTGCTGGTGGAGGACATTCTCAAGTCATCCCCATGGAAGATATCAATTTACACTTCACTGGCGATCTCCACGCTGTAACTTCCGCACACAACCTCCTTTCGGCTCTTATCGACAACCACATCAAGCAAGGCAACGAATCACAATTGGACCCTACCCGAGTGTTCTGGCCACGCGTCATCGACATGAACGACCGTTCATTACGAAACATCGTCATCGGGCTTGGCGGTCCTGCAAACGGAAACCCACGCCAAGACAGATTCGATATCACTGCTGCAAGCGAAGTCATGGCCATCTTGGTTCTCGCCACTGATTATGCAGACTTGCGTAAGAGGATTGGCGAGATTGTGGTCGGGCAGTCCAGCAACGGTAATCCAGTCAAGGCTGAAGAAATTGGTGCTGCAGGTGCAATGGCACTGTTGCTGCGCAATGCTTTTTTGCCAAACTTGGTTCAAACACTTGAAGGAAATCCAGCCTTTATTCACGGCGGTCCGTTTGCGAACATCGCACATGGAAATTCCAGCATCATTGCTGACCGACTGGCATTGGGTGCTGCTGACATCGTCGTTACTGAAGCAGGCTTTGGCTCCGATATGGGTGCTGAAAAGTTCATGCACATCAAAGCGGCAAACTCTGGAAAATCTCCTGACTGTGTCGTGATGAACGTCACCGTACGTTCGATGAAACTCCATGGAGGAGCATTTGGTAGCCGAGGTGGATATCGACCTACGAAAGAAGAGCTCGAAAAAGAAGATGTTGATGCGGTCATACGAGGTGCTCAAGGAAACCTTGACCGTCATATCAAGAACATGGCTGGATTTGGTATGCCAGTCATCGTGTCAGTCAACCGATTCGCATCAGATACGGACGGCGAACTCGATGCACTTCGAAGTGCAGCACAAAAGAGTGGTGCGGCTGATGTGACCCTCACCGAAGTTCATTCAAACGGTGGCAAAGGTGGAGAACAACTCGCAAAAGCAGTTGTCGCAGCGGTTCACGACCATGTCGCAAACGGAAGACCCTTCACACCTCTATTTACTTCAGAGACTCCAGTTCTTGAAAAGATGGAAGCCATTGCACAACGGATCTACAAGGCAGATGGCGTGGAAGTGAGCAGTGCAGCGATGAAGCAATTGAGTAAACTTCAATCATGGGGATACGGGCATTTACCCGTCTGTATGGCCAAGACTCAGTATTCATTCTCACACGACCCTGGTCAACTTGGTGCGCCTGTAGGATTCACTCTTCCTGTTCGTGAGTTCCGATTGAATGCTGGTGCAGGATTCATTGTTGCCGTCCTTGGAAATATGATGACCATGCCGGGACTTCCAAAACGCCCAGCTGCACTCGATATGGACATGGATGAAAATGGAAAACTCACCGGCGTATTTGGGTGAAGTAAATGAAAATCCTAAAGCGTGAACCACAAGTTTGGCGACTCCGATTGGAGACCGATGATGACTTGTGGGCACTCGCCCGTATGACTCGCAAAGGTATGCATTTTGCCATGCTGGGTGAACGACGTGACCAAACAACCGGTGGCGAAGAAGGGGGACGGGCTAAATCTGCAGAGAGGAAAAAAATGTGGATTCGCCTTCGTGTCGAGACAACAGAATACCAAACTTTTAGCGAGCACCTGCGAATACACGGTACAATTGAGGAAGCTCACTTTGATATTGGGATGCACCATACACATCTTGTAGAAATCCGTGATGAGGTCGAAGTTTCAACTCATGGTGAATTCACGCCAGCCGATGTAGAATTATTACTTCAATCGGAAAAGGCATCAGGCCAATCGCAAGTCGTGTTAGTCGTCGTCGAAACAGATGAAGTCATCATATTCCATGTCACTGGCCGTGGATTACGGGAAGGTGCAACATGGACGATGCGAGGTGGCGGTAAGCGAGGAGAGATTCGACACTCAGCGAGCATCGCCAGTAGCTTTCGTTCAAATGTCATCAACGCTTTAGTCGACACTCTCGGTAGTTCAACACCGTTGATTGTCTGCGGACCTGGCCATGCTAGGGATGCACTGCTGACCGATCTTCGAGCGTCGGGTGAAACACGAATTATGAAATCCATTGCAACATCGATGGGTGGTCGAGCAGGTGCAAACGAAGTTCTTCGCGAAGGGCTTGCTGGAAATTTGTTGAGCGAGTACGCAATATCCAATGAAATTGCACTCATCGAGGAAGCATGGAAGCGTTTGTCAACGGGTGGAGCAGTCGCCTACGGTGAGGCATCACTCGTGCGTGCTATGGAAGAGGGTGCAATCGAAACACTGTTGATTTCTGCCGACCTGCTTCGCTCCGAAAGCGAAAAAATTGACGGAAAAACCTGGCTTGATTGGACAAAAGGCCTCGCAGATATTGGTGCTACGATGGTACAATGCTCCATAGACCACGACGGAGGGCAGCAACTCATGGGGCTTGGTGGAGTAATGGCTATGCTGCGCTATTCGATGGAGGGATGAACATCCGAGTCGTCACACTGCAGGATTTAGGCGACGATGTTCGTGCATCAATGCATGGAGCAAGATGGTTACTTTTGCAAGCACAGGACATCGAAGATTCAACGCCATTACTGATGTTTACTGAATTGGATGATATCTTAGTGGCTGTCGATCATAGAGGCTCAACCCCAATCCCCGGATTGTGGCAAAGGGCTGTCCACCTCATACTCGTTGATGGAACAGAAGAACAAGCCACTGCGTTCCAACGTAAATCGGGAATTACGAAAGTAATTGCCAATGCAGAAGGAAATATTCGAACTTACCTTTGGTAGTGGGTCTGGAGGGATTTGAACCCTCGATCAACGCCGTGTAAGGGCGGTGTCATAACCACTAGACCACAGACCCAACCGTTCCTGTAAGAAGGTGTTATTGAAGGCATTGATGCAGGCGTTAACCTCA
>JABGTJ010000097.1 GCA_018691345.1 Methanobacteriota archaeon
GGCGCATCAGCGATGTACCGACCTTCGAACACTCGTGGCAAACCAGGAGGGGAACTGATTGGCAAAGCGAACACAAAAAGCAGGCGCAACAGCACGATTTGGAGCACGATACGGTGTATCCGTACGACGTAACGCAGGGTCGGCTTTAGCTAAGAAATCCGCCAAATACACCTGTCCAGTTTGTCAATACCGCAAGGTTACCCGTCAATCCGTAGGAATCTGGTCCTGTGGAAAGTGTGGGCACACCTTTGCAGGTGGCGCATGGGAACCATTCACACGTGCTTCGGATACCAACAGTCGAATTCTACGCCGTTCAGTCGAAGGTGCAACCACCGCCGACATGGCATTCATAGCTCAACAAGCAGCAATGGATTACGAACGTGCTCTCGCTGCTGGCGAAATCACTGAAGAAGAGTGAACACCCTCCGTGGAGTGTTGACGATGACGTGGTCACTGACCCTTTCTGTTCAATCCAGTTCGCGAGAGGATACTCAGGCTTTGGCCGACGCACTTACGACAGATGAAGTAATCATTTGGTCTGGTTCAAGGGAACACTTTTCATTTCAATTAAACGAAGAAAAAGCAAAAGATTTGCGTGCGATGCTCAACACACGCATGCGCGGTCTCATCGCTGTCGATTCCCTTCTCTCATCGCTCGTGGACCAGTCCGAGGGTTCATCAACCAAAAGCGAATGAGAACAACTGGTGAGCGTATGGATAACATGGAACAACTGCAAGTCGTCGTCAACGAAGTTCAATCAGCACGTCAACAACTGGCAAACCTTCGTGCTCAAGTTCTCGAACTTGAAACAACGCTCGAATCGGTTAAATCTCAACCTGCCGAACTTGCACTCCACCAGCAAATGGGTGGAGTTATGGTCGAAGTTTCCGACCGTGAAGCACTTGTTAAGGAGCTTGAAGAAACGCTTAGTGCTCTAAAAGAACATCTCGAACGGTTCGCTGGACGCGAAGCCGAACTCCTTGCAACCTACGACCAGCTCAAACAAATGCTTGCGGGGTCGGAGAGCGCATGAACGCTGATGATCAGCATGCAGACTTGGAATCGTTTCACGATTGGCTCACGAGTGCTTGCTCAATTGGCGCTGTACCAATTGTCACTGGAAAAAACGGTGATATGGACACCATTGGCTCAGCCGTAGCCCTCTCTGCTGCACATCCAAACTTGATGGCCTGCGGACTGCATTTGGGAAGAACAGCAAAGCGCATGGTGGAATCCTTGCAAGCTCCTTTTCGCAAATTGTCTGAGCATCAAACCGTTTGGCCAAAGAACATTGGTGGGATTATTGTTGTCGATGCGGCAGCCTCCGGTCAAGTTGGCGTGTCGCTTCCGGAAGGAATTCCTATTTGCGTTTTAGATCATCATGCTACATGCGACTGGGAAATGGGCGAAGAGGACTTGCTGTTGCAATGGGATGTACGTGCCACGACTCAAATTGTCGACGCCTATCTTCGACTTCATGCACCTCAATCCCGTTCAGTAGTTGTTCGTAAGATGCTCTTAGCCGGTTTGCTAACGGACACTGCTCGCTTCAGGCATGCGGACAAGGGTGCATTTCAAACAGCCGTTGATTTACTCGCAGGTGATGACATTGATTATGCCTCCTTTGTCGAGTCTGTGGAATCAGAGACCACTTCACCCAGTGAGCGTGGAAGTCTCTTGCGTGGTCTCGAACGAGCAACATCGATTGACTCTGGTGCATGGAACATTGTCCACACCTATTCGGGCACACTTGAAGGCCGATTAGCGAGCCTTCTCATTGGCACTGGTGCGGAAATAGCCCTCGTGAGCAGGTTCCGTGATGGTGTGACGCGATTGACTGCCCGTGCATCACGTCATACGACTCAACGTGGTATTCATCTTGGAGCCCTCATGTCCAAAGTTGCTGAGCAGATTGGTGGCGAAGGCGGAGGTCACGATGGTGCTGCAGGTTGGAGCGGAAACACCGATCGTATTGCCGCTGAGTCTTCCTTCATCACGCAAGTTGCACTGATTTCAAGGAGTGAGGAATAATGTCCGAAATTGATTTCCCACAAGCACCGGGCTATTTCATTTCCAAATGGAGAGAACAAGGTCCAGTTGATCTTGAAACCCTCACATTGTGGCGTGATGAAATGAATTGGACAACTTGGTTGCCTTTGGCCGAAGCGGCCATGTTCTTGGACGCTGCTGAACTTTTGGCTCTTATTGAGACGGTACTCAGTCCTGCTGAAACTGCAACACTCTCTCTGGTTCGACGCAGAATGTTGGGTGACACACGTTTGATGCCAAGCATCGAGGCAGCCTTGGAGATTGCCCGGAATCCAAAAACTCGAGACCTCGCTCTAGAAGGCAGGCTACGAATGGAACTGGGTTTAGCAAAGTATGAGGCAGGAGATGCGGACGGGGCAAAAGAAGATTTGACTTGGGCAGAAACTCGTCTCAAATCAGTGGCACTTGCCAGTCGAGACCACGATCTTTCACTGATTAACAAGGCCGCTCTCCACACCGCCTGTGGCGAACCAGTCATGGCTTTAACAGTGTATTCTGAAATTCCAAGAAACGGCAGTCATGCCGATGAGACGATTGCCCTATCCAGGCTCGGTGCCAGCAGAATCTGCGCAGCATTAGGTCACGAATTTAACGCTGCTCGTCATGCATGGAATGCTCATGCACATGCAATCAAGGCCAATCAAATTGGCATGGCAATTGAAGGGGGAGCGTTGTTTTTGGACTTTGCAAGTTCTTCAATTGATGAGTCAGCCGAAAAAATGCACGTTCAGGTTGAGAACTCGCGACCTCGAGAGGCTGGAGAGGATGCCCATGAGCTCACCGTTCATCCTGATGATATTGACAACGTATTCGATTGGTGTTGTTCGAACATGCCTGAAGAATCATCTGGAAGTGACCGGCCTGACCTTCGTGCAATGGTGAGCCTTGCTCATCGCTTAGACAAATTAGATTCGTTTAGCGAAACGATCAGTAATCCAGATTCAGTTGAAGACCCCATGCTGGCTGCAATTGTTCAAAGTTTTGTCGAAGATCAACATCTCAAAGGACTTTGGGACATTCGATTAGCGACGCTAACGATGCTTTAATTTTCATCGCAGCACCATTTGGACAAATCCGTGAATTCTTCGACGGTCCATTCCTTCAGTGGTGGTACTTCATCCCACCATTTCACATTGGAAACCTTCTCATCACGCACGTTCCACTCGGACAATTCAGTTTCCTCTACGACCACATGAGCAACCCATCCTTTTGGATAATAGGTCGTATTCCACTCCTGTATGGCTCCCCTTAACCCAGTTTCTTCATACAGTTCTCGTAGCATCGCTTCATCTGGGGTTTCACCGGGCTCAACATGCCCGCCAGGAATTTCCCAGCCGCGTTCTGGATGCTCAACAAACAGCACCCGACCTCCATTGCCCAGAGGTATTTTCTTTTCTGCTCTGGTTGTCACCCAAGCTAAGACAAAAACCGGTCCATCGTTCGGTGACACAGCATCGCCTCAAAATTCATTTTTGGCTTTTTCAACCCACTCTTCTGCCCATTCTTCGCCTTGAGAAACAAGGCGACGTGCAAGGAAGAACGCCTCTGAGGCGTCGCCTGCTGCCAAAAGCGATTGGAGCCTGGCTAAGTCCGGATTGACTTCTACGGTCTCAACTACATTTGATTCTTCATTCGGTGGACTTTCACCTAAGTTGGAGATACGTTGTGAAAGTTGCATCATGTGTTCGAGGAACTGTGAGCGTTTTTCGATGCTCGGCGCTGTCCATGGTTTTGCTTCTTCACCCATCATTTGGTCGGTGATTCGCTGGAGGAAGGCATCACGTGGGGTTTGGTGAGGTTGCAATTGTTGAACATGGTCGTAGCAAGACCATGCTTCGTCCATTTCCGAACGGCGTTCATACAATCGACCAAGTTCCATCCATAACTCATGATTGTTCGGTCGGTGAGCGAGAAGATGACGGGCCAATTCAATGAAGAGACCTTCTCGACCGCCTGACCGAATACGTTCGAGCCTTCGTGCATAGACAATGTTCGCCCTTTGGTCACTGAAATCCAATCGTCGACAACGTTCAGCAAAATCTTGGAGTTCTGCTTCAATTGCTTCCGATTCTGAATACATGTTCCACCAAGCATCCGGGTCCAGCGGGTCACGTGTAAATGCCGCCTCCAAAAGTTCGAGTCCAACAAGCAAGAAATCAACATCCTTGAGTTGGTCAATCTGTTCAGCATCACGCCCCAACACAATGAAAACGTCTTCGAGAACTGCGCTCAGTCCATCACCGTCTTCATTGACGACTTTGATGTCGGCTAGGCAACGCCAATTCCTTTCGTCGGTAAAATCATGAAGCAATGCTTGACGAGCATTTTGTTCAGCCCATGACATGTTGTCCATGAAGCGCTCTGGGTCTTTGGAAGCGAGGCGAGCAAACTTTTGGGCTTGAGTTCTGTACCGATTGCCAAGGTTGCGGCGTGGGTGCTGCAAAAGGTCTGCATTCTCCCCTACCATAGCGACCACTCAATGTCATCGCTTTCAATATCTTCGCTGAGATGCTTATTGGACCGACATGAATCCGTCATGGTCCACTCCCCAGGGGAGCGTAGCATCAAAACCCACTTTTGCAGTTAAGCCATCCCCATCCCGAGATGGATCAAGCGAACTTCCTTTTTGATTTGAGAGAATAAGTGTGTCCTTGTCAGGCTGCCATCGAGTTACCATTGCCCATTCTACACGAACTGGATTTCCGATGTCGATATCTTCGTCAACGACGGTTACCATCTTCATACTCCGGTGACCTGCTAGAGCGGCATGGATTGCATTCATTGAATCTTCAGGTTTCTTTTTACGTATTTTCACTACTGCAGCAAGCCAGCCACAGCCTCCTTCAGTCATGTGAACATCAATGCATTCACAGACTTCATTGACAGCAGATTTGATGGTCGGAGCACGGGGCAGTCCCATCAAAGTCTTGTGTTCTGCTTCACCTGGGATGAGCGCATGGAATATTGGATTGTCACGGTGAACAACACCATCGACTTCAATGACCGGCTCTTGGCGAACATCATCAACCGTTCCAGTGATGTCGACGTATGGGCCTTCATCATCGTCTTCACCGGTTATGCGGCCCCAGAGAACATACTCAGCGTCAGCAGGTGCGAGAACACCATTGGGCAGGCGGGTCAGTCGGAGTGGTGTTCCGTACAATTTCTCATGAAGGGCGGCGGCGATGGTAAGTTCGTCGATGTTTTCATCGAAGGACATTGCTGCTGCTAACAGTACGACTGGGTCAGGTGCGTTGACAATGGCGATATCGATTTCACGTCCTTCTTTTCGAGCGTTCATGGTGAGGGTGCGAAGATGCCGTGGAACCAAACGAACGACAAGGTGGTTTTCATCACGAACAAATTGCCGGTGAAACGACATGTTTCGTATTCCTCCATCTTGGGCAATAATGACGCTTGCGGATGAATATCGTCCGCGGTCTTGGGGCCAATGATGCGGTATTGGGAGTTTGGTTATGTCGACAACTTCCTGCAAGTTCTCAAAACATTCAGCCTCAGATGCATCCACAATCACGGGTTCACTGGGGTTGCTCATTGCCCACCCAAGCGTGTCGATGTATTCTTCTGGAGTTATTCCAATCGATTCGCACAAGCGATCCCGTGTAAGGATGTTAATTGCTGCTCGATGCCCTGGTGCTTCAGGAATATTGGTGAAGACTGTAAGGTTGTGATGACTTGCCCGAGAGTGTTCCCACATTCCGTGGATGAGGCTTGTTGGAGCTGCTTCTTCTTTGGCTGCGCCAAGGTGGTCACGGAAGGCCATGGCCCGTCCACATAGACGCATGGTTTGAACCTTGTTTATGCAAGGGTTGACAATTCCGCCTAAAATCGGACATTTTACGAAAAGTGGGATGCCAATATTGGTAATTCAATCGAATGCACATCTACTCATTCACATGGGCTTTGAGGGTCGCTATTAAATAGGGGATTCAAGTCGGCAAAGTGCTTCAATGCGGTGATTATGATGGGTAGAGGACTCTTCGCAGGTGCTAAAATGGCAAAGGACCGACAAAAGTTCCGCTGGTCGGAC
>JABGTJ010000030.1 GCA_018691345.1 Methanobacteriota archaeon
CAACGAACCAAACATCGCCGCCAAGAAATGGTACGAAGTTCTGGCATCAAGTCCCTCGTCGGTTGAATCACCAAGTATCCTACCCATTGCAATCTGTGGCGTAAAGGAATAGATAAAGAGGGGTAATAGAGCGAGCAATACGGGGAGACGTACGGCTTTTTTTACCAATGAAAACAACTCTACTCGCCGCAAGTCTGTCCCGGTAGAGTTGATGTCACGTCCATCTAATTGGCTTTCTTTGAGAATGCTCGCCACCGCCATGGCTGGGCCAAGCGCTGGGTGATCGATTTCAGGTACTGCGGTGTTTTCGATGACTTCTTGCTCAGTGAGTTGATGTTGCAGCAAGGTGCGTAAGGCGCGTGCTGATTGCACCTCTTCTCGCCATGAAATAAGCGGTTGATTGGTGCGGCGAGATTCGACATGACCCATCAAATGCAGAGCGTCGTATTCTTCCCAAGTACTGGTATTCGGTGTCAGCGGAACCAAACGCGTGCGAACTTTGTCACGCAACGCGAAGACGTTTTCTGCTGGAGGTTCGACCCACTTCCCTTGCGATACTGCTTGAACTAAATCAAGTGGTATTTCCTCTTCTGACAGTTTATGTGGCGAACCGTATTCAACCCAAACATCCGTACGGAATTTTTCTCGCTCTCGAAAATGCAAACCGATGGGGATTACGGCAGGAAGGGGTCTATTGCTTGCTTTTGCCAGTGCAGCAGCAGCAAAAACGGTACGGAAAGGACCTGTTCGGAATCGCAACATCGAGGACTGGTCGTGGCTGGTTCCCTCGGGAAACAATACGCAACCAAAGCCTGAAGAAATTCCTTTTGAAAGCATCATCAAAGAACGTCCGTTGATTTGGGTCGCCTCTTCTTCACTGCATCCGCCTCGCAATAATTCGGCCTTTCTTACGACCGGCTGCACCGCTAATTTCCGAGTCCACCAACTCAACAGAGGGCGAGTAACAAGGTCGTGTCGTCCACCCATAACGAAGTTTTTCGGATGCTTGAGAACGATTTGCAACGGGTCCATGAGGCCATTTGTGTGCCAAGCACAGCAGAGATTACCACGGTCCAAAGGAAGCGTGTCTTTTCCTGAAACTTCACTTGTCCTAAATTGGGCCGCTAGAATACGGCGAGCAATCCAATACGCAACGCCTGACCAGAAGGGAGAACCGGGGGTATTTCCGTCGAACGTGGGCATTGGTGCCGACAGCAACTTATCCATCCGCATATTTTTCGCCGACTTCGACAATTCAGGTAATTTATCGCCTCGGTGGTCGATTTCTCCATCCTTCGCCGGTTGACTCATTGTTCCACCTCACGTAATCGCTCTGAAAGAAGAGCAAGCGAACTGTGGTCAATTTCGCCACCCATTGGAGGTGAATGTGGCCACATCGAGTGGAGAGTCAAACCGCCGTCGGCCGAATGCCGGGGCAATACATGGACATGGACATGAGGTACTTCTTGGCCTGCAAGAGGGCCGTCATGAACGCATACGGTGAAATCCGGAGTTGAGAAATGAAGGCTTAAGCGACGCTGTACTTCGGCGACGCCTTCGAACAAAGCGTTTCTTGACGCCTCTGAAAGCGATGCGATATGTTGAACACTCTGCTTTGGAACAACGAGCGTGTGGCCTTCACATCGAGGAAATATATCGAGAAACGCATACCAATGCTCACCCTCGGCAACTCGATGTGAAGGGACCTCACCACTGATGATTCGGTCGAACAAAGTCGGCACGCCCATGACCTCGCCATGGGGTTTACCTTTTCAGTGATTCACCGGTAAACGTGAGATTATGACTCATTGCGGAGGGAGAATCCAGTTACCGGATTTACTCTTACGGAGAGCGAGGGTGTTCACTTCTCCCTTTTGATTCACAGTGTAGTGATGGAGGTGTTCCTCACTGGATTCGGTAAAATCAGAACGGTGGTGGCTGCCACGGGATTCTTTTCGGGCTAGTGCAGTTTGCGCCGCAGCAAGTGAAAGTCGAGCAGATGCCTGGACACGAGCAATCTCGACGAGGTTCATGTTGGCAATCAACGAAGACTGGTCGACGTGGATTGATTCTGCGAGTAACGAGGCGGCTTCCAATGTTTCAATGAGAGCGGAAAGACCCGCGGCATCTCGACTCATGCTCAGTGAAGACTGAACAGCATCTCGGACCTTTGTCACTGCGTGTCCAACACGCACAACACCTTCATCGGAAGGTTCTGAAATTGCCGAATAATCTGCTTGTGCGGCTTGTTCTGCATCGTGTGCAGCCTGAGCATTTACAAATTGTCGGTTCTTGACCCACTGTCCTGCATGGGCACCAGCAGCAGCTCCGCCAATGACCGCGTCCAACATACGATTTCCTGGCAAGATATCTGCGCCATGGAAGCCTGAACAAGAAGCATCACCTGCAGCGTATAGGCCGGTGAACCACCGAGACCAAGTCGAAAGAATTGCTCGGCCATGATCATCGACGGTTATGCCGCCGATGGTGGCATATGGACGGGATTCGATAGCGATTGTTTGACGGGACATGTCGACGCCTGTTCGCTGCTTAACGCTACGGAAAACTGCATTCCACCATCCAGAAGAGTCGCCAAGGTTTCGAGCGTCAAGAACCGGCTGCTTTGCATTTGAAATCAATTGGCACACTTCATCAAGCGATGATTCTCCAAACTCGATGTCTGCGCCACTGGCTTCATGGAGCGTTGCACCGTCATGCAAGAGGCCGAGCGGTAACATGAGATTTGTATCCTTTATTCCAAGCGGCGAATGGGCGATGAACTCCATGTCCCTCAGTGGCACACCAGCGCGAAGAGCAAGATCCAGACCCAAACCGACTTGGCCGTGTGTGAACGCCCCTTCAAATCCTCCATCAGCAATGATGATTGCTTTGGCTTGCAATGCCGAAATGCGCCCATTCACCGTATCAATTACGGTGAGGCCACTGACGGATTCATTGGTATGAATCAATGAGAGGGGGAGATGGTCGCCACGCCGAGTAACACCGTGTCGCATGCATTGCTCTTCCAGAATTTGTTGTACTTCGCGACCCGTGGCATCGCCTGCATCGGCATTGCGAGCCTTGCCATGGCCGAGTGCCTTTCGAGCCATTGGAAGGCCTTGAGCGTCACGACGGAAGGTGAGTCCCCAGCGTTCGAGTAAATCCACTTGCCGTGTAGCAGCAGCGGTGCGGAGGGAAACGATATCTTGGTCGTTTAGGAATGCTCCCGAACGGATGGTGTCTTCTCGGTGGTCGCGATTATTCGATTCTTGAAGAGGCGCAGCAAGACCGTCTTGAGCGAAATGAGAAGTGCTGCCGAGAGCATTGTCACAGAGCAGCAATGTTGAGGCTCCTGCCTTTGCAGATTCTGCTGCAGAACGGAGGGCTGCAGGCCCGTCGCCTAGTACGATGACATCCCATGCTTCCAAGGTTCCACATCCGGTAAACAAACGCAAGTGCCCCCCATCCATAAGCACCGCGCTTCCACGACCTGCAATTTCAATGCCAAGGAAAGGCAAGAACCGGACATCAAAGTGACGTTGTTATTCAAAGAGCAACCTTGGGAAGCGGAAGGTCACCTTGTTTCCGAGCGTCTTCGAGCTTGTGCATTCTCTTGTTGGTTTGACGCCCAGCGGACCGGCGAACAATCGTTCGAATAACCTGCGATTCCAGAACAATTCCCTCGTCATCACGAAGAATCACTTGAACATCGACTGGACCTTGGAAACTTCGAGGCCAAGCAACACCAATCCAGAGAACAACGCCTCGTTCCAAGTAACGAGGGACCCAGTCAAGAGCATCGTCTTCGACAGCATGCGACAACAGAACTGCGCTTTTTGGAGGTGGGCAGGCGCTTAACTCGAATCTGTGGTCTCTGGTTTCAGGCTCCCCATTCGGAGTCAAAACCTCAACTCGGACTGCTCTTGATTCGAACGTTTGATTGTTCAAAGCGATGAATAAATTTCCCGACCCTTCATAGCAATTATCGTCCAAAGCCACATCCATACGCCATTCAGCGCGTAGGAGTGGAGGCGCCCCTGAGAGCAAATCATTTTGCAGGCGATCGAGCAACAAGAATGCTTCCGGCTGCCAGCCTCTTGAATGGGCGATAAGCCGTTGAATGGTTCGCCAGTTGAATCGAGCCCCTTCATCGAGTAATAGCTTTTCAAATCGTTCTTCTGAAAGAAAAGATTTGAGTTCTTCATAAGCCATTTGAGTGGTTAATTCCTCTTCCATATGAAGGTGCAAAATGTAGAGTAATCGTTCCAAGGCTTGCTTCGTGATATGGCCGGGAATCATCGCCTTGCGAAACATTTTTTGCCATTCCTCCCATTCCAAGTACAGGTCTGGGTCTAAATGGGCGACCAGTAAATCCCCCAATACACTGCCCAATTGAGTCGGGTGGTGGGTAGGTGCGTGGAAAACAATGGACGGGAAAGGGTCTCCGAGTTGGCGGATGAAACCGTATGAAAAGAAACCGTGAAACGTTTGGGCGATACCGAGCGTCATTGCGATGAGAAGGGCGAGATTCCACGCCAAGGAATTCGAAGTTACAACCGATGCCAGCATCAACAGAACGACTGTTAGCGAAGAGAGAAGGGTCAATACCAAGTTATTGCGGCGTTGGTCATTGAGGCTTTCCAAAATGCGGTCCATTCCAGGCTGGGCTCGTAAAGCGTGCTTTTTCCCCTTACGGACGCCGCCCTGTTCACGCAGGGAAATCCTTGCTTGCATTGCTTGCCACGCTGATTCACCGGCAATAACTGTTGGTGCGACCGCAATCAATATCAGTGGAATAAGAATAAAAATTAAACCGTTTAACGATTCGATGACTGGGGCATAAAGTAAACTAGCAAACGCAAAAACGGCTAAAGAAAAACCGCTCAGGGTTCTCCATAGCATCAAAATCGGATGCCGTGCGACTCTGCCTGCTCTAAGACGCCGGTTCTCCAGAACACTCCATTGATTGCGAGTGTTTTCAATCGGGTCTTCGGAGTACTCAAAACCCTCTCCGTAAGGGTCTGGAAGCGGAACATAGGCATCCGATTCGGTCGACTTACTTCCCTTCGCAGCCATAGCGCTCATGCAGTGACGCGCGGCCGTTGAATATGTCTCTTGCCTTTGCAAAAGTGAACCTGTTGCTGTTTTTCGACTCAGGGGACTTGGAGGTGCGTATCCTCAACACTGCTTAAGCCCAAGAAATGTTGTTGTCGACGTACTTGGCAACTTGCTTGTAACCGGCGAGCCAATAGTACAAGGACAGCGTGATGATACTGAATACACAGATTTTGATCCAAATTCCAAACAACCCCATTGGAGTGCCTGTGAATTTGATAGGACGGCCATCAATTCGGACCTTTTTGGCCCACTTGTTAATCACCATACACTTGGCCCAAGGTAGTCCGAAACCAAGCGTAATGGCCGTCAAAATGAGTCCGATGAGTTTGGTAAAAAACAGCCCATACTCTGCGGTCTGTATCGCCCAATCGCCTCCGGCGTTCATAGGCATTTGGCCCATTGCTTGCATGGGTTGAACCGCTGCTTCTGGAGTCGCTGCTGCAGGCATTACTTCTGCGTGCGTTGCTTCAATTGGCACATCTGCGATGGACGGAACTTCTAGGCTCCCGTCTTCGTCTTCATCATTCTGCACCCATTCTGCCCCATCCCATTTCCATTTGCCGTCTTCGCTTATCTGTTGCATAACACGCGAAACTCGTGGAGAATATATGTATTTTTGGGCTGTTTTAGATGATTGGGGTGCTGGGAAATCTACTGTTGGAAGGATAATAGTGTTGGAGTCGGTGCGCAATACATGAGTCGACTGACTTTCTTACTGATTTTCATATTACTTATGGCATCCTTGACAGGGTGCATAGAGGAAACAACCGATGAAGTGACCGACCCAGTTGACGAGACGGACCCTCCTTCTTCGGATGAAACCGTTAACGGATCCAGTGGCTCGGGAGGCACGATTCCTGAAACCGGTAACGGCGGAAACAGTGACGACAACAGTGGCTCTCCAGTGAACGAATCGAGTGGCGGAAGCGGAAGCAGCGATGGGGGTTCAAGCAGTGATAATGGAGGGTCGGAATCTAATACCAATGAAACCGATTCTGACGATAACGACGAGACTGATCCCGAATCTGGAACTGGAGAAGGAAACGATCCTGGCGACAACGGCGGAACGGACCCCGAATCTGGAACTGGGGGCGGGACCAGCACCGGAACAACAGAATGTGGAAGTGGGGATGGCACTTACAGTTCAACGATGATTGGATTTGATATCACTGCAAACCCGGACTTTACCAACATCGGGGGTATCGAAATTGATTGCTCGAGTAACCTCCTGTATGGATACGCATGGGACAGCGTTACTGAAATTGAACATTTCATTTCTATCGACCCTTCAAACGGAATGGTAACTTCTCTGGTTGAGTTGGCAGGTATCGAATACGTGACGGACAATACTGCCTTTTCAGATGGTGAATATTATGCCAACATGCGCGGCGATGCAACCGACTATCTCGTGCATGTAACCGTATCAACTCCAAGTCTATACACCAAGACTGCATTTGACTTCACTGCGAACCCCGAGTTAGACAATGTTGGGGGCTTAGAGTACAACCATGCAGATGGCATCATCTATGCTTACGCATCGGATGACTCAAACAGCGGAAGCCAATCTGGGCAAGGCCAGCAAAACACCATTACGTATCCAGATATTTACGTTGTTTCGATAAATCCAAGTGATGCAGTGGTTACCCAGCATACGCAAATAGAAGATATCGAAGGCGTTGGTGCAGGTGGTTCGGCGTTTGACGGCTCCCATTTCTACCTCAGCGTGCGAAACTCGGGCGGAGGATATTCCATGACGAAAATCAACGTTCAGGACTATTCGATGACCATGTCCACTGTACTAACTTCCACAAATGAAGACTTAGCCAATCCTAGTGGTTTTGAGATTAATCTCGTTGATGGCCTCATCTATGGCTACGCGAAGGATTCTCAAACCAATGAGGAAGTGTTTTTGTCTTACGACATCGCCACTGAAAGCGTAGTGCAAATTGGCGTGATTGACGGCGTTCAATACGTGACTTCATTCTCCACAAACGGTGGCAATGATTTGTATGCCATTATGGCGGGTGCAGACCGAGTCAACACACTTGTCCATATTACATACTGATGAGCGAGCACCATTGGTATTGGCGGACGTGCCAGGATTTGAACCCGGGATCTTCGGCTTAGGAGGCCAACGCATTATCCAGCTGTGCTACACGCCCAACCGTTCCAGTGGCATGGAAGTCAAGACGCTTTCGCAGCGTCCATCCGTTGACCAATTTCAGCCACTTGGAACAAAAACCGTTCCAATTCAATACGCCCTTGCATGCTACGGTGAAGGGCAACATCACAGGTTGAAAGAGCAACAAGAATCTCAGAAAGAATGTTTTCGTCGAGATGAAGCCGTCCTTCTGTCAATAAAAGGTGGAACTGTTCCACGATGTCTTCGGATTCGAGATTGTTCTCGGACATCACTTGGTCGAGGACTCCCATCGCGCCTTTGAGTACGCGTTTGTTTTTGTTTCCTTCTTTTTCCCAACGCCAGTCGTGGACACGGTTTCGCAATGCTTCTTCCAAGATATGTTGGACTTCGCGCAGAGAGGTTGCTGCAAGAAGATTCTGCAGGTTTTTACGATCGCCAAGTAGGTTTCGATGCGAAAGAAGTTCCATGATGAAAATGGCTTTACGGACATTACCTGAGGAAACGTGTGAAATGTCGCCAACTATGCCCCGAACGGGGGAAAGATGCTCTTCTTGAACAATTTGCATTAACCGTGATTCGATGAGGGTTCGATTGATCTTAGGGAGGCGGATGTGTTGGGTTCTGCTGCGTAAAGCCTCAATGATGCGGGAAGGTGTATGGGCGGTGAAAATAAACCGGGCGCTGCCACTGCTCACCTCCATCATTCGGCGTAAGTACGATTGGCGTATTGTTCCGAGATAATCTGCATCTTCGATAATGATGAGGCGAGATACAGCTGCTCTTTGCCCGGTCGAGTGTTCGCATTCGACTCCTGCTGGAGGAGGGGTGTTGGCTGCTGTTGCGGAAAACGTATGATCAAAGGCGTCAAGGCTGGTTCGACCTGCAAGTGTGTCGTCTGAACCACTGCCTTCGGGTCGAAGAAATTCTTCGAATTTTCCCATTGCGCCTGAAGTTCTCGCAAGGTCTCGCGCTTGGAGTATATGGGTGCGAGCCTCCCAGGTTGGACCGAGAACTTGACGCGCCATCAAGCGCCAAGTGGCGGTCTTACCGACTCCTGCTGGCCCTGATAAAAGGAGATGAGGGGGGTTTGCTTGAAGCGATGTGCGGGTAATACTGGTTTGGACGGCTTCCGGTAGCAACAGCTCTTCGAAAAGAAGAGGTGCTTTGTCAGTTAGCCAAGACGACATGGATTCACTCTTACCGTCAGCGGTCTTTCAACCCTGCGCGAGAAAGGACTGATGCTTCACTCTGCCTTGAGTCGCTTCGTACCGGTTCGGCGCAACTTCATGAAGATGCGAGAGCCGCAAGACTTGCAGCTGATCCCGTTACGTTCGCGGTGGAAGGATTCGAGGTTTCCGCAGACTGCACATTTGTAATCAACAAGTTCAACCATTCTATTCGTCTCCAAACTACGCGACCGGCCACCCTTTCTTGAAGGTGTCCCTCCAAGAACGTTCGATTTTACGGCCGAAAAGGCTCACTGGCCCGCTTGTAATGCAGGAACCATTCTGATGTGCTGAGCAGCGTCGAAATCCGCGTCTGCAAGTTCATTCGCAGCGACCATCTTGTTGTCGACGAACACCCAACTGCCTTTAGCACTGGTTGCTTGGTTTATGAGATCCGACTTGGTCATCTCGACAACGCTGTGCCCAGTGGCGTCTGCAATCTCTACAGTGTATGTTTTCTCGTCTTTCCCAGCTTGTAGGGCTGGAACCATTCTAATGTGCTGGGCGTCGTCAAAGTTCGTTTTCGCCAATTCATCGGCGGCAACCATCTTGTTATCAACAAAAACCCAACTGCCTTTGGCGTTGGAAGCTTGGCTAATTAATTCGGTCTTGGTCATCTCGACAACGCTGTGTCCAGTGGCATCTGCAATTTCTACGGTGTATGTTTTTTCACTCATGGGTATCTCTCCTCGCAAATGCAATATCTCAACTGGATATAAAGAAAGCCGAATCGATTGATGTATTCGCGATAAAGTGAAAAGGAAACTTTGGCCTGAGGAAGATATGCAACTGTTGATGGTCGGCATCGTATTCGGCGTTCTGCTGCCCTTAGGCATCGGAATGCTGGCGATTTCATTCACAGTCAAGGTAAAGCCCCACCAGATTCTCATCGTAGCGACCAGTAAAGAACAAACACCAATCGTCTACAGGAGTGGTCGAAAATTTCTCCTGCCTATGTACCATAGTCACGCTGTTTTTTCGCTTGAGCCGATGGAGTTCAAACTTCGTTCAAGAACAAAAGCCCACTCAGGAGAACTCGTCGACTCAAACCTCTCCATCGGAATTCACTTTTCCGATGACCAAAACCTCGCACCGGACGTTTTGTTTAAATTGATTGAACTTGGTCAGCGTCGATTGGAAGAAGTTGTCCGTAGCATCCTCATGCGGGGTGTTCAACAAACCATACAATCTCGAAGGTATGCTGGCACATATCAGCATAAGGCTGGCCTATTTATGGATCATCTGACCAACTGCTGTCGCCATGAATTGCAAGAGACTGGGTTGAAAATACTCAGATTCCAAATCCTTAACCTTTCTCCAATAATCGAAGATAACCAGGTCGTTCAAGAAACGAGTTCACGGGATGCTGCACCTATTGAGCGTCATATGGACGGTCTCATCAAAATATCAGTCGTCGGTACGGGGACGTTGAAAAAAGACCTCACGCACATAAAATACGAGGCGCGATTCGGAATACAATCCGATCCAGAGGTCATCGGTTCGTTTGAGGAATGGTCCAGCCCTCGTTATCGCTATCTTCAGAGTTTATCGGATGAGGATTATGTCAACTTGATGAAAACGCATTTGAAAAAGGGTATTGAGCGTGCATTCACATGGCTTGAATATGAACATTTCAAAGATCCAGATGGGGAGGGTTACCAACCTCCTGTTTGGCGTAATTTCAAACCCTTTGAAATGAGTGCAAGTACCGAGCTGAAAGAAGTTGCTGCAAAAGCAGTTGCCTGCCAAGTTAAAGTTCTAGAACTGGCACAAAATCTCAACCCTTCAAGCGGTATCAACACAATGACTCTCGACTTTGAGTTTCAAGACATTCCAGAAAAACAAAATATTCCGCTGACGATACCGGTGAGGTTTGTTATCGGTGGAGCAGAAGAATCACAACTATCGGGCACTGCGGTTCAAGCGTTGTCAGGCCTTTCTGATTCGGAAATTGAAACAACGGTTCGCGTCATCGTTGAACAAAAATTCTGTATCGCCATTCGCTCGATGACCGTCGAAGACATCAACCGTTCGCGAGAGTGGTTCTATAAACAACTCATCCCCGAAATAAACAGCGGACTGCTTCCCCATGGCCTTTGTGTAATCAACATCAATGTTTCAGATATTACGGACAGTGTTGGTCGCATTGATGCAATGCGTGCAAAGGCACTCGAGGAGTATCGCTCACGGCGTAGAAGTCAATGAACCGTCAAACTCTCGCCATCAAACCAAGCGAGAGTGGAATCGGTGACATAAATCGACGATGCGTTGGTGTGTCGAGGTTGCAGCGGCGAACGTGGTGTTGCAACAGCGTCAGGGGGGCTGAGCGTGGGAGCAATCCTTGGCGGAAGTCATGGATGACTTCGAGCATTTCTTGTCGTTCGCCTTTCGTGAGATTGTGAGAAATCTTGCCCAGTACGCGCTCCATAGCGTGGGCGATTGGGCCACTTTTTGTGAGCACATTGAGGGATTGTTGAGCCTCAGTCATGTAGGCAAGCGCAACGGTTTCAGCACGGTCACCGTTGTCAAATCCTTCGGCAATCAGGCGGCCAAGACGGCGTTTAGCGTCCGGTGAGCGACTGAGAAGGAAGAGTTTGTTTGTGTTATGGAATTGCATCAGCGCCTTAGCAGTCCAACCGTTCAAACCTTCTTCTCGCCACAATGAGAAGAAATGAACACGGGCCAAGTAGTGCTCGGCTTGACGTGCGTCCGTCAATCGGCCTTCTTCAATAACAGGGATGTGTGGGTAAAGCGTCGTGAATACTTTGGCAAACATGCCTCTGCCGTCGCGGGTGGCATGGGCATGGCCTTCGCGGTAAACTTTGACTCGTTCTAGCCCGCAGCTTGGTGAATCCTTCTTGAACACGAATCCGCAAATTCCAGATTCAACCAAAGCGTCAGCCTGCAGTTGCGCATACTCAAGCATACGGGTTGTGAAATCATCGCCGTTCTTGGGATTCACAAGTCGAATCGAGTTGCCGTCGTTCACCAAACGAATCGTTGGGCGTGGAACGCCCATACCGATACCGACTTCAGGGCATACTCCAACCAGATCAAAGTGCCCGTTCCACTTACGAGTGAGGGCCCTGAACTCAGCAGCATCCCCATTGTAGCGGACTTTTTGCCCGAGTAAACACGACGATACTGCAAGTCTAGGTTTGGTGACCATGCCGTGAAGTCCTCAAGAGAGTATATCAAACACTGTTTAACAACATGTTAGAGAGAGATAGGCGCCCACTCCGGGAATTGAACCCGGGTCGCAGGAATGACAATCCTGCATGATAACCTCTACACCAAGCGGGCCTATGCAAGACTTCCGTTACGCAACCGCTATTTAAGCCGCGCCATGTGGCCAGTATGGGGCGTTATCGATGGCGGGAAAAAAAACATCTGCTGAACAATCAAAAGAAGAACAAAAAGATGTTCACGTCGGAAATCTACTCGATGCGGCGTTTGGCGACCTCGGAGGATTGCAGAAAACGGAAGAAGATGCGCCCGCTTCAGCACAAGACAGTGTGGAAGAATCTCATGCTCAAAATGTACCTTCGGGCCCGAGTGGCCCTCCCCCCGGGCCTTCTTCACAGCCACCGTCAGGTCCACCTTCTGGTCCTCCTTCTGGTCCTCCTTCTGGCCCACCATCCGGCCCACCATCCGGCCCACCTTCTAGCCCACCATCCGGCCC
>JABGTJ010000099.1 GCA_018691345.1 Methanobacteriota archaeon
CACGGGTATGACCTTGTCATCGTCAGTGATACTCTGTTGGCTGACCCTGATGATATGGAGCATACCCTCGGGAAGCCAAGTGATTCTGTAGAGGCCGCAATGATGCTGCATCGTCTTTCAGGTCGTCGGCATCAAGTTTGGTCAGCAACTGGAATCCAAGTGATGGGGCAATGGAGATTCTTTGTGGAACATTCGATTGTCGAGTTTGAAGACTTATCCGATGAGCGTTTGGTGGAACTTGTTCTCAGCGAATCATGGAAAGGAAAAGCCGGTGGTTATGATTTGGCAGGCCCAATGGGCTCTCATGCATCCCTTGTCGAAGGCAAAGAATCAACCGTTTTGGGTATTGCAGGTGAAGCAATGGAGATTCTGCATTCATTTACAGAAAGCAGCCCTTCTTAATCGGACAGTAGGGATTGCAGACCAAGTTCATGGCGTCCGACATCGACAACTACATCCTTTCCAGGTAGCAGAAGTAACTTGTCTTCTGAATCAAGAGCAAAGACTCCAATTCCAGCATCGTTGCCCATTTGCTGTAATTCTCTGCGACAGACGTTCTGATGCGTATCCATGTGGACCATTGGTCGCAAGTCAACAATTATTGAGTCACCCTGCCGAACACGCTTTGCCATTTCACGGGTTGGAATCCTGTTCATCGAGTCAGGTGCGACGTACCGTAAGGCTCGCCGTGGGAGGGGGTTTCGAAGAGGTGTATGAGCGCCGAGGTCATGAAACGGTTCACCTTCAGCAGTAACTGGCCCTTTCCATTGGAGTGGAGGGGTTTTGATGTTGAGTTTCAATTCTGTCGTACTTTCAAGTTGGGTTTTGGCTGGAGATGGAGCGGGAGTCGAAGCCACGGTTGGAATTGTCAGTGCTGTAGGCTTCGCTGTTTGCAATGCTGCAGCTGGTTTCAACGGTGAAGAGGCCTGCTTTTCTGGCTTTTTCTCATTCGTAGTCCCGTCAGGATTTGGTAATCCAAAAAACTGCCATAAACTTGCCATTCACTTTCACGCTCACAGGTCGAGATCGTCGAGGAATCCTGACATATCTGAGTTTGCAGAAGTGCTTGGGGTATTGGTAGTTGTCGGCTGTGCAGGTGTCTGTTGGCCCATTTGTGCAGCCAAATACTGTTCTCCGTAATGTTGCCACTGTTCCATTGTCCAACCTTGTGGTAAACCACTTGCCGGTAATGGAGGACCTGCTTGTGCAGCAGGTGCAGCAACGGGCTGAACAGGTTGTACAGGTTGTTGTACGGCCGGTTCAGAAAAAGCGGCGAGTGCAGCTAGAGCATCGTTGGCTTGTTGAGCAGGTGCAGAGTTGTATGCAGCGTAAGGGTCGGCCGCAGGTTGTTGTGCATACATGTCGGTTTGCTGTGGCGCAGCATACATGTCTGCCTGAACAGCAGCAGGTGCTTCAGCAGCGTAACTTGGTTGTTGAGTGCCATAGTCCTGTTGTGGTGCAAGACCCGGTGGCTCCATTGTCGGTACGGCAGTAAATGCAGAATATTTGTCTTCAACCTCTTCGGGTTTCGAACGGGTGATGAGCAAGAATGTTGCCAACACCACGACGATGAACGCAAGGATACCGATGATGGCAGTAGGAACAGAACCAATCGCTTCACTGACACTTTCAATGAATCCGTCTGCAGGTTGTTCTGTGACCGTGAGTGTAATGCTCGAAGATGAAGTTTCACCGTCGTCATCGGTGACCGTCAGTGTGAATGTCCACTGTCCAGGGTCAAGATTCGTTAGTGTGTACACCATGCCGCTGTAATCAACTTCACCGGTCATCTGACCATCCAGATCGCTGTCAATTAAGTCGCTGTCCCAATCGTATTGGAGCGTGAGTTTGTCGCTTGTTGTCTCACGCGAAGTGATTCCAGAAAGTGTGATGTTGTCGCCTTCCATCAATTCAAACACGTTCGATGAATTTGTGATGGCGGCTGAAGGTGCGAGATTTTGTACACTTACGTTGACCGAAGTGAGCGCTTTAGCACCGTCATCATCTGTAACGGTTGCCGTAATTTGGCGTATGCCTCGAGTAGCCCAAGACATGGTCATCTCAGTGCCTTGCATTTCACAGTCGTTGACCATGTTCCCATCGGCGTTACTGTCAACCTGAGCATCGGCATCCCAGCAAATCTCCAGTGAGTCAAGGTCCGATGCAGTATCGAAAACATCGACACTTAGCGTGAGGTTATCGTCCTCGAAAATTGGAATACTCGAACCGAGTCCAGAAATTGTAGGTGGTACATTGTTGACCTTGACCAGCGCAGTTCTCACATCGGACTGAGCGCCATCGTTGTCGTATGCTGATACCTGAATTGTGTGTACACCTGAAATTGGCCAAGATACTGTGGCTGCGGACGAAGGACCCTTGGTGACTACGCTCCAGTTCTCTACCAAGTCGGATGGAATCCATTCAATGTTCAAATCGTCACGGTCAGAGAGCGTATCGCCTCCAACGATTCGCAGTAGAGCGACTTCGTCTTCATTGAGTTCCCACATCCCTGCGGAATCCGGTGTCATGTTCATGCCACCAAGGTAGAGTTCCGGATAGGCGAGTGTTGGTGCTATGTTGAGGACATCGAGCGTGCTGTTGACGGTTGTTATCGCTCCATCATCGTCGGTTGCCACCGCAGTAATGAGCACCGGTCCTTCACCCATCGGAGTGAAAGTGCACGTTGGTTGAGTCAGTCCTTCTTGACAATTGAGGTTCGGCCATGAGACCGTAACTTGTTGCCCAGTGGGGGAGATGCTGTCAATGTCACCACTGTCGGTAGCATCAATGGTGATTTGGGTTTCGACATCAATGCTTTCAAGCATGCTGAGGTTGAGGTAAGGTGCCCGGTTGAGCACAGTTACGTTCGTTTCAATGATGTCTTCATCGAGTTCTTCATCAAAAACAATGACTTTAACCATCCAATCACCGTCATC
>JABGTJ010000049.1 GCA_018691345.1 Methanobacteriota archaeon
TGGATACGAGGTTGCGATTTGCTCACCGTGTCCAACGAATGGTAAGTCTTCAAACCACCAATTTGACACTGCGATGACGATGGTGACAAGACCAGCCATGCTCACAGCAAGCATACTGAAGTCAGCGGTCACATCTGAACTCAACATCGCCTTACAAGCAACGACAAAGTCAGGGAATCCTGCCAAGAACAACATGATACCAAATGCAAAGACGATTGGAGAAGACGAACCATGGTGTTCGTGTTCGTCATGTCCGTCTCCATGGTCGGCTTGTGGTTTACTGGCGTTGAGGAAACCACCGATACCAATGAAAGCTGCATAGGTAATCGACATCAGCAAGATGGTAATACCTGCAACCCGGTAGGTAAGATACGAAAGGTGTGCATCGATTTCTTCGTGATGCATGTGGTCAAGATGTTCCGCCTGAGCCTTGGTGATGTTGCCTTGCGCTGCAAGAACTTCCTCTTCATGATGGTAGTCGTCTTCCAACTGCTTCCAAGTATCGTGCTTTCCGTCTGCCAAAGCGATCCCGAGTGTAGCAAACAACAGCACACCGATGGTGAGGATGATTCCTCCCATCATGACTGCGCGCATCCAAATTCCGTTTTCAACGTGAGAACCGTGTCCGCTCATTCTTCCGCCCCCTTTGGAGTGGCTTTCCACATTTTCTCGCCGATTGAAGGCTTTGAAGAGTGGTGGCCGTACAATTCGTTCATGTCGCCTTGAGTCGGTATTTCGTGGAATGACGGCGTCGGCGGCGGTGAAGTAGTTGCCCATTCAAGCGACCAACCGCCCCATGGATCGTTACCTGCGGGCTCCCCACTTCTGTTGGATTTGATAATATTCCACACAAGTAAGAGTTGGCTGAGGCCAAAGATGAACGAAAAGATACTTACTGCCATATTGTATTCCGCAAAACCGCTTTCAACAGTGTAACTGTGTGTTCGGCGAGGCATACCCATGATTCCAAGAGCGTGCATAGGCCAGAAAGTAGCGTTGTAGGCTGAGAACCCAATCAAGAAGTGCCAGAGACCCAGCGTCTCGTCCAACTTCTTTCCAGTTGCCTTAGGGAACCAATAGTAGACACCGGAGAACAGTGCAAAGACAGTACCGCCGATGAACACGTAGTGGAAGTGAGCGACAACGAAGTAAGAATCGTGGAAGTGCATGTCCATACCTGCAACTGGGAAGAACATTCCAGATATGCCTCCGAGCGTGAAGGTCACAAGGAAACCGAGGGACCAAAGTGTGTGCGTACGCATGACAAGGCTACCGCCCCAAATGGTAGCAAGCCAATTGAAGATTTTCGCACCCGTAGGTATCGCAACAGCCATTGTGGTAATCATGAAGGCTGCTCTCCAGAACGGATCCATTCCTGATGTGAGCATGTGGTGGCCCCATACAATGAAACCAACAACACCAATTCCTGCCATGGCGATAACCATTGACTTGTATCCGAAAATTGAACGGCGAGCGCTGGTAGCTAATACTTCAGAAACAATACCGAAAGCTGGTACGATAACCACGTACACTTCAGGATGCCCAAAGAACCAGAACAGATGCTGGAACAGTAAACTGTCCCCGCCTGAGGTGAAGAACACTGTTCCGACGGTGTGGTCGAACAGGAGGAATGCAACACCGATAATAAAGGCTGGAAGCGACATGTAGAGCATGAAAACGCTCACGAATACGGACCAAGAGAACAACGGCATCTTCATCCAGCCGACACCGGGAGCGCGCATGGTAAACACGGTCGTGATGAAGTTCACACCACCAAGTGTTGAGGATGCGCCGAGCATCAAAATACCAGAGATGAATGCTGTCGTTCCTGTATTCGAACCGTATTGAGCCATTTCCGGGCCGAGATTCGACTCGGTCAGAGATGAATATGGAGGGTACATGACCCAAGAAATATCTGCTCCTTCACCGGACCAAATTCCGGTGTAAATCAAAGGACTGGAGAAAACCAAGAGCCAAAGTCCCATTGCGTTGATACGCGGGAAAGCGAGATCTTTAGCGCCGATTTGCAAGGGGAGAACATAGTTCATGAAACCGGCAATCATTGGCATAGCGGCCAAGAAAATCATAGTCGTGCCGTGTAAAGTGAAGAACGAGTTGTATTCAGACTCGGTCAAGAACATGTTTTCAGGCAAGGAGAGTTGTATGCGGAACAGGAGTGCAAGCACACCTCCCACTAAGAAGAATGTAAATCCATACAAGAAGTAGAGAATTCCGACTTCCTTGTGGTCGGTTGTGGTAAGCCATGGCTTGAGGTACGACCAGAAGTTGGAAATCGTAAATGTGTCCGGGGAACGGGTGTAGAAGACCCACATGACTCCGAGAAGAATCAAACCAAGCGAAAGACCGATGGCGGTCAAGAGCACAACCAGCGCACGAGCAGTTGGCCCTACGTCATCTGCGTTAATGCCTGGGATGACAAGGTCCGCTTGGTTCCAATAGTCACCGCCAGACCCAGCGCCGCCGTTCACAGCGTTGCCATAGATGGTGAATTCAACGACTTTAGAATCGTCTGCAGGTGCGACCCATTCAAAGTCCCATGTCCGAACTGCGTTTCCAGCAGCGGTGTGAGTTAATCCGCCGTCCATTTCATAGCCGAGCGTTTCGTCAACCGTAGAAACCATTCCACCGGTCGAAAGTATGCGGAATCCTCCAGCATGGCCGTTCCAGCCAGTGCCATCTGCTTCAGTGACGCCATCGTTGTGTAATTCCATGACGTCGTTCTGAACGGTAACGGTAAACGAGTATGTTTCACTGGCATTGAATGATTCTGGCAAACCTGTAACGATGACTTTTGTATCTGCTGCAGCACCTCCGTGGCAACTGCATCCTCCATCTGCTGCACTGCCAATTCCAGTTGGCATTGCTTCAAATTGCGGTGCCGCAACCAGCATCATGAGGACGAGAGCGAGGATAGAGAAACGCTTCATCATCAGTATCCACCTCCAGTTGAATCATTTCCAGTTTGAGATCCCGTCTTTTGGATTTTCGTATCGACTTCACATGTGGCGTTGTCGCGGGCAACAATGTCGATGTTGCCGATCATCTTTGAGTGGTCAAGGCCACAGTATTCAGCGCATCGTATAGGGAATGTACCTGCATCGTCAGGGAAGAACGTCATGACGGTTCCAGCCTCAAGCCCGGGCACTAAATCTTCTTTGACGCCCCATTCAGGCAACCAGAAAGCGTGCTGGACACCAACGTAGGCTGGGTTGGAATTGTCGTGCGGGCGTGAAAACAAATCAAGGGTGACGCTTTCGTCGCATGGAATAATCAAGTGTTGACCACCGGCAGAGGAAAGAATTGTGCCGGTAGGCAAGTGCTCCCATGTGTGCAGGAGTTCATCTTCGGCATCGTATACGGTAATGACGCTGTGGAGTTCGCGGTCGAAGTACATGTTCGATAATGTGAGCATCTCTGCGGCCAGATCGATTGAATAGTCGGTTTCAACGCCATCAATTTCCACCGTGACGTTGGTTGCTTCGCTGCCATGAGTGTGAACCATCAGCATGCTGCCAGTCCAGTTGACATCAATGTGTGGAGATTCATCTTCCCACGTCAAATCTTCTTGGTAATGGAACTCCCAAAACCATTGCTTGCCAACGATGTCGACGTTGAATGTGTCTTCATCGTTTGGAATTGTCCAGACCGCTGTATTTGAAGCAAGTGCCATCATAGTCAACCAGACGACAAGAATGGTTGGCAGGACATAGAATGCAACTTCTAACTTCGTGTTGTGGCTATCAACCGGGAAGGAACCAACTTCGATATGGTATTTCTCCATATTCTCTACGGGTTCAACGCCGTCGCGGTAACGCAGCATAGCGATAAACATCCACCCGAAGGTGAAAATACCGACTAGGATACTCCAAAACATATATTTGTCATAAAGGACGTTGAAAACAGTGTCTTCAGCAGGCATAAGGAACCCTCAAACTTAGGGCCGGTGATACCCGACTTAAACCCTTGGAGAATACGACATGACTTCACTTCTGTTTAACACCCTAGCGTCATGCTTACAGTGCAGCGTTTTTCTCTGTATAATTTCGCTTCTATTCCCGCCCTTATTAAGCGTTGTTTTACTGTCCGGAGTGCACCAAAGGTTAGCAAGTTGAAATACAGCCCCGTCATGTGGAGATTGATGAGCGCTTCACATTTCCTCCAATCTACATTGGATGGGGCTGTGACGGTTGATATCGAAGTACAACCGGGTGCTAAACGGCAAGGTCTACTCGGCGTGAACGAATGGAGGGGTTGTGTGAGCGTTGCCGTTCGCGCCCAGGCTCAGAAGGGCAAGGCAAACAACGCTGTGCTTCATGTCCTGTCAACCGCACTCGATGTCCCTAAGAATCAACTCAAAATCATCAGTGGATTGACATCTCGAATGAAAAGAATTCGCATCGATTCGATGCAGGTGGCGGAATGTGCAGAGCGGTTTCGAGTCAGTTTGGGGGAAGAAGAATGAGAGATCAAAAGCATCGTTCACCTCTTGGCAGTGGAAACGCTGCTGAGCGATTTGAAATAGCCGGAATTGCTCTAGGTGAAGCCCGTGCCAAAAATCGTGAACTGGGCTGGCCCGTCATCATTGAGGGGAAAAGAGACCGTTATGCCTTGGAAGCGCTGGACTTCACTGGCCCAATCGAAGTCTTGAATCGAGGATGGGGGCTTGACCGATTTATCGCCTACCTCTACCAAACATACGGTACTCGAGATGCACAAGGCGGTGCATCCATGTGTTTACTCATGGATTGGGATCGAACCGGTGGGCGGTTGCAAAAATCCCTCACCGAACGCCTTGAATCCATGGATGTGAAAGTCTGCGATGCACTACGAAATCAGTTGTCGAAGGCACTCAAACCAGAAACACGAGTGGTCGAATCACTCAAAAGCCTCGCTGTTGACCTCATGCCCTTTATCGAAATGGAAGATTCCATCGAGCATTAATCGTTTGATGGCGAAGGTGGCTTAGGCATTCCGTCTTCTTTGACGGTGTTGAGGACGACGTGCGTGTAGGATCTAGAAACTCCATCGAGCGTGAACACAGTCTTTGTCAAGTCATCGAGGTCTTCACGGTCTTTGACCCGAGCCAACACCATTGAATCCCAATCTCCAGTCACGTCGTAAACAGCAAATACCCTTGGGTCTGCAGCAATTTTACGCTGTACATCAATCATTCGACCCTTGACAATACGCAAACCAGCCATGATGGTCATGCTCCAACCCATGGATGCAGGGTCGAGAAGAACGCTGTATCCCTTAATGATGCCAAGCTCTTCCATGCGCCGAATTCGATTGAGAACAGTTCCTTGAGCGATACCGACCTTACGGGCCAGTGCGCGCTGGCTAATCCGGGCGTCTTCAAGCATAGCCGATAACAAGGCACGGTCCGTTTCATCAAGCGTCATGATGGTCCCTCTCCTGTGCTTCGAGTTCGATGATTTCAACGCTTCCCTCGTCGGTGTCCTGAAGGAGTCGAGGAGATGTTAGGCGAAGGTATTGGGTCCAAGTGCCAAGTTCCTCGACTTCAAGACCGAAGGAAACCTGGCAGTCCGTAGCGTGAACTTCTTTGAAACGTACAACAAATTCATGTTCCGTATTTGGGGAAATCTGCTTTGTCTTGAAACCTCCTTTCATACCCCATGGTACCTGAGTAACGCATGATTTCAGTTGAACCGGGAGGTTGCCTGCCATGAATGTAAAACGGGCCACTGGCGGTTCAATGGTTTTCCATTCTGCATTTAATTTCGGCATACCTTTTTCTCGTTTCATGGTGTTGGCAACGGCACCTGCAGCGATGGCGCTAGCGAAGATTAGGAGGAAAATCGGCAGGGCAAAATTACCAGGGGTACTGGCGTGCCATCGGTTCGGCAATGGAGTATGGTACAATGCCAACAGACGTTTCGCAGAATCTTCATCCGTTTCTCCAAAAAAGGCCAAAGTAATATGCCAGCCGTAGGGGTTCTGTTCCAAATCTATGCCTGCAGCCAACAAGTGTTCAGCAGAAATCAACCAAGCAGTGTCCGTAATGTTACCTTGTTGATTCGAGAAACCAAACACAGGCTTCATGTCTCGAACCAAGTGTTGTGTAGTTCTTCCATGCTGGTCTACCGCAGTATCCTCGGTGATGAAAATATACAATACGGTGTTATCGCTCAAATTGACATGAGGCGTCATTTGAACGGGTATGCGCAGTGACCACTGTCCAAGATCATCGCTCACAATGTCGATGCTGCCCTCCAACGAGAGTATGGTTTGTTGGCGTGCGCTCTCTCGCCCAACAGCAACGCCGTCGTCAAATGAAGCATTCTCAACTTTTTGTTCATTGAACATCATGGTTGTATTATCGCTCAAACCAAGGCTTCCAAGACGCGCTTGAGCGTCGTCATCAGGCCAATCTGAGTTTGTCTCTTCGCTCCATTTCCACCATGAAAGTTGAATCACCTCATCCGTATCCTGAAGGTCATAAGGGCCTTCTTTGGGCAAAAAGTGCTCGTAAAGTACGGTATCAGCGGGGCGTTGCTCGGGCAACGGTGATGAAACAACCAAATCGTAACCATCGGCTCCCTCTGTGGCCGCTTGTGGGAAAAGAAGTATACAGAGCAAAACAGCCAACAACGGTGCCTTGATTCGCATTGACTCACTCTTCCTCTGTTTCATATTGGAACGGCATTCCGAGTTTTAGTCGTAAAATATCTCTGCCTTTCTCGTCCATCATCAAGGTCAACCTTGCCCCTGCCCAGGCTGAGATGAGTTCTTCCCCGCTTGAGAGTTCACACGAAAGAAGGAGCGGGCCATCAATCTGAATGGGTTCAAACTCGTCGTTGTAATCTTCAAGTAACGGTGCCCAGCCCAAAAGCATACGTTCCAGAACCTCGGCTGAAACTGGAACTTTAGATTCGGTAATCAGCGAGTGAAGCGCTGGAACTGCTTCCTGTCTTGAACGCCATCCGCCTCTTTTTTTGGTAAATGCTGGTAGACCAGCGTGAATCAACTTCAGTGGATGAAACGTTCCTTCGGGCCAAAGATTACCACGCTTGTTCGGACATTTTTGATTGAAAATACGTTCATCTACCATTTTTGGAGCGATATTGAGGCGTTTACCTCGAACCCACCAGGAGACTTCATCCTGCGCTATACCGTACCGTGTAGACGCTTCATCGATGATTTCCTGCGGAGCTGCGTAAATGGTATGCCGGTTGGTGTGTGGCTGATCCAACAGCAGCGGCTCCCAACCCGATTCCGAAGAAGGTTGTCGGCGACGGATGAAGGTTCGTGCGACTCCCTCCGGGGTTGCTTCAGGTCGATGCCTAAACATAGCAACAAAGAATCCGCCCGTATTGTTGTCGTGATGGACAAGACGTCGACATTTTGTCAACTGAGATTCAATTTCTTGCTCCAACGCTTCATCGATTTCTTCATCGAAGGATTGCGCCCAGTGAACGCGAGCAGAGGGGCTCATGTGAACGGGTTGGAGGAACGTCGTGCGAGGCACCTCTTCGCCCCTTGGAAGGGGGTTTGATTCTTTGTCGAGAACATCCCAGTCGTTCAAACCCTGTCGCAATTTGAGTCCACCCAACTTGGATTCATCGATATCAACCAGTTCAAGGTAAGGAAGTTGGCGAAGCAGTTGTGCGACAACCGCTTCGTTTTCACAAGGGTCGATGCTGCATGTTGAGTAAACAAGTTTTCCTCCCGGACGCAGTAAACTCGCTCCACGTGTCGTGATTTCAACTTGCAACCTGAACAAAGTACGGCTCTCTTTGGGGGACCATTTCCACCATACATTTCGATTTTTACGAGAGGTTGCTGAACCTGTGCATGGGACGTCAGCCACGATACCATCGTAACCAGGCGGTGGAATTCGCCCAATGTGTCGCCCATCTTGTTGATTGATGAGCATGTTCGAGGTCGAGAGCCGACCTCGGTTTGAAACAAGCATGTTTACGCGTCCAGACACCGGTTCATTGGCTACTACGACGCCGTTTGGCGCTACAGCCTCAGCGACTTGAGTTGCTTTCGAACCAGGTGCTGCGCATAAATCGAGAATCAATTGACCGGGTTTTGGGTCTAACACTACAACCGGCAGCATACTGGCTGCTTCTTGGCGGGTAATACGTCCAGATTCGTGGAGGAGACTGAGGATGTGCTTGCTGCGTTCATCGGGCGCTTGACCTCGTGCAAACGGCATCTGCCAAGCGAAATTGTCTTGTGCCCAAGGCAGCGGAGCGCCTCCGAGTTCCCTAAGAAGAGATTCAGTCCACTCTTTGTCGTGTCTGGCAAGCGTCACTCTCAACGTTTCAGGGAGAGAAGTGGTAGCCGCTGGAATCCATTCTTCAAGATCGTAACCGAGGTTCTTGGCAAGATTGGCCAGTGGCGTATCGCGCGCTACAGCAAGAAGGTCTTGCTCCTGCCATTCATTGCGCGACATGTCTGCGGGTCTTGTCGCCCATCTATGTTGCTTCCGCCACCCTCAAGGGCTTCACCCCCCCCGTCCAAACTATGTTGGGCGATGCGATGCCGTGGTTCTTGCCCGCATTGGTGCTCGGACTTTTCGCCTGGATATGGTTTGGCTCAATTGAACGGTATGCTGAAAAAAAAGGCACTGCGTTTTGGAAAAACGCTGTACTCATCGTACGCTGGCTACCCGCTGTTCAACTGTCCATGATGCTGATATTTCGCTTCAAAGCCATTTATTCACACGATATGACGCATCTTGAGGTGACGAAGTATCTTGGCGCAGGGAACTTTTCTTCTGAAGAGTTAAAATTAATGTTCACTGGAGATGGTGGAATTGAAATCATCATGCTGCTCGTGATTTTGTTTGCTGTGTTCAGCGAACACCTCCCCAGTATCTCAACCGTCCGACCGGCACTACGACAGAAATTCCGTAATCGGTTGATGATGTTCACTGCATCCTTCGCCCTCGCTTCAACGACGTTGTTTTTCCCAGAACAAGCCTATTCAGAACCAGAACTGTTCCCTCTCGAAACAATTGGCCCGATTCCGGGATGGGAGAATTTTGTACCGTTGGCTCTCATCGGAGGGTTGCTGATGTTTGGAGGCGAATTATTTGCCGTGTCTACGCTGTTCCTTGCAGGACCTAACTTCCAAACGCTCGCCAGCAGAGCCCGTCTGAAAGTTTTAATTTTAGCCGTGGTTGCTCTAAGTTACCTTACCGTGGCCATTGATATCGAACGCGATTGGTTGAGTCAGTTGCACGAACAAAGCATGCTGTTGCCGCTGGTCCTCTCGATGCATCTCGCCGTTTGTTTCGCTGTTGTGCTTCAACCCGCAGTACGCTCAGATGCTGAATTGAACCATGGCGAAGGGCGCAGTCTCAGCATAGCCGTTCTCGCCATCATAATGGCTGTGGCGGTTCTCCTCCTGACGCCGCTTCACCTGAACCATTTGGGATTCTTGGGGGAAGGTCTAGGGCCTTACGCCTACGGCATTTGGATTTCATCCATTGCCATTTCGTCTTTGATGCTGGTGCAGTTCATGCCGGCTCTCGGGTTTGATGCTGCACCTCGACCTGAAATTTGGTGGATGAAAATGACGCTGTTGTATGCACCAGTTCTTATGAGCATGTTCACGCCGTTTGCAATTCTCCTTCTTCCAGCAATTTGGGTGGTGTTACCGTGGTCGTCGGTGACTTCATGGTTTATCGAGAAAGATGTAGCTTCGCCTTCATCGTCCTTCGTGCTGTATCCGATGATGATGGCAACCGTAGCTGCTGCAATCATACCTCTTGGATGGAGTGTACCGTTCATGGCCGCCTTGTGGATCGGTTGGCTTCCAGGGGCAATCGCATCAATTGGCCTGGCACTGCATGTTCAAACCCAATCCAAATTAAAGGGTGAAATACAGTAAGGCGTTATTCTTCACCGAGTTCAGACTCAAGAACTGATGCCTCAAGTTCAGCCCAAGCAGAACCAACGCTCTCTTCTTGGCGCGTGGTTTCCAGGTCTCGCCGGACCCGTTCAACAAGCATTTCATCATCTTCTGAAGGAAACGACGCAGTAAACGGCCCCATGCCTGAACGGATCGAACGTGAAACGGCAACAAGAGCAAGCCCGAGCAAAGGAAACGCCATTCCTGGACTCACCGAATCCAAGGGGATTCGGTCTTGGACAAACCCAAAGGCAGCGATAAGAAAACAGCCGACTCCCGTTCCCAAAAGGAGAGTAGAGGCTGACTGAGAAGGGTTGCCCATGGACATGCGTAGAACAACAAGGCAATGAAACCAACGGCGCCTTTCATCAATAAGTTTCACGCATCAGCTTGTGAATCTTGTACGGCAAGAGTGCCCGATTGACTGGAGTTACTTCCAGAATTCGTCCATCGTCGCGTCGACGGATGTCTTGCAGGAGCGGGTGTCGACTCTTCTTGTGAAGGGTGAGAAGCGTTGGCTTGTCAACCTCAAGAGCACTGCGAACGACGTTAACAAACGCTTCACTTTCGACTGCGAATTTTCCAATCTCGTCAATGACCACGACTTCGCATTCATCGCGAGCGTATTCGATTGCTGGGATAGCAATGGTTTCCAGTGCTTCAGTGTCAATTCCGTAGCCTAAGACGCGCAAACGTGAATCGATGTTCTTGTGAGCCATAATTGCATTTTCACCGGTGACGATGTTGAAAACGCTGTATCCCAAACGCTCGCTGCCATCCATGATTGGTTCAGTTCGCATACCTCCGATAATCGGAGCTTCTGTTAAACTGCCACGCATCTGAATCTCACGGGTACGTTCATCCCCGAGCATTTCGAGTACTTTTTCCATGACTGCAGATTTCCCACTACGTGGTAAACCTGTAATGCCGATCTTTGGATGAATTCCCATTATTAACTCACCACGAACATCGCTACATTGGTTCCAGTGGCTTATCAGTAATAAATGATGTTGAACTCTTTACATCCATAACAGATAGTAATCCGAAAAAAGTCGGGCCACATTTACGGGATTACTGCGCTGAGATTACTAAATCCGGAATTTCTGATGAAACTTCGAGGGGGAGCATTTCCAATTCGTAATTGTTGACGTTATTGTTTGCTGACCAAGCACGAGCCCATTCATCGAGGTCTTTTGCATTCAGCAACTCGCACATCCAGTGAAGTGCTTTTTCGAGCGTACCGTGGCTGTTCACCAATCGTGCTTGGATGTCCGGATGGAGTTCGATGTGATTGACGCTGTTACCAAGCACGCAACCCGCTGGAATAACCGCCCAGCGAAGACGGCGTTCTTGATGAGCGTTAACAATGGCTTGACAAGCAAGACGAGGGCCGTATTTGGGGTCGGCTCCTCCGCACCACATTGCCAATTGCCGTTCATTCGCTCTGGAAGGGATGTCTGTACGGAATGCTGGATGGCGGACAAAGACTTGGCCGTTTTCATCCTCTGAGAAATGAACACCGCGGATAAATGGGCGAGAACCTCGTCCTTTAACCCAGGTTTCAATCGACTTTGAATGAGCGGTTTGGTCGATTTCTCCAACTCGAACTCGAACGGTATGGCCGTTGGTGGCAATAGCGTGCTGTCCCTCACCCATTCTTGGAAGGCGAGCAAGACGGTCGAGAATCTCAAGCGTCTGCTTGCGCTCAACTCGGTCACGAGGGAGTCGGGGAATCGCCCATGTGTCTTTCGCCCAAGCAACCCAGCGTTCAGCCTCCATCTCAAACGACGGGACGCGGTTGGAAAGACCTTGTTGGTCACGGCGCAAATCAGCTCGGCTGATCGGACCGAAGACAACCAATTTTTCGGATTCGACCTTTGCCGAAATACCGAGGACTGCAACGCCTTGAGTCATACCAGGGAACAAGTGATTTGCTTCTTCGATGGCCCAAATGTCAGTCCAACCGTGGCTTTCAACCAACAGTTGGCGGAGAGGGTGAGAAGATTGCTCTCGTAGAATGCTGTCGGGAGCGATAAGGCGGAGGCGGCCACCGGTTTCCAGAATCTGTAGACCGCGTTCAATGAACAAGCGATAGAGGTTGACGTTCCCTCTCATGGTCGAGAAGCGCTGAATACCGTTGTCGGAAAGGGCTCGAAGTTGCTCACCGAGTTCACGGCGTAGTTTACTTCCTTCTTCCATTCCTCGAAATCGGTCTTTTATTCTCAGCCACGGCGGGTTGGTAACGATAAGGCTCGGGTTTTCATTCCAAAGCCAATCGCCTTGAAGCGTGTCACCTTGGCGAACTGCAAGATTCAACAAATTCTCCGCTTCCTTACGGGGGAGGCAACCTGGCTTGTCTGATTTGAGACCGACCAGATCAAAACGAATGCATTCGAGAAGAAGCCGCTGGCGAGTTGAGGCGACAACCAATTCGTCGTTGTCAAGGAGTTGGAAAGATGACAAAAGCAGGCGAGTATCTGCAATTTTCTTTTCTTCTGTACTGTCGGAGTGGCTTTCTGCATGACGGCGAATAAGACGAGCGTGGAAAATCCCTCCACCGCAAGAAGTATCAGCCACTGGAAGTGGGATGCCGCTCAATGTACGCATGCCGTTCTCGACTCGCTCAAACTCGACTTCATCGTCGACTTCTGGTTCTTGCGCATGTTGAGGGAGGTTGAGTTTCTCAAGGTGTTGGCGGAAACCCGGGGGAAGGTTGTTCAAGTGCATCGACGATGGTTGAGTCGGCGTCTTCGGTCGAGTGAGGCTTTCAAGCAATTCTGATGCGATTAAGGCATCAGCCAAACGAGGAGGGGTCGGGTGTGCGCCACGAGGAGAGCGGCCATCTGCTTCTGCATCGTGTCGCGCAAGAAGATGGTCGAGGACATGACCTGGGTCGGTGAGGAGATTGGCTGGAAGGGTTGGCCAATCTTCAGGTAAAAGTGCGGCGATTGGTTGGTGGACAAGAAGAGACTTCTCCCATGCAGCAAGCCAGATATGGATTTGTTCGGTGCGGTTCTCAAGACATCGGTCCAGTCGTGCATACCATCCACTTACTCCGCTCTGCATAAGCCCCACTCAACCAACGGGCTGGCTTAACCGGTTTGAATGTGACCCTTCCTCAGAGGGTTTGAAAAAGCGCGAAACTGAACTCATAGGAGGCCTAAATGTTGGAAGCTTTCATTATGCCACTCCCAACCCGATTTAACCCACTCAAACAAAGCGGAGAGTTCCTTCTTACGTACGCCAGCAGCCTTTGCTAAAGCTTTGATAACTTTGATTTCCGAATCGTCATACTCACCATCGACGGCTGCTACAAGCATCGCATCGCGGAGGGCGATTTTCAAAACGACTGGGTTTAGTTTGGCAACGACCAAATCCAAAGAAGGGGGAGACTCAAGCATGTTTCGAATGTTGACTCGCATCTCTGGATGCATCATACAGCGACCCATGAGTGCCTCGATAATAGCCAACTCTTCTTTGACAAGGGTTCCATCTGCTGAGGCAACAATCACCATCAGCTCGGCGTAACCGGTGACGTCCTCTTGCGCAAAGTCCACGGTGAGGTCGAGATACACGGACTTCACTCCGAAATATCATTCAGAATGTCGTAGCCTTTTTGCATCCAGACGTAGCCTTGAGCGGTCCACTTCAGGAGACGTTCCATAGAATCTGGAGCCATTCCAAAGTGTTCAATGATTTGTTGAAGGACTTCTTTTTCGTCATCATCAACCTCACCATCGGCGGCTGCCATCAACGTCGCATCTCGCAAAGCCAGACGCCCTGTTTCTTCACCCATGCCTTCGAGACACTCTTCCAAAGAAGGAGGGGTTTTCAAAGCACTACGAATGACCTTACGCTGAGAGGGTGACAACAATGCCGTCCCTAAACGCTGCTCAAACATAGCCATTTCATCAACGGTAAGTTCGTTATCAACACGTGCCATGAACGCCAGTAGGCGAGCGTAAGCAAAGCGTTCTTCTCGAGGGAGTTTGTGGACTGTATCCGGTAGCATTGCACCGCCGTAACGGACATAGACTTAGAACCCAACGCAGGTTCTGAGGATTTACTTCCTGTTTTGAGACTCAAAGGCCTTGACCCGTCGACGGGGAGAAATGCAAGAGTTGATGACTGAGTGACGTCTCAAATGACCCATGAACGCAAGTAAAAATGTCTTGGGACAGCCGCTCGATACATGCTCCTGCGACCCGAATACAGGGTGGTATCGCGACGGTTCGTGCAACACCGACGAAAACGACCGTGGTTCTCACACGGTATGTTGCGTAGTCACCAAGCAGTTCCTCGAGTTTGCGAAATCACAGGGAAACGATTTGATAACTCCGGCTCCACATTTCTCATTCCCTGGACTGAAGCCAGGAGACTCGTGGTGCGTATGCGCTCGCACCTGGCTCGCCGCACTCAATGCTGGCAAAGGTTGCCCGATAGATCTCGAAGCAACGCATGAAAAAGCATTGCTCGTCGTATCAATGGAGCTGTTGGAAACGCACGCAATCTAACTTTGTTCGACCTTGAATTGGAACACAAAGAGCCGCATAATGGCCCAAATAATTAATCCCCAGACCAGCATATTGGCTAAGCCTAGAAGGCGTAAGGTCTCACCGGGCTCACCAGCAAACAGTCCAATGGTGTACGTGGAGCCAGTCAAACTGAACGCATAGGCGCCAAAGGATGAGCCAATGGTCCACTGCATTGATTTCCTGTTATCAAAAGTGAACCAACGATGGATAAAATGAGCCATAAAAGCCGTTGCACCCCAAGCCACAGCCCAAGCGAGGCGGATGCTGGTTTTGTCATCGTCGAGAAAAAAACGGATGCATTCCCACAACACAAAGAACACTGCGCTGTTGAACCCACCGGCGAGAGTGAACCTCTGTAGAGAGCCTCGAGGTACGAGGCGATTGAATTGCGAACTTTCAGTCATATTAATCGTCGTTGGTTACGACATCACTGGGTTTTCCCGTCAACACAGCGCGGAGGCGCTCATTGTCACGCTGTATGGCATCCATCCAGTCGTACTTGCAATCCAATTCAGCAGCAAGAACTCCCAGAGCGAGCGAGTCTTTCGGGAGGCACTTGCCACCAAAACCGCGGTAGAGGCCAAAGATAGGATCCAAATGCGATGGTCCAATTGGTTGGGCTTGTTCTGCAGTAATCATATCTCGAATCGTATACCAATCCTCGCCCATTGCCTGACAAATATCGTACAACTGGTTGGCAAATGTTACCTTCATGGCGTAAAATGTGTTCTTGGTGTATTTGACCAGTTCAGCTTGCGTAGGAGTGACGTGGAAGGTTTGGTCTCTTCGTAGCACTCCGGCTTGCCGATGGTGCTCAAAAACCAGTTCAGCAACTTCTGCGTGATGGGTTCCGCAAACCAATATATCTTGATTGGCAAAATCCTCAAGACGTCGCCGCTCCACTAAAAATTCGGGCGAATAAGCAATTTTGAGGTTGGGGTAGCGCTCATGATAGCGTTGAGTCGTCCCCGGAACTACGGTGCTCTTGATAATCGCTGTGAAGCCGTCAGGTAGTGCATCCAACGTCGATTCGACAATTCGTGTGTCGCAAGCGCCGGTATCGGGGTGGGGTGGCGTTGGTACTGCAATGTAGGCGAAATTCACATTATCTGTGACGATCGAAAGTTCTGTACCTCGCGCTGGGTCGTGAACAAATAATTCGTGCGCATTGGAAAAGCAGTGTTCGATTGCTCCACCGACCATTCCCGCACCAATGATACCGATCTTCATGTTTTGAGGGCGGGGGCGGTAGGCTTTGATTGTAATGTTCGTTCAACGGTGAGGGTTTGGATTTAGTTTTCCATCTTTTACCATTTGAGAAGCAAGCAGTAGAGAATCTGGTGTGCCGCAATCGACCCATGTTTCGTGACCTACAGAAAGTAGTTTTGCTTTCCCTCGACGAACGTATTGTCGAGTGACATCCGAAATTGATACTGAAACGCCTTGCTCCTTGACAGCATTGTCGAGATACTCCCAGAAGTTTTCATCAAACAAGTAAATGCCACCAATGGCGAGATTCGATGGAGGGTTTTGCGGCTTCTCAACAATGTCTGTGATGTTTCCGGCACCGTCAACTACAGCGACGCCAAACGCCTCTGGGTGTTCTTCTTCACGAGCCAAAAGAACGCAGCCTGGATTCCCTTCTGAGGTGTTGAAGCGCGTGACTTCGTCTTTCAATTCGAGCGTTGTAATGTTGTCTGAGAAATAGACCATTACGCGGCAATCTTCGTTGTATGGCCGAGCAAGGTTGAGGGCTGCTGCAACGCCTCGAGGTTCCTCTTCGAGCACATAGTGAATTTTCTCCCCTTCAAAACCGGCACCAACATGTTGAGCAATCTGGCCAATAAATTCATTCGAGATGATGGTGATATCTTTGATTCCTGCTCTACGAATAGTCCCCAAAACGAAATCAATCACTGGCCTGTTGTACAAGGGTAAGAGGGTTTTCTGCGTGTAACGCGTGAAAGGATACAGTCGGCTTCCATGACCGCCGGCTACTAAAATAGCGGTAGTCATCATAGGAGAGGCGAAGAGGTCGTACTTATTGGGCTTGCCTCAAGCCGACTCCTCCTCGTTCTTGGATTCAACCAATGATGCCACGGCGCCATCTTTGGCGTTTTTCTCAAACCAGTCTGTTCGAACCAAATCTCCTAACCGTTCAACGCCTGCTTCAATGAGGTCTTGGTCTATGGATTCCGAATCTTTCCAACGTTGTTGGGCGATGGCATCGTATCGAACATTCGCTTCAGATACCAAAAGTTCAGATGGGCGCAAATCATCCTCGAGGCCTTCGTAATGAGCGTCCGATAGCGATGCATCTCGACGTTGCAAAGAGGAATCAAGAGGCGATGCAGTCTTCCCCGAAGTGAATCCTTTTTCATCCGAGCCACGGTTTCTACGTTGCGTTTTAGAGACTTGGAGAGTTTTGAAAGTTCCAGATTGAGCTGCATCTAAGGCCAGTTCTAGGCGAGAAGGATGTTCAAAAATCGACGGGTCAACTTCAAGTAAATTGAACAGCGCTTCCTCGCGTTCATTGGCTCTGCGTAATGAACGATGGCGAATGACAACGACAATTGTAACAGAGACAAGAGCGTAGATTGATGCTTGTACAGGCGAAGATGAAAACATAGGCATGGTAGCTAGGCCAAACATCAGTAGAAGCGCTGCGAGAAAACGGATGAACAGGCGATGGCGGCGCTGTTGTTTCTCTTCAGCAAAATAATGCCGAAGGAAATAGTCACCTGGGTTATCCATTGAAATCCCTAGCCGTTAAGGGTTTTATCAATTCGCGCACGGTACTCTTCATCGCTGAGAGTATCCTCTTTCCATCCAAGGTCAGAAAGAGCCTGTAATCGGCTTGCTTCAATGCTGTTCGACATCCGTTCAAATGCAAATTGTATAAGCAGTCCAATGATGAAAACGGATGCTACTGCGAATTGCCAGTGTGTGGTGAAATACCATACCAGCCCACTTACGACTACACCTTGACCCACAGAAAAGGCCAGTCGAGAACTGAGTTTTCTTTTGGATTCTAACGTATCAAGAAGTCGTTGGGCTCCTTCTTTCTTTGTCGCCATGGTGTTGGGCAGGCGGGGTTGATGTGTCAATATACCGATTATTGCAGGGGCACAAAACAGTCATCATCGATTTCGATAAGCGTACCGTTCATGAGCGAGTAGTCCAATGCTTCATCGATTTCTTCAGGACTGATTCCGTTTGAATTTAAATCTTTGAATATGGTCTCGAGTGTTGCGCATGGGAGACCTCTGGCGATTTCGGACTCCACATGAATGAGAAGCATTTGACACACAACTGCGAGCAACGGATCATCGCTTTCATCACCGGGTAATAGCTCAATGAAATTATTTGCAGGATGCATTACTTCATCCACTGCCGATGGTAGATGATTTGTGTCTTCGCTCACGGCAGTACGCTCCCCCAAGCCTTTGAGGCTCGAATCAACTTGGAGGTCAAAGCAATCGAAGATGTTTCGCTGATTGGGGTCCGTATCCGATTCTTCACTTTCGTTAAAACGACCTTGTATTGCCTGCAGTCGATGCAGTCTTTGTTCGATGACCATCCGTTCTCGATGAAGGTCAGATTGAATGAGTTCAAGCATCGTAGATGCCTGTTCAGACAACCAATCTTCTAATCGCCATTCAGGATTAACTCCGCGCATGACTTCCGTCAATCTCTGTACTTCATCAGGCATGAGTTCGACTGCGATTTGGTCTTCGGGAACCTTGTGTTGTTTGTCGCTCATGTTAACTACTCTCCTCAATGACAGCCTATGAATACTCTCTTCTGGAGAAGACCTAGAGTTCCACTGAAGAACAACAGCACTTCATGCAATTCACCCAACCCCAACCACTCCACTGGTCACCGGCCTCTACGAGGGGCCAACCGCGGAAAATAGAAACGCACTGAAACTGGAAATCATTGCTCAACGGGGGGCGCCTTCATGTAGGGGTTGCTCATGCGAAAAAACATGGCTGACTATCGAATTGGAATTTTGCCGGGCGATGGAACGGGGCGAGAAGTTGCGATTGAAGCACAACGCATTCTCGACACCATTGAACAGCATACCAATCAAGGATTCGAGCAAACGGTCATTCCATGCGGTGGGCAACATTACGTTGAAACCGGCCATGAATGGGCAGAAGGTTCCTTTGATTTCTGCCGTGAAGAGGCTGATGCACTCTATCTCGGCGCAATAGGGCATCCTGGAGCGTACCTTCCAAACGGCGACCTTGCTGGAGGCTCAGTCATTCTCGGCCTACGCAGTGGATTGGATTTGTATGCAAATCTACGACCAATCAAATTGTATGAGGGCGTTCCGCACAAAGTTCACGGCAAGTTCACCCAAATTTGGCAACCTGGCATGGTTGACATGACAATCCTTCGAGAAAATACCGAAGGCCTCTACCACTCCTTACTTCGTCGAAGCGCCGACCGGGCTATGGGCCGTACTCCGTATGAACCTCCAGAAATGACTTTCCCCGGGCTGAAAGGAGAAATTGCATACGACCCAAGACCGATTTCCGAGCACGGCAGTGAACGATTAATTCGAATGGGTTTCGAAATCGCTGAAACACGAAACGGCGCCCCAGTCGATGGCAAGAAGCGAGTTTCATGCATCGACAAATCCAACGTCACTCGAGGTTGCCAATTGTTCCGACGAACTTTTGAGAAGGTCGCTCAGAACTACCCAGGCACTGAACTCGATTACGGGTTCATTGATGCATTTACTCAATGGCTCACTCGAAGCCCAGAAAGTTACGACGTTGTTGTTACATCAAACATGTTCGGTGATATTGCAACCGATCTCGGTGCTGTTCTTCAAGGTGGAATGGGTATGGCTGCATCAGGAAACATTGGTGACACAAATGCATTCTTTGAGCCAGTACACGGCTCAGCCCCAAAATATGCGGGCATGAACAAGGTCAATCCTATTGCGAGCATTAACTCCATTCAACTCATGATGGATTGGCTCGGCCGCAAAAACAACGACGAGGAACTGATTCAAATCGGAGGCCTCATCGATGAAAGCGTAGCAGACCATTTGCGCGATGGGAAGGGACTCACTTACGACCTTGGCGGAGATGCTTCGTGTTCAGGCGTGGGGCAGAGTATTGCCTCCCGACTTTCTACAAAATTGCAAGAGCGCTTCTGAACAGAAACGTAGCGGAAGGCCTCAATCCGTTTTTGTTAAGAAATCCTTGATGTGATTTAACGCATCTTGAAGCGAAGACTCGTTCAGGTATTCTTCCGAAACTTTTGGCCGTTCCTTAGAGAGTAGAATGCGATTCATGTCCCCCACAACGCGAGAAAGTTCATCGACCATGGTAACTGAAGCCATCTGGGCCGTACGCGAAAGTGGATTGAGGTCGATCACGAGTACCGTTTTCCCCATTGCCATCAACGCTTCACACCGATCGCCGTCTTCAAGAGGAACCAAAAGAACGTCCGAGTCAAAAATTCCTCTCTTGACGCAATTTGCCCGAGGGCCTTCAAGTCCGGGGATGCGAGCGTCAGGCTCCGCTCCTAAAATTTCGACATCGAAGGAATGTTCAACTTTGAGTTGCGTCAAATGACCGATGAGTGCTTCCATGCGTTCTGGAGTTCGATAGAAAATATTGATTTCCACCGGGCACCCCAATTGATCTGCAAGATGGAGCAGTTCTTTACCCGCAAGCGCAACTGCATTTCCATTGAGGCTGATCACCGGGTGATGAGCACCGAGAAGATGAGCCAATGCTTGCTTTGTTGCCGCCTTCGCACTCGGAATGGATTGTTCCCCTAACAGGTAATCATACGCTTCTCCACGGCCGTGCGCAATGAGCGCACTTCCAGCCAACATGCCTTTTTTTTCGGCTTCTTCAAGCCGATGGCGCATCAACAAGGACTGGTACCTCGGGTGAGTTGGATCAGCGGCGATTTCGACCATTGTATCGCCTCAAGCGCCGTCGACAATCATGGAGAGGTCGAGGGGAGGTACCCCTCGGTTCACTGCACTGGTTGACAGCACATCGATTCCGCTTTCGTGCCATTCGTCGAGTTGCTCATACACGATTCCCCCGCTTGCTTCAAGCCAGATTGTATCTCTCAAACCCATTTCTTTGAGCTGTGACACGATGTCTTTGCTACGTTTTGGGCCAAAATTGTCCAACATGATCACCAACTGCGGCAGAGTTCCAGTATCATCGCGTTGCGACCATGCCGCTGCTGCCATGATTGCTTCCTTGTCTTCTCGAACTTCAATTTCAAGAAAAGCCCCGCAGTCTTCTCCGGTGAATTCTTGGATGTATGCAACTATACGGCTCGCATGAGTATCATGTTCTTCGTACATTGTCGCAAGGTCGTTCTCTTTGAGCATCGTAGCATCGTTGCGATGCAGGCGGTGAGTAAGGCCACCTCCAAGGTGTACTGCCCATTTATCCAACAGCCCCCAAACCGTCTTGCGCGTGCAAGCAATCTGCCCCGGAGCGCGGGCCGACCAACGCTTTGCTTCGGTTGCAATACCAGAAAGCTGACCTAAAAGGTTGAGAATGCTACGTTCCATTGCTAGAAGTGTGCCTTTATCACCGGACAAAGAAGCAATTTCATCACCATTGGATACTTTTTTGCCGTCACCGGCCATCCACGAAATCTTGAGCGATGGTGCCCAAATTTGAATCATATGGTCGACTGCTGAGGTTCCAACCACGATGCCATCGGAACGGGCTCGGATGATGGCTGATGTCGATTGCGAACCTCCCATAAACGGTATTGTGATTCCATCGTCAGCAAGCAGTGCCCCAACCCATCGGTCCATGCTTCCAAGAAGCAGCCGCGATGGGCCTCCTTCGGCGGTCCACAATTCATGCCCACGGTCGTGCGGGGGTCGTTTGGAGTCGGCCATGGAATGGCGTAGAGGTTTGATGTCTTGAAACATACAGATGAGGAATCTAAACTCGACCGTGGAACAAGTTTTCTTAAGTGAGGTGGTTCATTTGTGTTTATGGACTCGCGAAACGAGCAGGAAATTCGCCGTCTAACGTCCATTCTTACCGCTTCGAAACTGGTTCATATCTACGGTGCTGGGCTCAACCCTGAACGGCCCGCTCACACTGCTGTTGCAGAATTGAAGAATCGAGGTTGGGCCGTCGCCCCGATTCATCCAAGAGACGGTGGTGCAACCATTGATGGCTTTCCAATCCGGCCCGCTCTTGACCAAGGAATTCTCCCTGAAGTAGTCGTTTTATTCCTTGCTCCCGAAAGAGCTCGTGCCGTGGTACGTAACCTCATCATGCGTATCGAAAAAGAGAATTTCCCACTCATTTGGTTCCAATTAGGAGCCGAAGACGATGTGTCCAGAGAAGCCCTTGAAAGCATGGGAGTAGATTACGTTGAACACGACTGCATAGTGCGCTTTACTGAGCGCCACAACCTTTGCTGTGAACAATCCATTCTTCCGCAGAAATGGTGTCTCCAAATTGCTTCGGAGAACGGTGATGGATGTTCTGAATGGAGTGTCCATTCTTCCGATACCGCATCCCTCCCAGTACCCGCCCAAGCCTTGGAGTGGGTTGGATCAATGAACGATTTACTGCATTCAGAACACACCATACCCAGATACATCCGCTCACTCAAATCTGAACAAGAAGGGCTCCATGAACTCGCCGTTCGGCTTTCTGGCCAAGTCGACTCTCAAGGGAGATAGTGCTAATATGGACTCATCCCGAGACTGGAGCATGCGCACAGCGGCACTTCTCCTCGTGTTGATTACCGCATCGCTTGCCCCAATGGTATCAGCCACAGAAACGCTAAGTGAACTTGGCACGGGTACTGCTCCTTCGGATGGCCTGGTTGACGGTTACTCTCCAGCGATACAGGCAGCACTGCTGCAAAAAAGCGACTTGAGCAGCTATTCAGCCCAAGAACTGAACTCAGCCAATCAATGGGTCGTCATTTCCCATTCTGTGCGAGGTCAACCTGCAGGTGAACTCGAAGGAGCATGGCTTGTCGATGTCAACCCGTTTGAGGCACCTGAAATGTTTGAACAACAAATCCTGAACGGTGAAATTGAGGCGGCCTACCCCCTCGTCGAAAATCAAATGCTTCCCAGATGGGTTCCAAACGACCCCAAGTTCCCAGATCAGTGGCACTTACAAAACACCGGCCAAACCGGCGGTGTCAGTGGAGAAGATGTCAACATCACTGGAGCATGGAACTCCTACAAAGGCACGGGCGTGGTCATAGGAATCGTCGATGATGGTTTGGACTGGAACCATCCCGATTTAGACGATTATTATGAATCAACCCTGGATTACGATTACTGCCAAGATGACGGTGACCCTTCTCCGGCCTCGAATAAAGCTCACGGCACTGCTTCTGCGGGCGTCGCTGCAGGTGTTGGAGACAACAACCTCGGCGTGAGTGGATCTGCTCCAATGGCTGGGCTAGCTGGTTTGAAACTCATTGCATGCAGCACAACGGACGTCCGTGAATCCTCAGCATTGGCTCACGAGCGCCAAGACATTGACATCTACTCAAACTCATGGGGCCCCAGTGACAATGGCGAAACGCTCGAAGGCCCAGGGCCGTTGATGTATAACGCAATGGAAAACGATGCCTTGCTTGGTCGAGGCGGACTTGGCAACATCATTACGTGGGCTGCTGGAAACGGGCTTGATGACAATGACAATTCTAATTATGACGGTTATGCAAATCTACGCTATACCATTGCAGTCACTGCTGTCACACACTACGGCGTTCAATCGTATTATGCTGAACCTGGTGCAAACATCCTTGTTGCATCGCCATCAAATGGCGATGGCGAAGGTATTACGACCACCGACAATCAAGGTTCGGGAGGTTATACTTCGAACGATTACACAGATACCTTTGGAGGAACTTCTTCAGCCACCCCGCTCGTATCAGGCGTCATCGCCCTCATGCTTGAAGCAAATGCCAACTTAACATGGAGAGATGTACAACATATTTTGGTTCACACATCTCGTCAAAACGATGCGAGTGCGAGTATAAATTCGTGGGCTACCAACGGCGCCGGTCACGACGTAAGCCACAAATATGGGTTTGGCGTTGTTGACGCAGGTGCTGCGGTAACGCTTTCTGAAACCTGGACCACTGTAAAGGACGAAACCTCAGCCACGACCGGAACGCTCACATGCTCACAATGCAACATCCAAGATAACAATGCCAACCTCGTAACCGTAAATACCATGGTCTCTGAACCGATACAGGCTGAGAATGTGGATGTCATTGTCGACATCACACACCAATCACGCGGTGATTTAGAAGTAATTCTCACCAGCCCATCTGGAACACAAAGCGTGCTCAGCGAAAAACA
>JABGTJ010000100.1 GCA_018691345.1 Methanobacteriota archaeon
ATATTGTGATTTTTCAGCCTATACAGACATTGCCATTGGCTCGGCACATCTGGTTGGTGTCGAACTTCCAGAGAACTTCAAAACGCCGTATGCAGCAACATCGCCTCAAGACTTTTGGCGACGATGGCACATTTCACTTTCTACTTGGCTACGCGATTACCTCTACATTCCATTGGGAGGTTCACGCAACGGGAGAAACAGGATGATTTTTGCACTCATGATGACCATGCTTCTGGGCGGTTTGTGGCACGGGGCTTCGTGGAATTTCGTGCTGTGGGGCCTGGTTCACGGCTTGCTGCTCATCGTCCATCGTTTCGGAAAAGAAATCCCGTTCATAAAGTGGTTTTTTGGAGCGTCTGGGCGTGTTGGCGTCCTCGTTTCGTGGGTCATCACCCAATTCTTTGTGTTCTTCACGTGGCTGATTTTCCGAGTCGAAGATACGGCTGTGCTCATCCCGTCGATGAAAACCTTTGTTGGCTGGGGCGGGCACTTTGACAGGGAAGAGATGTATGAACATCTTCCTGAGATCAAGTACCTCACTTTCATGCTTGCAGCGTGCTTTGTTCTTCTCCATGGCATCAGCGGGAAACTGGGGGGCGGCAAAGAATGGCTGGCACGTCGTCATTCGGTGATATGGGGTGCTGCGTGCGGCACCATGCTGTGTTTGGCATTCTATCTCCGACCTGCAGAAACGATTGATTTCATTTACTTCAGATTTTGAATGAGAATCTCGTATCATGAAGATTCCGAGTTGCTTTTACAATACGATTTCGGCCGTACATGAACCAAGTGTTATACCACAGCCCTTGGACGGTGGAGCATAGCCTACTGTTGGCATGGTGAAAGAATGAAGTATCAACTCAAATGCCTGAAGACAGGAGATCTCATCGAAGACACTTACACACTCAAGTACACCGATAACGCCCTTCTTCAAGCGCAATTCTACGGTCCAATGGAAGTCTAACCGCTCAAAGGCGTCTGGAAGTACCTTTCATGGTTGCCAGTTTCCAAGTCGAACGAGTATGTGGCTGGAACCACGACCTACAAGGCAGATGCGCTCGGTGAAAAATTAGGAATGTCCAATCTTTGGGTCACGTTCCATGGTTACTGGCCAGAAAAAGGCGCGATGTGCCCAACTGGCAGTTTCAAGGACATGGAGGCTGTTCCAACCATCCAACGGCTTCACGACCACGGTTGCAAAGGCCTCATCTGTGCCAGCGCAGGAAATACAGCTCGTGGTTTTACTCACTTCTGTGGATTGGCAGGTATGCCGTTGATTGTGGTCGTCGGCAAGGACCATGGCTACCGAATTTGGACCAAAGCCGGCCATCCAACGGATTCAGTGAAAGTGGTCGTTGTTGAAGACGGCGATTACTACGATGCAAAAACAGTATCCAAAGGCATTGCAAAGGAACTTACCGGTTGGCAAATGGAAGGCAGCGTTCACAACGTCGCTCGTCGTGACGGCATTGGTTCTCTCATTCTTGATGCAGCATTCACCATTGGTTCCATGCCTGAGCATTATTTCCAAGGCATCGGAGGAGGTCCAGGTCCAATAGGAGTTCATGAGATGGCTGAGCGTCTCATTGCTTCTGGTCAATTTGAAGGACCAGCACCACGGCAACATCTCTCACAAAACGTTGAGCATTCTCCAATCCACAACGCTTGGCAAGCCAAGCGAGACCATTTGGTTGCTGAAGATTTCCCTCCGCATGATGTCGAAGTCTATTCTGATTATTTGATGAACAAGGGGCCTGCTTATGCTCAAGTCGGCGGTGTTCATGACATTCTCAAAGGTTCAAACGGACAAACGTATGTTGTTGAGCGCGACGATGCAGTTGCCGCAAAATCTCTTTTCGAATCGATTGAAGGTATTGACATCATGACACCAGGAGCTGTGGCCCTTTCGAGCTTACAGCAAGCATTAGCATCTGGAGAGATCAAACACGACGCTGTGACCGTTCTCAACATCAGCGGCGGCGGTGTTGAGCGGATGAAGAATGAACACGAAACAGAGGTTGTTGAACCATGGCTTCGCGTAACAAAGGAAAACGGTGCTGCAATGATTCTTGAAGCGCTTAAGCAAGGTTGAAATTCCTTGAATTTTAAGCACTACGGCCTTCATCAAACATTTCTTGCAGGCTGCCGTCTTGTAACATTTCCAATACGATATCGGAGCCGCCAATCAGTTCGCCTTGGACGTAGATTTGAGGCATTGTAGGGAAGTCCGACCATGCACACACCGAAGGGATGGCGCGTTGGTCCGAGAGGATATTGACTGCAGCAAACGGTTCTCCAAATTGCTGCAAAGCTTGTGCAGCACGGTTTGAGAACCCACACTGTGGTTCGTTCGGGGTTCCTTTCATGAACAATACGAGTGCGTGTTCATCAACAATGGCTTGTAATTCTTCAGGTGTCCAATTCATTTTCATCATTCCTTGTTTTTCTCGATTCGACGAATATGGACGCCTTGTCCACCGCCGTGAGGGTCAAACGCTGTATCGCCAGCAGTTTCTGCTTGTGCTGGAGTCATGCATTTGAGGTCGAGTGCGTGTATAGGGTGAGGGATGTGCTGCTTCATCACGGCAAGAACGAGCCGTTGCCGTTGCAATGGGCGCATTCCATCAAAGGATTCAGCAATCACTCGTACGTGGAAATGGTCACCTGAGCGGTGCAAATCAATTGCTTCAACATGTGCATCTGGAACTGCTTTAAGCACTTCAGCCTCAATCCATTCGGTTGCAACCATCTTCACGCCTCAAACCTCGGTGGGTGAAGTGGGCTTTGAACCTCGCGTTTGTATCCGATGCTTCAAGGAGCGTAACCATCAGCGCCAACTATGGAGGGCAAAGCGGTGAAGAAAGCCCGTCTTCCGCACATGGGAAGGGATTCCGCTTGGCTTGCAGGTGCCGATATTATCGCAGTATTTCTTGCGCTCTTAGGACAGGTTGTTCTCACTCGCGCTTTGTGGACAGAGTCGTACGGATTGTTTGTCTTAGCACTGGATGTTTTCGCTACCCTCTTTTTGGTCATTGACCTCGGATTACCGACCTTGCTGGCAAGAGATGGGCCTCGAGCCCCGCATCGAATTTGGCCATCCATTGTTCGCATTTACAATCTGCAATTGAAAGCAGTGATTCCGTTTCTGTTTGGAGCGCTGCTCTTTGTTCCAGTCTTTGATTCTGAGTTGTCGGCCCACGCCCCAATTATGATTGTTTGCGGATTGATTGCCATCGTCCACATCGCTACTTACGCTCCCCGTTCTGGTTTGAGAGCAGCCGGTGAGGCGCGGCTCGAGGCTTGGACCAAAATTCTCGAACGTGGTCTAACAACAGCGGCTTATCTCTCGTTGTATGCACTGGGGGTTACTTCGGTTGTGGCTTACGCAACTGCATTTCTTTTCGGTGCCTTATTCGGCCTTTTCTTCGCCTTACTGTGGGTGAGGAAAACACTGCGAATCTACGTTGGACGGACAGGAGGCCAAGGCGATATGGGCGAAGCATGGCTGAACAATCGTACCTTACTTCTACAGGCTCTTCCGTTTGCCATCACCCTTGGCGTGCTTCCGTATGTTGTACGCATTGAGAAGTTCATCGTCGGTCTTGAATTGGGCGTTGATTCAGCCGCATTGTTCCATGTCGCTCAATTAGCATGGTTGGCTGGTTTGGTCATCCCACAAGCATTGCGAGCCGCTTTGCTTCCAGTTCTTGGTAAAGTTCGCCACCATCCCGAAGAATTTTATCGAGAAATGAAGGCATCCTTTGACATATGCTTAGGCCTCTTACCGGTTGGAATCTTTGCTGGCGCAGGGATTGTCAAATTGTTCCTCCCTCTTGCTTTCCCTTCGCAATACCTCGATGGCTCCCTTGGAGCTTCGGCAGTTGATCTGTTCGTTGTGTTGTTGCTTGGTTGGTGCTTCACGCTTCTGGCAACCCCTACTTACACGGCATTGCAAGCAGGATTACACCCTTGGCGTTTCACCTTCTTTATTGTCATCGTCGTCGGCTTTTCGGCGGCCGTTGGCTTTGCCTTTATCGGCTGGCAAGCGGATGAAGGACTTACTGAAGGCTTGTTTGCAGCAGTTTACGCCTCGACGTTATCAGCTTTATTTGCACTCCTTGCCTCGATTCATCTGTCCGGTTCATGGCATCTGGTGTTGGAGCGAGGCACAGAATGGCTGGTCGCCGTATCGTGTGCGACATTGGCATGTTACGGCTTGCTTAACGGAACGTTCTTCGCCCTTGCTGGAGTTGTGCTGTTTGCCTTCATGCCACAAGCTCTTCGAGCAGTCGGTTCCACTGCTCAAGGAAGTACGCCTCTGAAAACGATTGAGGCAGAGTGAAACCTTCCATCCACCGCTCTTTCAAAGCCGCTTCGCACGCATCAGCGAGTGCAACTGCGTCGTATTCGCTAACGACATGGGCCTCTGGAAGGTAGGTTCCAACGTCACCGACGTCAACAGAAACCACTGGTGTTCCACAAGCAATTGATTCTCTTGCCACCAACGGTCCAGATTCGCGTTTTGAGGTGATGAGGGTGAGGTCAGCAACCAACATCCGGTCCCAAACGATGGGTCGAGGTTGTATCTTGAGCGTCGTCATCCCCACAATCCATCCACGTGCTTCAAGAATTTCTCCGGTTTGCAGAGCAAGCAAGTGGTTTTTTTCTGGTCTGCGTGGGTCGGCAGGAAACAGAATGTCAATTCGGTCTTTGCGCCATCGTCCATTCCATGGTTTGAGCGGCTTGAGCCATTCATCTTCCACAGCACAATGGCAAGGAATCGCAGTGACTTTTTTTGAATCCATGCCTGACTGAATTGCGATGTCTTGAAGCCGTTCTGAAACGACAACCAACCGGTCGGCTGAGGAGGCAAGGTTGTGCGTCACCTTCGAGATGTTTTCATGCGTCAACCCTACATCGAAGTCATAGCCATGGACGACTGCAGCCCATGGCACCTTGAATCGCAACGAAAGGGCATTGGCTAAGGCTGCTACAGGCCATAAGGTGTGGCAAACAATGACTTCTGGTTTCCATTCTCCCAGCCACGACTCGACGCTTTTTGCGTGCTTGCGCACACTTCGTGCGGTGAGCGAGGGCCAAGGATGATTTGGCAAAGCAGAGTATCGAGGTGCAAAAACACTCACTCCGCCGTGTTCGAACTTTTTGGGTGCTTTTGCAGCACCGGTGAGCGTCGAACGACGCGCTTCTTGGTATCGAAGCATTCTCGGGAGAGGGTTGACAACTCGTACATCGTGCCCGTCGTTGACGAAACTTTGGACCTGGTCTGCAACAAAAGTCCCGCGTGCAGAGTTTGTTGGTAATGGGTAAAGCAGCGACACAACGAGAATTCGCATTCAAACGCCTCGCTTACGCTTCAAGTGCTGCTTTGATGATCTCTAGATTCTCTTGAACACTCGCCTTATCGTTGAAAAGTCCGGAACCAACGACGCAGTTACTCACGCCCCAGTCTCGCAACATTGCGATGTTATGTGATTTCACGCCACCATCAATTTGAATTTGAACAGGACGGCCACCTGCGGCCACCTGTTGGTCAATGGCCGCCTTTAGGCGACGGATTTTTTGCTCGACGGTGGGTATGAACGACTGACCTCCGAAACCAGGGTTTACGCTCATGACCAGAACAAGGTCCAGTTCAGAAAGCACTTCCAGGGCAGCATCTACTGGTGTGCCAGGATTCAATACAACGCCAACCCCTGCACCTGCGGCGCGTATAGCGGTTACGAGTCGATGCAGGTGTGCAGCGGCTTCGACATGGACAGAGAGGTGATTGCAACCTGCATCGATGTAGTCTTGGAAGCAAGTTTCTGCGTTTGAAATCATGAGATGTGCATCGAACACGGGTCCAGGTCCGAGCGCCTTTCGCAACGAACGAATTACTGGAGGGCCAAATGTAAGGTTCGGGACAAAGTTACCGTCCATGACGTCAAGATGGAGCCAATCAAGCCCACTGTCGACGGCTTTTTGACACGATTGGGCAAGGTCTGCAAGGTCTGCAGTTAGGACGCTAGGTGCGATGATCATGTCTCTCCCTAAACACTCCCAAGAGGCGCATTACCATGAGCATTTCGTTTATTTTTTGTATGCCTTTTCAGTGCGAAGGCTCTTAATGCTCCATACGGAGGGTGCTTTGGTGCGACCATGGGAGAAGTACGAGCAGTTACCGACGCAGAATTTGAGACAACAGTGAATGGAAACGGCTGGGTGTTGGTCGATTTTTGGGCAGCCTGGTGTGGACCCTGTAAGGCAATTGGCCCAGTTCTTGAACAAGTTGCTGGAGAGCGTGAACTTCTCGTGGCAAAGGTTGACACAGATTCGAACCCAATGAATGCAGGTCGCCTCGGCGTCCGTGGTATTCCTGCCCTTTTCCTTTTCCGAGATGGAAACCTCGTTAGTCAAAAGAGCGGAGCAATGCCAAAGCCTCAACTCCTCAGTTGGATTGATGAGTACATGACAGCAGACGATTTTTAATCAGCTCAATCGCTTTTCTCGCTCGCTTTTTTGAGCGCCTACGTCGCGCAATAATCGTTCTCGAAGTGCTTCATGCAACCACATTCCTTCATCCAGTTCGAGCAACAAACCGTGTTTGATGAGATTTTCTGGCGGAACTCCACTCCAGCCAACAGCAGAAGCGAGTTTTTCCCAAGGCACTGGCTTTTCCGAGACAGCGAGTGTCGAAAGCAGTTCGTGTTCCATTGACGGAAGTCCGGTAAGGATTTCTTCATCGAGGAATCTTAGCCAGTCTTCATGCGTCGCCTGACCGTAAAGTTCCAACATTTCCAGGGCGAGTGGGTGTCCGCCGGTTGCTGCATGGACTTCATCTACGCCTATGGATGAACCGTGTTCCAATTGACTGAGCCAATCTTTGGTATCTTCAAGGGTTAACCCACTCAAGGGCATTTCTCGAACCAAGCCACGCGTATGCACATCTCTTCGATCGTAAATCCGTAATGTCGTACGAGAGATGAACAACAAACGTAAAGGCGCTTTCAAGGAAATCTGCATCAAGGCTCCGAGCAAATCTTTGGCATTTTCTTCCATATGGTGTACGTCGTCTAGAACAATCAACCAATACGGAGGAGGTCCACCTGCTTCGTCTTTGTACCGCTCGCGAATTGTCCTGGCATCGGTCAGGTAAGAGAGTAATCGCCTCCTCCAAGCATCAACGTTGACCTTCCCCCCAGGTGTTAGGGGGAGCGTATCAATCAAGTTGTATGGGTCGTGAGATTCATCGATGCCAAACCGGTGAAGTAAACTTGTAGCGAGTCCAAGTGAGCGGTCCCATGGTTGACAAGGATACCAGCAAATTGACAGATGGGGCTCATCTTCGACGCGTTGTGTTAGCCAGTGTGCCACAAGAGTCGATTTTCCAATTCCTGCTATACCGTGGACAACTGCACATGGTTTTCGCGCATCAAACCAGTCGTGCAGTTCTTGCAATTCTTGCGTACGGCCGTGAACGGGTCGGGTGACGGGTGGCTTGTTGTGGTATGTTGCGTGTGCTCCCGTCATTGGAGTTAAGCGGCCAGGTTTTGGATGACTCTCTTCATTGCGTTTGCTGATGGCGCCAAACCGAATGTCTCCGAATGTGAGAACGCCTTCATGTTGGGCGTGCATGAGTACCTGCAAAAGAGAGATGTCTGCAGAGAGGCGCTCCGGTGCTTCGCTGGCTTCGACTTCGAGCAGTTCGCCGTTCGAATCCCTCAACAATACTTTGATTGAACCGAGGGTTTTGGTGAGGTCTTCTGATGAGGATTTGCCTTTATCCGTTAATTGCCAAGTCTTCTGCCGCCGGTCTTCACCACGGACTGTGCGCGTGTGTTCAGTGACCATCTCTTCTCGGAGCAGCGCTCGCATTGTCCGACTCACATTAGGAGGGTGCTGGGCGCATGCTTCGGCAATACCTGGTCGAGTAAGTTCCGGTCCGACCACATAGCGGTCGAATTGCTCGACATGCTCAACCAAATGCAGCAACACGCGGTCTTGAACCGC
>JABGTJ010000078.1 GCA_018691345.1 Methanobacteriota archaeon
CCACCACGACCAATCCGCAGCAGTGTGCAGGTGAACAACATCGGGGCGGTTCTCTTCATCGTTAAGCATGTGAATGAGGCTTTTTCTCGCTCTCCTGTAGGCTCGCCATTTCGCCCAAGGAGAACCTTCTACATGCGATGACAAAAGTTCGGCTTCCCACCCTTCTGGTGGATATTCTGCAAGGATGCGCATCACGTTCGCCATGCCTCCTGGAGAATCACACGGTCCAATGTGAAGCACCTTTGGCATATGATGCCGTCACCACCATTGGATGAAGAGGTTACGGGGTAAAAGTGGCCTTCTGGTATCATTTGTAAGGGGAGAACTCAAGGGGAGAGGGGATTTGAAACATACATGGTGTGGATTCCTGCCTTGGTTGAAGTTGGCCTAGGCCTAGCAGCCTTTGCACCGTTTCTGGTCCATCGACTCTCGGTGGGTAAATGGCGTAAGCAGGTGAATGAATATCCCGTAAACGATGCCGATTTACCGGCAATAACGGTATTGCTTCCCGTATGGAACGAAGGGCTCATCATCGAAAAGAAACTTGATAATCTCGCCCAACAGAACCTTCGGTGTTCACTTCTGGTCATAGATTCTGCTTCAACCGATGAAACGGTAAGCAAGATCAATGCATGGATTCAATCTCATCCCAAGGCGTTCGATGATTTCACACTTCTCAGGATGAAAGAAAGGTTAGGCAAAACTGAGGCGGTACGTCAAGCGATTGAAAAGCTTGAGAAGGACGGTTTCAACGGTTGTATCTGCATGACGGATGCTGATGCCATGCTGCCTCCTGATGCTCTATCTCGACTGCAGGGGTGGTTTGCAGACCCCACCGTTGGGGCGGTAGGTGCTCGTGCTCTTCGTCACGGAACGCTTTCGAGTGAGCGCTCACACAGAACGATGTTTGAATTGCTACGAGAAGGTGAATCTGCCCGTGATTCGACTCCGTTCCTTGAAGGTTCATGCATGATGTGGAAGCGGTCTGCATTCAACTCTCAACAACTCAATACCCGTTCAAATGCTGACGATGCGCAAATAGCAACGGGTGTTCGACTCAATGGTTTTCGGAGTTTGTATGATTCAAACGTACATTTTGAAGACATGGCGCCGAGTACCCCTGAAGGACAACGACGTCAAAAAATACGACGAGGCCAAGGTCTTCAACGTCTTCTTATGAGCCATCGAAAGTCTTGGTTTGATAGACGCCTCGGAACATTTGCGAGTATTCTCCGCCGTGAAGCACATTTCCATTTGATCGCTCCATTGATGTTGTTTGGAGCGGGGATGGCTGCCGTACTTCGATGGGGCATCATTACGATAGCAGGGATGCCAAACGGAACACTCGCAGCATTGCACGGGAGTCTTGCATGCATTGAATTGACGTGCTTAGTGGCTTGGTTACTCAACAGGCAAGGCATTCGCGTACCGCTCTTGGCAACGGTTGGAAGTGTATTTTCTGGAATGGAGCATTTGGTCATTGGACACTGGCACTCTCTTCGAGGAAAGTCGCTTCACATGTGGGACCAGCACAGCGATACCCGCATTGCTCTCTCTGAATCCGATTTGAATTGATTAAAAAAAAAAAAGGCCCCCCCGCAGACCGAAGTCCACGGAGGGGCGGCTCTCGTGCTTCATTGAAGCACGTGATTTTTGCACCCTATCTACTTAATTTCTGTAAAAGAAATCACGAAGAGATAGCGCTTGATGTGTCGATTGTCTTACCGGCTTGAGTGTCGGTAATGGTAATGTCGACTTTACAAGGTTCGGTTCCATCGCAAAGCTGTGTGTTTTGCTCGCTGATGGTAATTCCTTCGCCAACTCCCCATTCTTGGTCGCTGGTGTCAGATCCAAAGTCAACGTAGACGCATTCACGGTCGCCGCTGTCCTTGTCACAAGTAATTGGTGCGCCATCGTTGATGGAGACCGAAACTGAGACTGCTGCCCAGTTAATTGCTTGTCCTTGGTTCATGGTCATACGAACGAGGCTGTCGTCAGTGGCGGTGGAAGGTTGCCCTTCGATTGCTCCATCTGCTGTAAAGTCATAAAAGACCGCAGAGTCGCCGGTGTTGCCTTCAGCCAGGGAACTAGCCCAGACGTACAGTACACCAGCAAGGACCACAGTAATTGCAACCATTAGAATGGTAGCGATAACTGGGCTAACAGCTTCTTCGTTTCTATTTTCGTTTTTCATATTTTTGTCCTCCTTCCCGAAATCGGGGGTAAGATGACCACCGACTCCGTGATATTTAACCCTGCTCCCTTTAATCTTCACAGAATCGCTTGAAACAGCCAAGAATACGGCTTTTTATTTTTAGGTTGATCGCCGAAAAAACATGCCGGAGTGAGTAGAGCATTGGTTTTGTAAGCGCGAACTGCGCGCCAGAAGTTGTTTTTTCGAATAATCGCCCAAATGTTATTTTTCAGCCGCAAGGCTATGGAGAATAAAGGTGAACAGGGTGAGAGTAATGCGGAGGGGATGGGATGCACTCAACAAGAACTTCAGCAGCCCTGTTCAGTTCAGTCCACACATTTACGGTTTATATTGGTTTTCAAAGAAAAAACGCTTGTTTACGGTTCTTCAATCCTCGAAATCACTCAACTGTGAGAATTTCAGGGCCGCCATCGGTGATGTAAACCGTGTGTTCGAATTGACAAATGTTTCCGCCGTCCATGCAGCGTAGGGCATGGTAAGTTTCCAAGAATCGAATACTGATGAGTTTCTTCACGAGGGCGTTCCATTTGCTCTGTAAACTGGCTTCGTCAGCATCAGGGAAGGGTTTCTCGAGCATTGGGTAAGCCCAACGTTCAGCAAACGGCAGGGTTGAATACCGTTCTTCGAGGTTGCGGGCGAGTTGGGCTCCAAGAGGCTTCAACTGGCCTTTAGCACGTGCCTTGCGCGACGTTGTGAGCCCAGTTACGCGATAGATGTTGGATGAACTCGGAGATCCAATGTTCTCGATGAGGCCAGATTTCCCGGTGGTGTTGAACGGTTCCACAGCATAGACGCTGCCTTCCTCAACAACGCCTTTGAAGCCGCGATTATCGGGTCCGCATGCATACGAAGGAATTGAAACGCCTGCATGCAATTCCCATGGTTTCAGTTGATGGCCGCATAAATTTCGAATGGGCTGGAAACCTGCATCAATTGATGGCTGGGCTGCGGCAGCACCGACCTTGTACCAAGGCGTACCAGGGTGCATAACTTCGATAGCAGCATCACGAGCTTCTTTTGCCGCTTTGATTTGTTCCGTGTGATTGTTGGTGTTACCAACTTCGAACGTGAGCGCATTATCGCCGATGTGACCCTTAATGTGAACGCCGTAATCGATTTTGATACAGTCGCCTTTTTGCAAAACCATGTCGCCCTCCCAGCCATCAGGTCCTTGAACCAAGTGATCGGTGGTGAAATGTGCAGCAAGGTCGTTTGAGTGGATTGTTGCTGGGAAAGCGGGCTTTCCCCCGTGCCTGTGGATAAAACGCTCTGCAGACTCAATCACTTCATGGTAGGTCTTACCTGGTTGTAATTCGAGTTTCATCGCTTCCAATGTACGGCGTGCAACATGCCCAGCATCCCGCCAATACTTCAGTGATTCTTCAACATCCATGCGTCCACGTCGTTAGTAGGTATTACGCCCTCTCTCATAATGCTTACCGAAAAACCAGACGGTTTATCCGGGGATTTCACAATGGATACCAAAGTGCTACCCTTACCACCTGGGCACTCTCCAGGTAAAATCGCTGAAGCTTGGAGACCGAGTTGCTGTCCAGCAGCGTGTGCTTCATTCAATGGCGCTACACCGGCTTCATTTGCACTGGTGGCAGTCACTGGTCCAACGGCCTCTGCTAAACTAATGGCAATCGGGTGTGCAAACACCCGTACTGCAACACGGCTGCCGCCCAATCGTGCATCAAGTGGAGTATGCGCGTCCAGTATGAGCGTCAATGCGCCCCTGTCAAAGGCTTCGAGTAAGTGGTAAGCAAAAATGGGAACTTCAACAAGCAATTCTGCTTGTTCAAGCGATGCAACACCGAGGCTAACAGGTTGATCTGATCGACGTTGTTTGAGAGCAAAAAGTCGGTCAAGTGCCTCGGAAGTGGGTAAAGTCGCTAATCCTGGAAGGGTCGAAGTCGGATAGGCTACAACGCCGTTCGTACGAAGAATATCGATGATGGGCCCGGGTATCTCGCCCATAGCATTCACCTCATGCATGTGCCCAGGTGGAAACATGCTGTTCTGCCACAAGAGCCGCTAATTGCTTGTCTTCTGTTTTGACGAGGAGTTTTCCGCTTGGATACAAAGTAAGTTCGCATGGGCCTGAGAACGTCCAACACAATCGATTTTGGAGTCCGACCGTATATCCCGATTCTTGTATAATTTGCCCCACTCGTTCAAGATTGATTGAGGTGATGCCCTCGGGGACAATCTGCCACGCAGCCTTGTTTCCGCACAATTCCATTGCGAATCCTTCACCCATAAGCTCACTTCACAGATCGTCGGGTTGAGAGGGGTGCAATTCTGCAGGTGGACCGCTAGGTGGGCCTGACGGAGGACCGGATGGTGGGCCAGAAGGAGGACCGGATGGTGGGCCAGAAGGAGGACCGGACGGTGGGCCTGACGGAGGACCGGACGGTGGGCCTGACGGAGGACCCGAAGGAGGACCAGATGGTGGACCCGAAGGAGGACCCGATGGTGGACCGGACGGAGGACCCGATGGCAAAGCCGGTGGTGTAGAAGCGGTCTTTGGCTGAGCCGGTTCAGGCTCAGGTTCTTCTTGATCAGGTTCGGTCTCAGCGGGTGGAGCGCTGTGAATCTCGGCTGCTTGAAGCAGAAGGTCACCTGTTGCCGGAGCACTTGGAGGCGTGGGTGACGCAGAAGTTGCTGCTGCTTGGAGAAGAAGGTCACTTGAGGGAAGTGTAGCCGACGCTGCGGGTTTGCTCTGTTGCCACGGAGGAATACGAGGTGCGTCTTCCTCATCCGTGTTGTCTTGAGCGTCATCGAGTACGATTTTGGTTGAACCGCCGGCTGCATTTTCGCCGGTGTACGAGGTCATAACCATCTGACTCGGATCGATAATCTCGCGTTCATCGACGTTTCCAAACGAATCCAAATGCGTGTTGAAAGCACCGCTGAAAAGACTGGAACCGATGGAATTACCAAAAGCACGGCCTTGTTCTGCAACATAGGTGAACCCTGCATCGTAAGGTCCGAGGGAAAGCGATTGGCCGCCGCCAGAAACGCTGAATGACCACGTACCGTTTTCAAGCGGGAATTCGAAAGTGAAATTACGAGTAAGGCCAGGCCCTAAAGAAGAGATTCCTGACTGTGATTCCACTTTTTGGCCGTTGCTTGTGATGATGTGGATGTCAAGACCACCAAGAGGAATTGCCGCTTCATTGGTCATATCAACAGAGACCAAAACGACATCCTCGTCATCGTCATCGATGTCCATCTGTACCAATGACAAGCGTGCTTCAAGAGATGCTGTCCGAACTGAATGGTCGTCGCTCATATGGGCCACCGTAGAGGTCTCTCTACAAAGTCCTACTTCAAATCAATGCAAGGCTTGCTCCCTTAACGCAGACGAAGGCGAGTCTCAGAGGGGAGAGACCAGTCGACTGCTGCAACGGTGTGGTTTCGAACATCCAAGGAAGTACGGTATTCGGCGTCTTTCGAACGGCCTCGGAGGAAATCCCGCATACCAAACCACAAAACTCCCACAATTGGGAGCAAATAGATCAGTTTACCAAACGCACGTGGGCCCCAGTGATGCTCTTCAAGCAAGGTGCCGTTATCGTGAACGATAGCGATTCGAAAACCTCGTTGTGCAAAAGAGCGCCCGAACGTTCGCCCAGTGTACTTGAAGTACAGATAATGAGCACTGAAAAACAACACCCAATTGAGCACGAATGCTCCGAGATAAATCGCACCTTCGGTAACCAATGAGTAAGACATGAGGTAATACAGAAGTTGCTGGCCTGTGAGGAAATGAAGTACCAGTGTCAAAAGAACAACATCGAGCATGTAAGCGGCTGAACGTTTCCAAACCGGAGCGATGAGCATTCCTTCAGGTGCCGAGGAAAGTACTGCTTGAGCGAGCGTACCACTGCCTTGATGGACGCTGACTGGGCTGTCTGCCATGTTGAATGGTAACGGGTGCCCTTTGTCAAGTGTTGGCTTTCGAATTCACCCGTGAGTAACGTGCCAAGCAAACAAGTTCCGTTCTTCGGCCCAATCCAACCATGCTCGCCATGTACCGTCTTGGCGTAATGTTTTGGCATTTCCAAGAACGATAAGCCCTCGCTTTGCCCGCGTCAGTGCCACGTTCAGCCGTCTGCGGTCTTTCAGGAAGCCAATCTCACCTGCATCGTTGGCGCGAACTGCTGAAAACACAATAATTTCTTTTTCGCGGCCCTGGTATCCATCAACGCTCTTAATTTCAAGACCTTCATACGGCGCTCCTACTTCTCTCCCGCCAGCCTGTTCAAACAAATCCACGAGCAATCGTACTTGACCGTTGTATGGGGTAATCACGCCAATGTCAGAGGGGGTTAAATCTCCTGCTGCCAGCAAGTCATTGACAATCGAGAGAACCTTAGCTGCTTCATCGAGATTTGATTTACTGCTGCTTTCCTCATCGACGATTTCGTAGCCGGCAATCGGTACAAAAGCCACCGGGTGGTCCCAATCCGGCCACAAGAAGCCTGCAGCAGGTGGGCGTTCCTCAGAACTGCAACCGTCGTCAAGCCGGCCATCATAGAAACGAGCGCTCGGATATTCTCGGATGGTTGGATGCATTCTGTATTGCGTAGTAAGCATGTGAGCCTCTAATCCGCATTCAATAAGACGTTCAAACAACGAACGCCCAAGTCCTCCGTCTTCAGCGACCTTGCTGATGACGGTCGGGGGTAGTTGCTTGTGGTCTCCAACCAAAACCAGTTGCCGGCATCCACGAGTAATCGGGACCAAAGCGCTCGGTTCACTGGCTTGGGTTGCTTCATCCATGAGTACGACTGGGAACCGGCGTTCGCCCAGTAGGCTGTGCCCAACACCGATGGTGGTTGCACAGATGACTTCTGCACCGTCGAGAACCGCCGAAATCATGTTGCCTTCGAGTTGTCTTATTTCCTTGAAATTACGGTTCACATCCCTGTGCGCAATGCCTTTTTCCTTGCCTTTGAGACTCGAGAGTGAACGGCGCAAATCGTCGTTTTGTTCACGAATGAATCGTAATTCTTCTTGAAGCGGATGGTTTTCGATTTGCGCATCCAGCGTTGCGTCCCGGAGGTGTTCTCGGACCTTCACTGGCCGACCTATGCGGACGGCGTTGATGTTCAGTTCAAGCAGACCTTCGAGTAAATTATCGACAGCTACGTTTGATTCGGCCGTAGCCAAGATCGGGCCTCGGCCCATACGAACAAACGCTGCAAGTAAGCGTATGGCAGTGTGCGTTTTACCCGTTCCTGGGGGCCCTTGAATGAGTGTGAGGCGCTGCTCTACGGCAGACTCCACTGCTGAACGTTGAGAGGCGTTGAGTTGCATTTTCCCGATGCCGAGGGGCCCGTGGCGTTTTTGACCGCGGATTTCAGGTGGGCGTTGTGCCGATGCAGAAAGGTCATGCAGTGAGCCGAGCAAAACATCTCTCAACACCGTCCCGCTATCGCTTTCCATCGAATGGAACGTCGTCAATGCCTCATGCATACGGTCGTGGGCAACTCTATTTGCTCCTCGATCAAGTCGCCACGTTCCTTTTTTGATATCGCTCGGTTTGTCTGCGACTACAATTCGAATCCGTGTTGGTCCACGGTCAAGGACGATACCTTCAACGACTTTTTCGCCCCAGGGGCGGGCACGGGACAGCAGGACAATGTCGCCGTGACCAAATCGGTGAATCGGTAACCTCGACTTCGATTTGTTCTCAAAAACGAGGATTGGGTCGCCGAAGAAGCGCCCCTGAGTCCGACCTGTTAGGTCAAACAGCGCCAGGCCTGCAGCCAACAAACGTTGTTTACTCCACTTTTTCCATCGCTCTTCTACCATCGCAGTTTCGTCATCGAGTTCTCGGCGGATTAACTTGGTAAAGCGTGAGAAGTGGTCTTGGCCGCGTTGCCACTTGAGTGGCATTTCTTCGGCAAGTTCCTTGTCAATCTTCTTTTGAGAAGAGCTGTTGTTCATCCGACGGACTTTACCTCGCTCCTCCATGGCACATGGAGCCCCCCCTACTCCATCAGTATATGCCTGCAACAATGAGGTATTCACAGGTCGAGAAACCCCATTCCTTAAACCCAAAATCAAGGACGAGCATTTGGTGAGCAGTCTGTTTCGACGTCGAAAAGAAGACAAGTCCGAAGAGGGGAATGTCTGCCCCTACTGCGAATTTGTCAACGAAGACGGCGCTGAGAATTGTGCTCAATGCTATTATTCCATCAATTTAGCACCCCGTGACCAACCTATGGCTACCCCCACTACATCCGGTTCGGACCTGATGGACACTCTGCTTGAAGACAACGAAGCATTGGAAGATGATGTTGCGGTCGAGGCAGTGCTGTCTTTGGACGATGTAGCGGTCGAAATTGACCAGTACGAAACCAGCAACGATGAAGAGGAGGATTCGTTTCAATTCATCAGCGGTAGCACGCCTGAATTGGCACAGACTGTCGATTTTGAAGCACCGGAAGAAGTCGAATTGAGTGCCTCGGACGCTCCTGTGAACCCGGTTGTCTTTGACCTTGGAAGCCAAAACCCTCTCGAAGAGGTTCCTGAACCGGTTCCTTCCGGACTGGGTAACCTGTACTCGCCGTCCGTCAAGATTGAGAAAGATGAAGATTTACTGGGCTCTGTCGGCCCCATAATTCCGGAAAAAGCGTCGACTCCAGAACTACCTGACTTCAACAACCTCACTCAAGCCAGTACTGCTCCAAGCGAGGCTGTACCGGCAGCTGAAGTACCTCATGCGACCACTCCACAACTGCCTGATGTGACGTCCGCTTCAACGCCTACAACACCGGAACTGCCCGTTGTAAGTGCTTCAGTTGAAACACCTGTGGCGGTCACTCAAACGCCTGAACTCCCTGTTGTGTCCCAATCCGTAGAAACGCCAACGGCTCCGGTGATTGAAACTGCACAACCATCCACCAGGTTTTGGCCTTGGCCTGCACAAGATGCATGGGGTGCACATGAAGTCTATCGAGAAGTGGTTGCTGTTCTTGATGCGATAAAAACCGGACAATATCCGAAAGCCGCCGAAACGCTCGATGCACTTGGACCACATCTTGATTTGAACTTTGAAATGCTGCTCCATATTGGTTCGGCTATGCGAGCGTTGAATCGAGAAGAACACCTACAGTGGACGCTTGCTATGGCGAAGCATGTTCACCCGAACAATGAACATGTAGCGACGGCTGTATCACAACTATCCTAGAGGATTTGCCATGACGCCTGAACTCGAGTTTCGCTCAGATATGAAACTCATACCGGTCAGCAAATCCATTTTACCGTTGCTCTTAGAAGCCTACAACGAGGACCCTGAAGCTGCACAAACTGCACTCCCATGGCTTGATGCTGAATTCAATGTACAAGGGCAACTGAGCGACATGTTGTTCGATGTCGAAAACCAATCGGACGTCGACCGATTGCATTTCTGGTGGATTCGTTCTGAAGAAAAAGGGGCTTTTGTAGGGCTCATCGGACTCGGCGACGAGTTACAACTGCTGCAATCCTCATACAACCTTGGATACTGGGTGCGTTCATCGTACCAACGTCAAGGTATTGCGCTTGAGGCTACGCGCACAATTCTCCAATGGTTGGAAAACAAAGCGCATGAGAACCAGGAATTCCATCGCATCGAGATTACAGTCCATCCGCACAACGAGCCCGGCCTAGCCACTGCCAACCGCATTTGCGAAGAATGGGGTGGGGAGATCATTGAGCAATTCATTGGCATCGAAATAGGCCAACGCACCGTCCCACATCGCTTGCACATCCTCGATTTACCTCGAGGTGACGCGGCTTGAAGGCCACATGGCTCACCGTGGATTTCGACGATGAGCGTCACGTGCCTCGCTTTTCAGGCCATCCAACGCGTAGCCAACATGACCAAACTCACATCGAGCAGGCGGAACTCGACAAGCAACTTTCAGAATCGTTCAAGATCGGTATGAAGGGATTTGAGGAATGGCTTAGAACAAATTCGCACCCAGTCACTTTATTTGTAATTGCAGACCTGTTCATGAGCGAAGAGTTTAGCCGGTGGTTTGCTCACCTTCTGAAAGAGAATCATGAACGTTTGACGGTCGGTTGCCACGGTTTGAACCATAGGTCGTGGTCTGCATGGCCGGAAGACAGAGATGGTTTTTCTCAGGCTCTAACCCAAGCTACGACCATTCTACAAGAAAATACGGGCAGCGCCTTCCGTCCGTGGTTTCGAGCTCCTGGGGGGTACATGGCTCCATGGATGGCTTCAGTTCTTGCAGAACAAGGATACACGGTTGACTCCTCAATCAATCCTTCTTGGTTGGTGAAGCGAAAGGCTGGAAAAGGTAATTCATGGAATGAAGTTGCTCAAGCGCTTCAAGAATCGAATGTTCTTTCACGACCGTGGAAAACAAGTCTATACCTGCCGATAAATGGCCCAGCACTTTCCCTGTTCCCACTCTCATTGTTGGCTCGATGGAATTGGAGGAGAGCCCCGACATCGATTGGCGCCGAGGACATTGACCGGACGGTCACAGATTCAAAAGCCAAGCTAACCACGTTGTATTGGCACCTTCTTGACCATGCTCGCCAACAAGGCACCTGGACTCCGCCGTTCGATTGAACACAACGACGCCCTCCCTGCCGTATAGGAAAGCAATGGCCCCTTGTGTACACTCACGGTTCGTGAACATGAGTAAAGCCTTGAACCAGACTGCAACTGACGTTATTCGTTTCAATAAATGTTATTAGTTTTGTATCACAGCAAATACCATGAAACTTGGGCCACTGATTGCCTTGTTACTCATTTCTTCCTCAATCAGTGGCTGTCTAAGCGATGAGCCCAATAAATCAGAAG
>JABGTJ010000034.1 GCA_018691345.1 Methanobacteriota archaeon
GTCGTATCCATCAGCAAACAAAAGCCAGTAGTAGGTGCCGTTTGAAAGACTAGACGGGAGAAGAACTTGTGCCGTTGTGGTGCGGCTGGTGTTCTCTGTAAGCGCTGCTTCCGGTTCGGAAGCATCGATCAGCGTATCTCCAAGGTCGTATGTTTTGTCAGTCGACAAGACAAATTGAACTTCAAAAGGATCGGAAGTTTTGTTGTAGATGTTTTCAACGACATACTCAACGCTGACCGTGTTACCTGCATCGCCAGATGCTGGTTCAAGGACAGATGTGATTGTGAGGTCCGGTCGCGGAGGGGTGTTGTTTGTCCATGTTCGCAATGAGTATTGTCCATCGCCAGTGTATGCTCGAACATTGATGTAAAATGTTGAGGCTACTCCAGAAAAGGGTGTTCCAGCGGTTGAAACTTTTTCAAGCGGGTCATTGTACTCTGACCAGACATAATCGTATTCGTTTCCAGAAGAGTCGACAAGGTAGAGGTCGAAATCAGCACCTGCTGGAACAACCAATTCCACGTCGACTTCTTTGCCAGCGGTTGTCGAAATTGTATACCAATCATCGGTATCGGTCGCATCAACGCAACCGCTTACTCCTGTTGAACCTGAATTAGGATTAGTTCCTAAGGAACGGGAAGTGTTTGAATCTGCACCTGCATCTCCATTTGTGCCTCCATCTGTTTGAAGAGAAGATGGGGAGGGACAAGCGGCTCTACCGCTTGCCATACTGGCTTTGGGAGTGAGATTTTCGAGCGATTTAAGGGGTGAAAAATCGTTTGGAAAATAAAGTGGCGGCGAATCCAAGAGCGGTGATTCTTCAACCGTGTTCTCATTTTCTTGGTGTTCTGAAAAAGCTGATGCAAGGGGCATCATTGTCGAGAGTACGAACAATGCGACAAGAGAAAAGGCCATTCGGCGGTCGTTCTGCATGTATTTGGCTTCGCGTGCTCCGTTATGAAACCTCGGCTTTGAAGCCGATGGCGACTCGCAGTAATATTGCAAGAGTTTCAAGCGAAAGCACGTTCGATTTCGATTGCCAGGTTGTCGAAACGTCCTTGCAGTTCGTCCATTGCACCGTTGAAAGCTTGCTCAGGTGTGAGGCTTCCATCGGTTTCGTAATTGAAAATGTATGCGCCTTCCACTGGTTCGAAAGTGATTGCATCATCGAAGTCGCCGTCTCTGTTGGTGCCAGGGCCGACTTGATGCAGAGCCATCTCGAGATCCATGAGATGGTTGATGTCGGTCATGGTCTTGTCCTTTCCGAAGAGTTTTGCATCAATTGGCTTACCATCGCTGGTTGTCAATCCAAGGTCGAACAAAACGTTCGCCTTCTTTGGCTTGTTGAGTTTAGCGATGCGATGCTGTCGGAAACCGACTGCAGCTACTGGCGACCACTTAGCGTGCTCTCGACCACGACCAAGCGTAGCGAAAGCGTACAATTCGAGGAATTGACCCTTTGAAAGAATCGTTAGTGGGATTCGCTTGTGTTCTTCACGGATATCGAACATCTGGTCAGAAATGTTGGTGAGGTCACCAGCATAGACCGTGCGGTATTCTTCATCAGAATCCTCTGATGGGCCGTCCTTTCGGATGTGGTAAAGAACTTGACAGGTTAAGCAACCCTTGGATTCTTCTGCAAGGTCCTTACAATTTGGACAATCTTCCGGGAATGTAATTCCTTCGTCAGGAAAAGTCGGGATTGGAATCATTGCCAATCTGTGAGCGATTGTTTCGTCTGGAAGAACGTTAACGGATTCGAAAACTTCTCCTTTGTTATCTTGGTTTACTCCTTGTGTGAAGTTTACTTTGTCAATTGCTAGTTTTGGCACATCTGCAATGAGTGCACGGCGAACAGCGTTCACTTGTGCAGCATCTGTGTTAGTCAAAAGAATTCGAATTTCATTGCCACGTGGCCATCCATCAACGATTTGTACATCCATTTTTTCCACCTCAAAAATCAAACACGGCGGCCACGGCGGCCACCCTTCTTTTTGGTACCGTCGTGAGCGATTGGCGTCACGTCTTCGATACGAGTGATTGTCATTCCAGCACGTGTGAGTGCTCGGATTGCTGCTTGAGCGCCTGGACCGGTGTTGTTTGATAGGTTACCACCTGGTGCTCGGTACTTGACAATGAGTTGAGTGAATTCCTTGTCTTTGAGGTCATCAGCCATCTTTTCAGCGGCTCGAGTAGCAGCGAATTGTCCACCGCTGTCCTTGGAAGACTTGACCACTTGACCGCCGGAGCAGGTCGTAATGGTTTCAGCACCGGTTAAATCAGTGGCTGTCATCAAGATGTTGTTGTAGGAACTGAAAATATTTACAATTGCTCGTCGACTCATCACTGGTCACCTCCGACATTATCTGCGGATGGGGCTTCAGCAGCAGCATCCTTGACTTCAGTAGCGAATTCTGTAGTTGCTTCTGGGTCGACTTCTTCTTCTTCAACACCGTATTCAGCGGAAGAGGCGCGTCCGTCAATGGCCTTTCGGATTGGGTGTTCAGAATTGTTGGTCCAAGGGCAGGATGGATGCCACGTAAGGAGTTCTTCTTCATCACGAGATATTTGGTATGAAGGGATGGTTACCTTTTGGTCGCCGATGACAATCTTGCCGTGGGTGACGAATTGGCGTGCTTGCTTCATCGAAATTGCAAGTCCTTTGTAGTAAACTTGAGCCTGCAGTCGACGGTTGAGGATGTCTTCGGTGCTCAGCAAAAGAATGTCGTCAAGGCTGGCGTCAGAGGAAATAAGTCCTTTGTTGTGGAGAGAGCGGAGAAGGTCTTCCATCTCTCTCTTACCATGAGCTTCACTGGTATCAACCATACCGATCAAGCGCATTGCTTGGCGTCGATGGCGTCGAAGTTGGGACTTAGCCTTCCAGATTTCACGCATGTTCTTCAAGCCGTGATTGGCTTGAATAGCGTGTTCTTCTTCGATACGTGCAGCCTTCCACGGGTGAGAAGGTGTGTCAAATTTAGGTCGTGCAAACTTTGGTTCTCCCATTCATCATCCCTCCAATCACTTCTTTCGGCTCACACCAAGGGTGAGTCCGCCACGGCCATTTGAACGGCCGCGCTGTCCACGTACTTTGTTTCCGCTAGCGTGGCGAACACCACGGTAGCACTTCATTGTACGAAGTCGGTTAATATCGTCTTCAAGAGTAAGTGAGACTTGTTGTCCTGTCAGATGAAGTTCATCTCCAGTTTCAAGGTCTCGTTGGCGGTTAAGCATCCAAAGTGGGACTGTTTCTGCGTAACCTTCGATGGCCACACGAAGGGCCTCCTGTTCTTCCGCCGAGAGGTGGCCGGCGAGTGAAGCAGGGTCGAATCCAGTGTTCTTGCAGATTTGAATCGCTGTTCGTGGACCAACGCCTCGAACTGCCGTCAAAGCGGTTGCAAGGGTCTTCTGTCCGTCCATATCCGTATCAGCCATTCGTAGGATATACGAGAAATCGTCTCCCAATTCTTCTTCCTTAGGTCGTGCCATTGTGTTTCACCTCTCCTTAACACGCAGTGTCAAGCAAGTTCCCGACCAACCTCCCCTATATCAAGACCGCGATGCTTCTTCGCGATACTGAGAAGCGAAAAGAGAGGCTCGTAAACAAGAAAAAAGCGTTGAAACGGGGTGCGAAAAGGCGATGGTTATTCCAAGATGCAAATCAACAGCATGTCGTCGCCAGGTTGTTGAGCCAAGAAGGCGTTTCTGCGACCGTGTCTTCTCGAAAGCTGGCGGTCGATTGCCCCTTGGACTTTCGGTTGAATCTCCGGGGAGAGTGGAACGCGAACGGTCATTTTCCCGATATCGTGCTCCAAGAACAGTTCGATCAATTGGTCCACTGTTTCGATACGGAGTTCCATTCGAGCAAGAGCAACGACTCGTCCGGTTGCTTGGACGAGCATCCTGTCCATTGGGTGGTCAAGGCGTAGTGGGTGGGCATGGTGAATTTGCGGGCGGCGACCTTCGACTACGCCCCAAGTGAATGTTTCCGATTTCGATACTGTGGCAAGCCATGCTTCGGCTAACCCGCTTTCGACCAATGCTGCATCCAAAATGCTGACTCGCTCACCACGGCGCGGAGGTTGGCGGGTTGACTTTGGCAATCCATCGCCCGCCCCAAGTTGGCGCCCACCAGAAATGACGTGTGCATCTTCTGCAATCGAAGGTGGGATTCGAACAAAACGCCGGGCAATGCCCTTCGTCGCTGCATCGCCAAGCCACAAGGCAAGACGGTCTACGCGCCCTCTACCTCGAGATGTCCAAACCCATGTTCGAGGAATGCCTTTCCACACCGCATCAACCAGAGATTCAACTTCAAGCCGTTGTTCATGGGTCAATCGTGGGGACAAATCCAGTAACATTGCTGGTCCATTAATGCCTTCCGAGAGATACGGTGCCCAGCCCTTGAACACTTCATCAAGCCGTGGCGCCATTTCGTCAAGGCCGTGGGTTCTGCTGTTCCGGGGTCGCGCTGGATCAAGATGGAGCAGGGCGATTTTAGGGAAGGTGTCCAAAGAAAAGTGATCGGCTAAAGCGGCGCAAATGACTGCTCCGTCGCGTCCGTCGCTTGCAAAAATACGGGTTTGAAGCATCCGTTCAGCATCGGTTTCATTACGATGAGTTGCTATCGATTGGAGGTTGACGGCACTTGCTTGAGCTCGCAATCGATCCAACTCTACACCGATTCCTGGGCGTTGTAAGATTGCCATGTGTGCGCCCAATTGAATGCCACTTCCGCAAGCGCAGTCGAGGATGTATCCTTCTGGCAGGTTCAATTCAGTCAGTAATTTAGAACGTGCCAGGGCAACTTGCCAAGGCGTTGCGAGAGGTTTACCTTCGCTGGCGTGATAAAAAACCAAGTTGCGTGCAGCGGTCGTATCCGGGGCAAACTCTGTCAAGCCTTCCGTTCCGGTCGTGGCGGGGTTGAAGATTTCGACCATGCACTCGCCTCATTGCCCGGCAACATCGGTACGGGTCATGATGCTCTCAAAATGAATATCCGCTGCTGCAAACGCTTCTTTCGCCCCTTCTTCTCGGTCGACAATGCTGATCACTGCGACAACCTTGCAGGTCGTATCGTTTTGGATGCGTTCAACTGCTTTAATGGCTGAGCCGCCCGTTGTCGTGACGTCTTCGACAATCACAATATCTCCCCCGTTGCCTAGTGAAGAGCCTTCGATACCTGGTGGATTATTGGTCTTACGACCGCCACGGCCCTTGGCTTCCTTTCGGACCATAAAACCGAGCCGGGGAGAAGTTGTAGGCGAGGTTGCCACAGCAATGGCCGTAAGCGGGACCGCTCCAAGTTCAAGTCCGCCAACAAAATCAGCGCCCATAGCGTCCATTCGGAGGTTGAACATTTGGCCAAGTAAGTGGGTGGATTCGGGGTGCATCATCACCGGTTTTGTATCGAAAAACCATCGTGATTGTCGACCGCTTGCAAGGGTAAATGCGTCGTCTGAACCTCCGTCGATGAAAGCCAACTCGCGAACCAATTCAACCAGGCGGGGCCAACTCGGGTGTTCGCGGACACTGATATGAACGGGCATTGCTCCATGGTCATGGCTCGCATCAATGAACTTTGTCTACCGTATCGCTGTAGGACTTCATGCAAATCGAGCGCGGCACTGATAAACGGTCGCCTCTAAGACATCAAGGAGTCACATGTCTGCATCGAGTGGTACGGGTCACAAAAGGGGGCATAACCCCCTTATTGGCCTAGATATCGACCGATTGGAAGCAGAAATGGAACGTTATCACAACTGGCTTGATGAACATGCTGATGAAGCATATATCGTAGCGGAACAAGCCCGTAAACTTGGCTTTGACCACAAGGAGTTCGTTGAAATCCCGAGAGCTGCAGACTTAGCTGGTCGAACTGAAAAATTGCTGATTGAATACCTCGAAGGGTACGAAGTCGCTGACGATATTCGGAAACTTTTGGCTGAACACGATCGTGAAACAACCTCGATTATGATGGCGCAAAGTGTGGCGCGGGGCTTTCGAGAACGAGGATATGACCTCATTACAGCAATCGATGTTGGACTTCGTGTCGGACTTGCCGTCTTAACCGAAGCCGTTCTCGTTGCCCCCTTAGAAGGAATCAGTGAAGTTCGACTGCTAAACAACGTTGATGGTTCGCAATTTGTATCTGTTCATTTCGCTGGACCAATACGTGCCGCTGGTGGAACTGCTCAAGCACTCGCTGTCTTAATTGCTGACATGATTCGTCGGGAATTGAATATAGGCCACTATCAACCAACTGACCCCGAAGTCGAACGGGTGAAGGAAGAGTTTGGTTTGTACCGTGGAAACCTGCAGTATCGGCCGTCGCCAGCGGAAATTGAAGAGATCGTCCGGGCGTGTCCAATCATGATCAATGGTGAATCCACTGAGCGAATCGAATGCGCCGGTTATGGACGTGTCCGTAACATCGATGAAGCAAGAATTCGAGGCGGTGTACTGCTTGTCATCGGAGAAGGGATGTGTTTGAAAGCACCGAAAATCCAGAAGCATACCGAACGATTGAAGGTCCCTGGTTGGGACTTTATTTCGAAGTTTGCCTCAAAAGGAAAATCGGACGAAAATAAAGGCGGTGGGCTACAATTCAAGTCTCGAAAAGTCCCAACAATTTCAAAATTCATGCGCGACATCATTGCCGGACGACCGGTTTTCGGTGCACCGCTTCAGCCCGGTGGTTTTCGGCTGAGGTACGGTCGGGCTCGCCCCTCTGGATTAGCAGCAGCCTCAACAAATACGGCATCGATGCTTGCAATGGACGATTTCATCACCATAGGGACTCAAATGAAAATAGAACGGCCTGGGAAGGCATGCGCTATCACCCCTTCAGACGATACCGACGGGCCATGGGTTGTACTCGCCGACGGTCGATTTTTGCGTTTGGACGATGCAAAAAGTTACACTGCAATTAGTTCCAAAGTTCGCTCGGTCTGGGACAATGGGGAGTTGGTTATCGGTTATGGAGAATTTATGGAGAACAACAAGAAGTTGGTTCCTGCTGGCTATACCAGCGATTGGTGGGCAAGCGACTTGGTCGAGGAGTTGAACTCATCCGAAGCCCTCGACGAGTTTTCAGAATTGACCAGTATACCGCGGACTCAATTTCCGAAAGGAATCCCCGGCATACATCCAGAAGACGCAGAAGACCCCGATTCTCAGTTTCATATACGCAGAAAGTGGCACGTGTTCTTAGCCGCATGTTCGCTGAATTGGAGTCAGGTTAAAGCCGTGTCAAAACGCTTCAAAACAGCCATTCCGAATCCTCACAACCCGTGGTTCCTCGATCTTCCTATCGAATGGGTGCCGGCCGTTTTGGAACTGTTAGAAGAGGCGGAAATTGAAGCGTTGGGAACTTCACATTCAGAAGCCGTTGCTCCTGAACAAAACCTCACCGCATACCCGGCTAACGAACAAAGGCAATTACGCATTCGGAACGGCGTGCAAAATTGGTCCGCCAAATCCATGGAAATTTTGCGACCTGAGTCGTTTGATAACTTGGAGAGTTACCAAATCCCCGGACCAAAAAGCGCCCCCCAGCAATCAATTTTCACCCAGGAGATGCCTGAAATTTGGGCATATGTCCAGCACGGTTTAGCCAAAGCTGCCGCCATGATTCTCGGACTACGCCACCATCACGATGGGGATGATCTGGTCATTACCGCAGGCTGGCCAGCGGTGCTGGAAGGTTTTGGATTCAGTGATGAAGGAAAGAAGCCGCTCCGGATTATTGATGCTAAATCAAGATTTGAACAACGGATTGAGCAACTGAAAGATTGTCATGTGACCTTAACTGAAGAGCGAAAAAGACTTTCAGAACTTCGACAGGCTCGTGCGACGGTACGTATTGCTGCAGAAACCGATGCAAGGCAACGCGGGCTAGGTATTGCTGAAACCGATGAAGTTGGCCGGCAAGCCGCTTCGAAGGTCGAAGATCCTGGTCCAGCAGACCCCAAAAAATACCTCGCTGCACAAATTCATGAAGACGACCATGCCGTTGATGGCATCATGTTGCAGGTTCGAAAGATTTCCGACCTCCGGTGGATTCATGCCGCTCCAGTCCGCATTGGGTGCCGTATGGGTCGCCCAGAGAAAGCAGCTCCGCGTGTTATGAATCCAATGACGCACGCTCTTTTCCCAATCGATTTGAACGGTGGCAATCAACGCCTATTGGCCAATGCTGCAGAAAAACAGAGTATCCGTGTACAAATGGGTCGCCGGACGTGTAAGAAATGTGGAAAAGAGTCCCCATTCATCCTTTGCCACCATCGCTTAGTTGATGCTGATGGAATGGAACGAGTCGGAGAAACCTGCAGTGGCCGAACAGCCATGCGAGAAAATGAAAACACCAAACGGCGCCGAAGAGGCGAGATTCAGACGGTCCGTCTCGATACAATGATCGAAGATGCTCGGATACGACTGGGCATTGACAGAATACCTCGGCAAGTCAAATGCATGAAGAAAATTGCCAGTCGAGATCAAACTCCTGAGGCCATCGAAAAGGGATTGTTGCGAGCAAAATATCAACTCCCCGTGTTTCGTGATGGCACCGTTCGCTTCGACATGAGTGATGTCCCAGTAACGCATTTCACCCCCAGAGAGATCGATGTTTCTTGGCAAACCCTTCACTCGCTAGGCTACACGCACGACTGTGAAGGTGAACCGCTTACCGGGGATGAGCAAATGTTGGAAATATTCCCGCAGGATTTCATAGTCAGTAAAAACGCTGGTGAATTCTTTGTCCGAACCGCTCAGTTCATCGATGAGTTGCTGGTACGCTATTACGGCCTTGAACCGTACTACAACGTCAACACTCCCGATGATTTAGTTGGCCACCTTATCTGTGCACTTGCGCCGCACACTTCAGGTGGAGTGCTCAGCAGAATCATTGGATGGGCGGATTGTTCTGGCGGCTACGCACACCCCTTATTCCATGCGGCAAAAAGACGGAATTGCGACGGGGATGAAGACGCCATTATGCTCCTCATGGATGGGTTATTGAACTTCAGTAGAGAGATTCTTCCTGCAAACCGTGGCGGCCTCATGGATGCCCCGCTGGTCCTCACCACAAGGCTCAACCCTACTGAAGTGGACAAAGAAGCGTTAAACGTCGACTCCGGGTGGTTCTACAGTCGTGATTTCTACGAAGCGACCTTGTCTCAACCTCATCCGAAAGATTGCGCTGAACGGATGGATTTTGTTGAAAGAAGATTGGGTTCAGTGGCCGCTGTTCGCGGTTATGGTTACACGCATGATTGCTACGCATTGGACCAAGGTCCAGCTCTTTCTGCATACAAAACCCTCGACACCATGATTGACAAGATGAATGGGCAACTCAACCTCGGACACCGATTGCGTGGGGTCGATGTTCGTACTGTGGCTTCAAGCGTCGTTCGCTCGCACTTTTTGCCGGATTTACGAGGGAATCTCAACGCCTATGCACGGCAGAAAATTCGCTGTCTCAAGTGCGCCCATTCGTATCGGCGTATGCCGGTAGCAGGGAACTGCATTCAGCCAAAGAAGGAGACGGGTCGGGGTTTGTCCAGCGTCGGTGTTGCAAAAACTGAGGGTGGGTTGTGTTGAGGGAATCTTGCCCTCACCGTTTCTGAAGGGGCCGTGCGCAAGTACATCAAAGTCACAAAGCACGTTATGGCAACATACGGAGTTGATACCTACACCAAGCAGAACGTAGAATGGTTGGCCGATAGTGCGGACTCGCTGTTCAATAACGACCGAGCAAAACAACTTTCGCTTGCTGATTTTCTGTGAACGCGTTCCGCTTTGGGAAGCATCGTGACCGGAATTGACTTTTTATCAAATGAGGGTCTCAAACTGATTGAGGGGAAGTCAATGGATGAAGCGACGCTGGTGTTGTATGTCATTCTTTACGTGCTTTTGCCGCTTTGGGGCCTAGCCAGTATGCTTGACTGGTGGTGTCACAAAAAGACGTCAATAGAATCGACTTCTGGGCTCCATGAGGCGAACATTCACTGTCTAATGGGGTTCCAAATTGCTATTCCACTGGTGCTTTCACTTGTTTTCGAAGTGAATGTACTCGTTCTGCTGTTGTGCTTTGCTGCTCTCGTTGCTCACGAATTCATTGCCCATTACGATGTCCACTATACTACAGATAAGCGTGAAATCAGTATTTGGGAAGTTCATGCCCACAATTATCTCTCTACGCTCCCGTTCTTTTTATTCCTCATGATTATCGTTCGGAAATGGGACGTTTTTGTGGACCTAATCACCTTCGAATGGGGTGGCGGATTTGGGCTTGAATGGAGAAAAGAGCCTCTTGGAGCGACTGGTAACTACGCTGCAGTATACATCTTCACAATGTCGATTCTCGTTGTTTTGCCCTACTTCCAAGAATGGTGGCGCTGCTGGTCGTATCAGCGCTCACACAAGCAAGAGGTCGTCGAATGAGCGTTTACATCACGAGTACCGGAAGATTTCTTCCTGGCCCAGCAATATCTGTTGATCAAGTAGAGAACGTTCTTGGCGCCGTCCACGGTAAGCCTTCCTCACTACGCGTTCAGATTCAAAAGGCCAACAAAATACAAACGCGCCATTATGCTATTGATGAACGGCAACAGACCACCCACAGCAATACAGAGATGGCTGCCAAGGCTGCCGAAGAATGTCTTGACAGAGCATTCGTTGGGAGAGAAAAAGTAGGCATGCTTGCAGTGGCATCTACACAAGGCGATTTGCCGGCACCTGGTATGGCAAGCATGGTTCAAGCCGAACTCGATTTGCCTGAGATTGAAATCTTGACGACGCACGGCATCTGTTCATCCTCAATCATGGCCCTAAAAGCAGCATGGAACAGTATGCGCCTTGAAGAACATGAGGCTGCCTTGGTGTTGTCAAGCGAATTGGCAAGCCGGTTGCTGAAGAAACAACGCTATGAAGCGGCAACAACATCTACATTTGCTGCAAAACGCATCGATTTCAGTACGGAGTTCCTTCGCTGGATGCTCTCCGACGGAGCGGGCGCGCTGTTGCTGCAAAACAAGCCTGCGCCAAAAGGTCTGAGCTTGCGAATTGATTGGATTCGAGGTTTTTCGCACGCACACGCACTTCCAACATGCATGAGCGTCGGGTCTGCTGGACGGCCAGAAGATACCCGTACTTGGCAAGACTACGATACATACGCTGAAGCGGAACAAGATGGGGCGTTGCTGCTTCGTCAAGATGTTCGCCTGCTGGATAACTTGATGCGAATGGGCGTCGACGGATACCTACGTTTGGTCGAAGAAGGTGTAAGTCAACCAAACGACGTCGACCATTTCCTCTGCCATTATTCCAGCCACCATTTCCGGAATAAAATTCTTGAGATGCTCAACAAGGCGGGTGTTGGAATACCTGAAGAAAAATGGTGGACTAATCTCTACACACGAGGGAATACTGGGTGTGCATCGCTGTTTATTATGTTGGATGAGTTTTTACGAACCGATGAAATAACGGTCAATGAAGGGGACAGGGTGCTCTGCTTTGTCCCGGAGAGTGGACGCTTCAACACAACATACCTACATTTCACAGTGGTGAGTCAATGAACGACGGAGAAATTGCAATCGAAGGTGGTTCCAACGGACCTATTGAAGAAAGTGTCCCTGAGGGTATTGTCTTGAATGAGCATGCGCAAGTCTGCCTCCAGCAGTTGCTTCGCGTATGGCTTGGATTCGAACGTGACCTGTCCAAAGTGCCACTTCTTCGCCGTATTGACCTTGGAACTTACACCGCGGAAGACCATCAGGTCTTCCTCCGCAACATTCGCCAGCAAGTGATTGAAGGCTCGCGATGGATCACGAGAACGGCAAGCAGCTTCGACCGAAATCACGGTGAAATCCGTTCAACAATCATCAGCCATGCTGTCGATGAGCATCGAGATTACGAAATGCTTGAGAAAGACTACGTTGCGTCCGGCGGGGTACTCGAAGATATTCTCGCTATGGAGAAAAACATTGGTTCAGAGGCCCTCCATGGGTTCCTTATGCACCAATCCTCTCAACCAAATCCTATCGATTTGTTAGGAGCAATGTGGATTATTGAAGGCTTGGGAGAAAAAATGGCTACATCATGGTCCGATCGAATTCAAGAATTAACTGGCCTCGGTGAAGACTCCACGAGTTTCATGGCCTATCATGGGCACAACGACAGTGAACATATGGAGAGGTTTTATGCAACACTTGACAGCGTTTGTGTGAATGAAACTGCCATCAAGCGTATCGTGAAAACTGCAAAAGTTGTCGCTCGCCTTTATCGATTACAATTGGAGGAAATGGAACATGACCTCAACTGAAGTAACACTTTCACGAAAGGAGCGGAAAGCCCAGCGCCGGCTCGAGAAGGCTCTCCAAAAAAACCACGGCCGAATGCCTGCATCCCTAAGCGATGCGTTAAGCGGAGATGACAGCCTCCCACTCGATACGGCTGCCAAAGAATACTGGCTCAAAGATTTGCAAAACCCATTGCGTGTTGTCGTACTTCCAACATTGAAAATTCTTCTAAGCGCTACACTTCATATCACATACTATCTCAAACGGCTCTCACCTATACAATGGAGAGCACACCGCTTCTTGCAATGGCAGATCTGCTTTTTCATGAAGCACTTCGTACGGCCTGAGGCGAATATTTTGATTCTAAGGCACTTTCAAACCGAAAGTAATCTCCTGAACTTTGTTATTGATAATTCAGGGAAAGAAGGGGTTGACTCCGTAAACATCTATCCGAAAGAAATTCAAGACCTTATGGTCCAAACTTTCGTCCACCACGACCAGGGTATTCTCATGACCATGCGGGACCTTGGGAAAATGGAGGGGGGCGACTGGCCGATTGCTGAAAGCGATTTATCTTGGAAAAATTGGAACCCAATACGCCTGGATTACTCGCCGAAAAAAAAGAAGTGGACGCAGTTCCTTGATTTTGAAACGGCCCATGAACTGTTCAAAACAACGTTTTGCTTTTGGCTCACTGCAAAAGAGTACGAGGCAGCCATCAACTCGTTCCAATTTGACCATTCTGTAGGACTACGAATGGATGAAATCATTGGTGCAGCGAACTTTGCCGACCTCGCATACAACCGGTTCCCGATGATTTTAGTCGGGCCAACTGGATTATCCTACCGCTTCTTGATGCACGGATTCTTTGTCGAACACGCCCATGCGCATCTTGAACGAATGCGTGCAGGAATGGGACTTGAAAACTAATCAAGCCGGTTCTGAATGAAAATCACTTACGGTGATGAATGGATACTGTGCCGCAGACTTTGCACCAAACTTTGGTTCCGTCTTTACGCGGTGTTGCTCCAGCAACATCAATTTTCACGCCGCAAACGCAGGTAACGGTGTTCTCCATGATTCACCGGACAAGGTTCGGCTTGATGAACTCAACGCTTAGGCAGGTAGGTTCATCCATACTTCGAAACACATGAAACTCTTTGTTGTGGAAAATCCTTTGACTTCGGTGAATGCAAATTTTTCAACGCGTGCTCCAAGCGATAAAATGCTGTTACGAATATCATCTTCTTTTTCTAAAATCTCCGCTCTGTCCACGATTGCCCACCCTCGGAGAACGGTTGTTTGATTGGTTTTCAAAAGTGGGAGTAGAGTCGGAATGTGGTCAATACTGTGGTGTGGGAGGTTGACCAACAACAAGTCCACTACCCCGAGGTTCTGAGGATTTTGTAGCCATTGTTTAGCATCACGGCACGCGACTTCCATCGGCTGAAGCGGAGAGGGGGGGTTGCCTTGGGAATCTTTACGTCGGCGCGAAAGGTGTTCAAGATTTAATTCAAGCAACTCAAAAGCTTCTGGGTTCAAATCTCCGACCAAGCAACCGGAGACCAGACCGTCTTCGCTCAACAATGCACCCATACTCGGGCCAACTCCGGCATAGGGGTCGCAGACAACCAACGGTCGCTCGAGGTGGGCCCGGAGGTGATTTGCTGACGCAAGTGTTTCAATTCGCTCATTCGATAAGCGAGATGAAAAATACACATTCGATGGGTCTACCCAAAGCAAATATCCGTTTTCCTTGATTCGAGTTCTTGTCGTAACGGTTCCATCCCGGCTTGCAAGAGGTTGGAGTTCTCGTACTCTATACTCGCCTTTGACGCCCAAATCTGCACAAACTAATCGGATGCTTGGAAGTTGAGTCAACATGGCATCTGCAATCATTTCACCGTATTTGGAAACGGTCTCTTCAAGTTTAACAATCAAAACATCGCCTTGAATTTCATAAGAACGTGGAAGGTCCTCGCTGTGTTTTGCTGCTAGTTCTGAATCAAAATGGTCAAGCCAATGACTTGGCCTCTTGGGTTGAGTAGCAAGTTCAAGATGAGGATTTCCGTTCCATATTAGGTCCGATGGAGGAGGCGCTGAATCAAGGATTGGTATGGCGCTGCGTCCGTCTTCCAAACGAGTGACTCCGGCATGGTTGCTGTTCCAATGATTGGCCCTGCACAATTCCAACCAGTGTTGGGTTTGCGCGCTCGGCACACTCAAATGACGCATGGCACTCGCTCTATCCAAGCGAGTCGGAGGTTTGAGTATGGCGGAAGATACTGATGTTTTACCAAACCTTCCCGAAACAGGTCTTTTGTTGATTGGCATGGGGCCTGGTACAGTCGCTGGAATGACGCTAGAAGCGATTCAGGCAGTGAAGCAAGCGACGCATCGAAGGTATGAAGCATACACTGCGCTATGGCCCGAATCCGAACTTGATTTACTGGA
>JABGTJ010000043.1 GCA_018691345.1 Methanobacteriota archaeon
AACCACCTGCTCAAGGCCGGTGTGATCGGTGAGAAGGATTACCTCACTGGCGTTGCAGAGAACATTATTGTCGGACAACCAATTTCACTTGGAACCGGTAGTGTTGAACTCTACTACATCCCTGAAGAATGATTTTCTACCCATGAGAAACTATGTGGAGTATGGAGGAATAAAATATGGACCTAAGCCGACAACTGAAGAATGCAATTGCAACTGGAGACCTACGATTTGGACAACGCCAAGCACTCGATGCGTGTGCTCGTGGTGAAGCGAAAGTCGTAATTTTTGCTGCGAACTGCCCAAACGAGTTTATCGATGAATTGCACGCGAACCACCCTGAAGTAACCAAATTCCGTGCGAGCATGGTTAACCGTGAACTGGGAACCGCATGTGGTAAGCCTTTTTCGGTTTCCACACTCAGCATCATCGATGCTGGTGACAGTGATTTGCTGCAGCTCGAAACCAACCTTGAATGATTACTATTTTCAGGCGTCCTCGCCCGCACTTGGTAGCAAAGGTTTGATGTCACTCGGCGTAGTGGTGATGCTATGCGCCCTTTGAGCAGAACCTTCTCAGCCCTAATGCTCACGTTCTTGATGCTTGCCTCAATCATGGTGATGGAATCACCTGCTCAGGTTGAACACTCTCTTGAAACTGAATCTGAGGATGTTCAATTCACCTCAGGCCGGGGAACTTCTTCCTCGTATCTTTCCGCTGGAGGTTCAGCCTCTCAAAGCATCGATGCGAATCATATTGCCGCACTCGCTTCGGGCGGATGGATTATCGGTTCGGAATTCAATGCTTCACTCACTTTTGGAACAAATACACTCCAACCGACCTCGCCGTTTGCCAATTACGGTGAATTTTTCTTGGCAATAGCCGATGATGCAGGTGTATGGCAATCTGTTTTCGGAGCGGATCACAGTTATGGTGGGGGAGGTCTTTCCTTCCTAACAGATGTGGCGGTTGATGTCTCCGGCGATATTGCTATTTCCGGCTATTATTACGGTGAAATCGCTTTCCCAAGCATTCAAGGACAGAACATCATATTGACCAATACGAATTCTGGCTACCACTTTGAAGGGTTCGTTGCCACTGCTACTCCAAATGGCGATTGGCAATGGGTTCGGGGTCTTGAAACGCTTGTGAATGGAACGGGCGAGTACAGTTCCACAACTGGTGTCGGCTTTTCTGCTAGTGGTGAAGTACTGCTCACTGGTGAATTCCAAGGCGAAACGGATTTTGGTGGCGTTCCATTGAACGTCTCGAACGCGGAAGTTTATGTCGCAAACTATGATATAGCCTCTGGCGGTTTGAATTGGGTTGTCAGCGGTGGCGGTATCGGTGTCAACCGAGTTTTCGATCTTGCTCCAACAACCAACGGTGGTGTGAAGATTGCAACCATTTCTGATGGATTTTCTCAATGGGGTTCGACCAGTTATCTGGCGAAAGGTACCATCGACGCTGTTGTCATTGAATTTGATGCAGGCGGTGCTCTTGTCGGCCTTGATGGATACGGATCTCCGAATGAGCAAACCATCATCTTGAACATCGAAATGGATTTCAATGGTGACACCTACTATGCAGGTACGTTCGGTGGCACGATCGCTGGCACTGGATGGTCTGCAACTGCTTCCTATGGCGGTAACGATATTTTCGTGGTACGTGAAGCGGTTTCGTCGGCTAACAGTTGGGCGTTCGTATCTGGCTCCAGTCAAGCGGATGAACCTCAAGGCCTTGCAGTTACTTCCAACGGTTTGGTCGTGTATGGAGGTTTCATTATTGCTCAACACACTGCCAGTTCGTACACACTCACCCCTTCCAACCACGACGGATTCGTGGTTGGACTTTCATCATCTGGCTCAGCTGAATGGGCTGAACAAATAGGCGGTTCTCAATACGATTATGCATGGAGCCTTGCTGTGAACTTCAGTGATTCAATCGGCGTTGGCGGTTCTTACTCCGGTTCGATGACCCATGATGGTACATCGGTCACATCAACCGGTGGCCGAGATGCGTTCATTTGGGCCTTTGACCCGACCGCGCTGAAGGATACAGACAGCGATAGCATCGTTGACGTGGATGACAATTGTCCTACGGTATCAAACCCGACTCAAGCCAACACAGACATGGACGACAAGGGCGATGCATGCGATTCAGACGATGACAACGATGGACTCACCGACAACTTCCCTGACCTTTGCCCTCGTGGTGGTGAATTCAATTGGACAAGCATGCAAGACGCATCCAACCCTTCCGCTTCGAGTGATTGGGATAACGACGGCTGTAAAGACGACGCTGAAGATCCAGATGATGATAACGACCAGGTTCTCGATGTGAACGATATTTGTCCATACACTTCCTATGACCCTCCTCGACCAACATGGGTTTCAGATTCCTCAAACGACCTCGATGGTGACGGTTGCCGTGATTCTGACGAAGACATTGATGATGATGCGGATGGCTTTGACGATGTCGAAGACGATTGTCCTACGACTTCAGGAACATCGACGCTCGGTACCACCGGATGTCTTGACTCCGACAGCGATGGCTGGTCGGACACGTACGATGATTGTCCGAATGAAGCAGGGAACTCAACTCTTGGAGGCAAGAATGCTTGTCCTGACACCGATGGAGACGGTTGGTCGAATTCAGATGATGCGTTCCCGAACGATGTAACGCAATGGGCGGATACAGATACTGATGGATACGGAGATAATCTCCAAGGCCTTTCTCCTGACGATTGCTCCACGGTACAAGGCACTTCGACTGTGGACCGTCTTGGCTGCTTTGATTCCGATGAAGACGGTTATTCAGATGCAGATTCCAGTTGGTACATCGAAGACGGTGCTGACGCTTTCCCGAACGATGCAACTCAATGGGCAGATTCCGACGAAGACGGATTTGGCGATAACTGGGGCAACTCAACTTGGGACGACCGTAAATCCTCTTGGAACGGAATCTTTGTTGACGGAGCCACTGAACAAGATGCATGTCCAAATCAATTTGGTACATCCTGGCAACAAGGAATCCTCGGATGTCTTGACACCGATTCAGATGGATGGGCCGACTTCATGGACGCCTTCGATAACGACCCGACCCAATGGGAAGATGCGGATATGGATTCATTTGGTGACAATGAAAGTGGAAACCAACCCGATGCATGCCCTGCACTACCTGGTAACTCTACATCCGACCGCTTTGGATGCATGGACGCCGATGGTGATGGATACTCCAACGCTGATATCACATGGGGCTACGAATTAGGTGGCGATGCTTTCCCTGACGAAGCCTCCCAATGGTCTGATGCTGACGGCGACGGCTTTGGTGACAATCCACTTGGTATCACTCCTGACGCATGTCCTACCGTTCGAGATTCCTCGAGTATTGACCGAATTGGCTGCACAGACACCGACGGTGACGGATACTCTGACCCTGATGCTTCATGGACGCTCGCCGATGGCGCTGACGCCTGTGTCTCCGGTGCTGGTAATTCAACAACAGACCGAACCGGTTGCTTTGATGCAGACGGTGACGGCTACTCGAACCCATCAGGTGATTGGAAGGTCAGCGACGGAGCAGATGCTTATCCTGATGACCCACTGCGTTGGATCAAAGACGCTTCATCTACCGATGGGGCTTCTTCCTCATCGACGTTGTTCCTCGGAATTATCGCTGCAGTAGCAGTTGCCGTCATTGCAGGACTTGCCTTCTTCTTTATTCGTAAGCCAGAAGGTGAAGTGATTGATAAAAATTGGACCGACAGCACCTTTGCCCCTATGGGTGGAGCATTGCCAGCAATGCCAAACATGGGCGCTCAACCTGCAGTCATGATGCCAAATTACAGCAACACTCCAGCGCCAATCGCCGGAGGTATGCCGAACATGGCCGCTCAACCTGTAGCAGCCGTTGCTATGCCAAGCATGGCGGCACAGCCAGCAGCGCAACCCGTTGCCCAACCTGCGCCAGTTCAGCCAGACCCAGCTCGTGAATACTACAACGGTTTGATCGCACAAGGCTATCCTCAAGAGAGTGCTGTGCAGTATACGCAACAGTACTATCCAGCCTTCTTAGGCTGATACGAATTCATCTTCACTCAAGGTGAAGAGTGCGGATGAAAGGTTCACTCGGTTCCAACGAGCTTGTAATCATCGGAAAGTGGTGTAGCACCGGTTTCCATGAGAATGATTTTTCCGTCTTTGAATCGCATGAAAGACATGACAGCCTCAGAGTCGGAGTCGTTTGCAAAGTGAACAATTGAGTGAGCAACGCCAACTTCGTCGTTTTCGAAAAGAATTCTTTGGTTTTCTCCTTTCGGTGGGCTTCCGCCACTGACGAATCCAAGAATGTCGGATTTGCTCATAGTAATGCCACCGACGTGAGGGTTGAACACGCAATCATCGTGAATGATGTTTGCAAGTGCGTCGACATCTGCGTTTTCCCAGGCTTCGTTGTATGCTGCTATGATAGACATGAAACTCGCATTGGTCGGTAATTCTTAAACTCGCCGCATATTCAGTTTATTCGAACCTCTTACACTCATATAGCGGTGTTTACTGGGAGATTCATGATGAAACGCTTGGCTGTACTCATGTGCCTGCTTTTCCTTATGGCTCCACTTTCGGGATGCTTTGGGACTTCTGAGGAATCGGTCACAGACAACACAAGCATTGTTGACGATGCTTCCTTCGAAGAAAACAACACGAACGGTGGAAACCAAGATGACCAACCAACTCCAGTGTTTTCACCTTACGATGTGGTTTGTCCTGATGGTACGAATGAAACCATCCAATGGGGCAGCGTGACTTGTGCAGCGCCGGTTGCTTTCAAAGCCGCAGATGTGTCCAACGAAACACTCAATCTCACCCTTGAATG
>JABGTJ010000035.1 GCA_018691345.1 Methanobacteriota archaeon
ATGGTATTTAGTGCTCGTACCGGGATTTGAACCCGGGTCGAAGGAATGAGAGTCCTTCATGATGGGCCACTACACTATACGAGCGTGGATGGTTCTGCCACCGCCACCCCGTATTTAGCCATCTCGCTTTAGCAGGTTGTAGAGGGGTATGAGAAAGCACACTTTGCCGTTCACTTTCAGTTTTTGTTGAAAGTGAAAAAGAGGTGGCTGCGATACTTTCAACCCTTGACTTTCAAACGTGGGGTGTTTCCTCGCTTGATATACTGGTGCCGTACAGTTTGATTCATGGACAACAACCTTGACCCTTTGGAAAACCTAAAACTCGGTGATATGAAATCATCAATGGAAAACTCGACGACTGCCGCATGGGCAGAGAAATCGACAACACTCTATGCCCACCCCAGCGGTAAGCTCCCATCTCGGTTTGCCGCTGTTGGGTGGCAACCATGGCATCGACCCGGCGGATCGGGCACATCTCTGGTGAGCACGACGGTGGCCGGACTCACTCGACGTAGTCAAATTGCAATACGAGGTGAGGCCTGATGAGTCGAACCCAACGATTGCGTCAAGAAATTTCGACCTATCTTTCGAGTGTTGGCGAAGCGAACACAACTGATATTCTGGACCATGTCAACCAACGGTTCCGTTGGGGAGCTACCATGAATCAACTCGGGAATGTTCTCGCTCGGGACCGACGATTTGTCAAAGTTGGATTTGATGAAGGAACAGACATCGGCGGATTCCGCATGCGTGTCTGTGTTTGGTCGATAGCCAGCGCTTAGGACAAAGGAATCAAGACCTTTGCTCCTTAGGGAGTAGCATGTCGGCAGATGTTCGGGCGTTCATTGAGTTGATGCGTCCAAAAAACATGGTGCTTGCAGCAATAACAGTTCCACTTGGCGCTCTTTTTGGGCTCAATGCATCTCTAACCGAACAACAGATGACTGCAGTTGCGATTCAAATCCTTTCTGTTCTCGCCTTCATGGGCGCTGGAAACGCAATGAACGATATCAAAGATGCTGCAATTGATGCCCAAGCACACCCAAACCGACCTCTGCCATCTCAACGTATCACCCTTGAGGCAGCGAAGAAATTTGTCGTAGTTTTGTGGATTCTCAGTTTTAGTTTAATGGCGGGTGGCGTGTACCTCCTTATCCAAAATGATGCAACTTGGTGGCCGTTAGCAAGCATTTACATCGTTGCTGTTGCACTGATGTTGACCTATGATTTAGGGCCTGAAACCAAAACGAAGGGGCTCATTGGAAATGTTTCGATTTCGCTTATGGTCGCTGCAGTCATCTTGTACGGAGCAGCCACTGTTGATTCCATCACACGCCTTTCGTTCCTGGTTGCAGGAGTGGTTTTCTTCACCAACTTAGCACGAGAAATTGTCAAAGATTGTCAAGACATGCTCGCAGATGCAGGCGAGCGATACACGTTACCAATGAAGATCGGCTTGGAGCGTGCTCGGATGTTAGCCTATGTTTTCATCATGGCCGGACTCGTGTGTTTGTATATCCCCTATTGGAAGGGGCCTTTTGGGTTTGGTCGACTCGTCATGCAGACGCCAGCAATTCTAGTGCTGATTACTTTGAACGGACCACTGTTCCAAGGTCAAGATGTCTTGGTTTCAGGCCGAATCCGAGTGGCAATGCTGCTTGGACTAATGGGATTCATACTTACGATGTTCGTATGATTATTCGATGCTCATGAACTCGCCCATGGCTTCCCATGCTCCATCGTTGATGAAGTAAGCAAGTAATGACATTTGAGCCCACATACGGTTTTCGGCTTGGTCAAAAGCAATCGAGTGCTTGTGGTCCATAACCCAATCCGTTACTTCGTCGCCCCTGTGCGCAGGTAAGCAGTGCATGAACTTCCAGGAATCATCCATGTGTGAAACCAACTCTTCATTGACTTGAAAACCTTCGAACGATTTGATCTTATCTTTCATGTGTTCTTCACCCATGGAAATGAACACGTCCGTGTAAACGACATGCGCATCCGTAACTGCTTCAACAGGATCGTTCGTCTCTACCACTTTGCTTCCGTTCTTTTCTGCGAGTGCTTGGCTACGCTTGACAACTTCTTCATCCGGTTCATATCCCTTCGGGATGGCGTAATGAATGTCGATTCCGAGCATAGCGCAGGCCAACATCAGGTCATGGAGTACGTTGTTTCCATCGCCAACCCAAGCGACTTTGAGGTGTTCCAAGTCATCGAAATTTTCCAGTACAGTCATGAGGTCTGCAGCTGCCTGGCAAGGATGATGCTTGTCAGAAAGAGCGTTGATGACTGGGACGTCTGCGAATTTAGCGAGTTCAACAACATCTGCGTGTGCAAAACATCGGTAGGTCATTCCGCCTAAGAAACGTGAGAGAACTTGCGAGGTGTCTCCGACCGTTTCGGATTTGCCAAGTTGGATATCGTTTTTCAAGAGCGTCAAAGGATAGCCACCCAGGCGGTTAATGCCGACTTCAAAAGAAACTCGAGTGCGTGTTGATGGCTTCTCGTAAATCGAACCAATGGCCAAAGTGTCGAGCGGCATGAAGTTCTGAGCAACTTCGTCGCCCTGCTTCCAAAGTCGTTTGAATTCAATCGCCCATTTCAAAATCTTCTTGAAGTCTTCTTCGACATCGTCTATTGCAAGCAGGTGTTGTGCCATGAGCCTTCCATTGAAAGGAGGCTTCTAAGTGTTATGAGTTGAAAAATTGCCAATCAATTCTTTTCATGCTCAATGTCACTGGCGAATCCGTCGCGTGCATCGCTCATTCCACCGAACAATGCTTGAGCAAAAGTCAGGATATCTGCAAGACCTTCTTCAAGTTCAGAAGATAGAGGCGTAAGACCGGGCGCTTGAGCGAATTCTTGCATCATTCTCAGTTGGTTAATTGCGAACTCAGTTCGCTGTCCACCTGCTTCATCGTAGAGTGCCATTTCCAAAATCTCAAGACGTTCAGACCATTCAAGAATCTTCTCAAGTTCATCCGGTTCTAATAGATCTGACTTTGAAAGGAAGTTCTTCGTCGGTAATCCAAGTCGGAATTCGACAATACTTGAGAGCAGCATTTGAGAAACGAATCCAGACGGAGAGCGAGAAAGCATTGGATCAAAGAGGTAAATGATGGCTGATTGCTCACGACCAAGGACTTCGATGAGGTGATTACTTGCTTCACGGAAGGCGAACAATTCGACCTGACCCGGAGTATCGACAATCATGACCTCGCCGGTCAATGCGTGAAGTTGGGCAGCTACATCGCCAGCCTGAGCAGCCA